>JBKICP010000148.1:0-7618 GCA_046567085.1 Acidobacteriota bacterium
ATGGATGTGCCCTTGGACGAGGTAGCGATTGGAGACCGCCTGCGCGTACGACCGGGGGAGAAGGTTCCAGTGGACGGGACTGTTCTCGATGGCTACAGCTCCGTGGATGAATCGATGATCAGCGGGGAGCCGGTCTCGGTAGAAAAGATTGCCGGCGCAAAGGTGACGGGCGGGACCGTGAATGAAACCGGCAGTTTCATCATGCAAGCCGATCGAGTCGGCGCCGATACTCTGCTTTCGCAGATTGTCAAAATGGTCAGCCAGGCCCAGCGAAGCCGCGCTCCCATCCAGCGTGTCGCCGATCGCGTCTCGGCGATTTTCGTTCCTACCGTCATCGCGGTTGCAATGGTCACGTTTGTGGCCTGGTTCTTTGCCGGTCCCGAGCCCCGGCTGGCGAATGCTCTCGTAAACGCAGTCGCGGTCCTGATTGTGGCCTGCCCCTGTGCGCTGGGACTGGCAACGCCAATGGCCATTATGGTCGGCACCGGAAGCGGAGCCAGAACTGGAGTGCTGATTCGGGATGCCGAGGCACTGGAAACACTGGAAAAGGTCGATACGCTGATCGTCGATAAGACGGGAACGGTGACGGAAGGCAAGCCGCGCCTCTCATCCGTGGTTCCGCTGAACGGCGCCGATGAAGCGACCATTCTGCAGCTTGCTGCAAGCCTCGAACAGGCGAGCGAACACCCTCTGGCCCGCGCCATCACGGAGCGCACGAAGGAACGCGGAATCGCCACTCTGCCGGCAACCGACTTCCGCTCAATCACGGGGAAAGGTCTCGTTGGAATAGTGGCGGGCCGGACCGTGGCAGCGGGGAACGACGCTCTGTTCGCGGAGCTTTCGATCAGGTTCGCCAATCTCAATCAAGCGGCTGATGAGCTTCGCCGGCAAGGCCAGACAGTTCTCGGCGTGGCGGTCGATGGGCGGGCAGCGGGGCTGATTGGGGTTGCCGATCCGCTTAAGCCGACTTCCGCCGAAGCGATTCGTGAACTCAGGAAGAGTGGACTTCAGGTGCTGATGGTCACCGGAGATAACGCCACAACCGCTGCCGCGGTTGCGGGCAATTTGGGGATCGACTACAAGGCCGATGTTTTGCCTGACCAGAAGGCTGAAGTTGTCAGAGAGATGCAGCACAAGGGGCACTTGGTCGCCATGGCCGGCGACGGCGTCAATGATGCCCCGGCCCTCGCTCAGGCTCAGGTTGGAATTGCGATGGGAACCGGAACCGATGTCGCCATCGAATCCGCAGGAATCACGCTGGTCAAGGGAGATCTGCGGGCCATTGTGCGGGCTCGGCGTCTCAGCCGGTGCACCATGCGAAACATCCGGCAAAATCTCTTCTTCGCATTCATTTACAACGCGCTGGGAGTGCCAATTGCGGCGGGCGTACTGTATCCGTTTTTCGGCCTGCTTCTCAGTCCGATCCTGGCCGCGGCGGCTATGAGCTTCAGCTCCGTTTCGGTCATTTCCAATTCTCTGCGGCTGCGGCGCATCGAGGTTTGAGCGAGTTGGCGATTAAGCCGTCCGGAAACCAGTGAATGCAATCGCCCTGCCGGACTGCTTGCCTTGAAAGCGCCAATCGGTGCCTCAAATGAGCCAATGCAGTTGGATCCTCATAAAGCAGATGGACCTGGATTCCGCACAAGGGTTCATGGCTTGAGTGATTTAGCTGGATTTTTGAAAAATGGCAAGCAACATGCTTCTAACAGGGCGCATGACCCGAATGACCGCACTGCGTTTTACGTCCGAGCAGAGAGAATGCAGGGTTGCGCGTGATTCAGATCACAGACGGTTGATGCCAACTCTGGGAATCTTGGAGCCACAAGCATGAGGCGATTCGCCCAATTCGTCGCGGGATTGCTCGTCGTTCTTGCAGCAATGCCTGCGCTCGCCGTAGCTCCCTGCCATCAAGCGATGCACTCTATGAAGTGCTGCAGTTCCGAGTGCCCGATGACAGCGAAAACAACCGGCGCGAAGTTCACTGACAGGACGGGACCAGAAATTGCCGTGCCTGTCTGCTGCAATCCGTCGTCTCACCCAGCGACACCGCTGATAGAGCAAAAGGCGACAGAGGGCAGGACAGATCTGGCGATGCCGCATGGCCAGGTTGCGAGTGCACTCATCGGCGTCGCTGAGAGGCAAGAACTGACGGTTCCGCACGAAGGGCCACCCCTCTTTCGGCCATCCCGCACCGCTCTCTGCACGTTTCTGATCTAACCTTCCCTTTCTTTTCGTCGAGGGCCCTCGGATTGTAGTTCCGAGAATCCACCCTCTGCTGCCTCAGCCGCAGTGCACACACTTAAACACCCACACAACTCTGCCCGCCAAGCGGGCGAAGAGCACCCAAGTACGGAGATTCCGCTTATGTTTTCTGGATTCTGGACACGAAAGACGAGGGCCGTCCTCCTGCCGACGATTGCCGTGACTCTGAGCGCAATTTCGATGTCCGCACAGGCGCCGCAACAGCCGGGAGGACGGCAGAATCATCCGGCAACGGCCTCGTTCAATTGGGAAAGCCCCGCACGAATGCATCGCGCCGACTTCATACCAGGCGATCATGGAACGCTTCTGATCGATCCAACGGGAGTTGAGTTCCGCGCTGCCAATGACCATAGCCTCCGATGGACTTTCGGGGAAATCCGTACCGTCTTCATCGCTCCTCACCGTTTGGTCGTCGAAACCTATCTCAATCGCAGCCTGCATCGGCCCGGCGAGCGGAGGTACCGGTTTGACTTTACACAGGCACTGCCGCCGGCCGTTGCGGCGAACGTGGCGGAAGCTGTTGGACGGCCATCCCAGAATGCAGATCCAGAAGCGGACGCTCCTGCGTTAGCCACGATTCCCGTTCGCCATCGCGCATTCACATCCGGGACGAACGGTGTGCTGCGGTTCAGGCAGGACGGAATTGATTATGTGACGACTTCGCGGGAAGACAGCCGGAGCTGGCGCTGGGCCGATCTTCAGACGTTGTCAGATCCGGACCCATATCATCTGTTCGTTTTCGGCTATCGGGACACCTTCACCTTCGACCTGAAAGCACCGCTCTCTCGCAAGCTGCTCGACCAGGCCGCAGACGAGATCTTCACGCACAACGGCCCCGCGAGCGGGCCGGTAGGGACCGCGCCCAATGGACCGGAAAGCGGCGCAGCGGGAGACCATCATGAATAGTCTTCTCAGACGATATTCGTGGGTCTTGGTCGGAACCACGCTGCTGTGCGCAACTCTGGCCGGAGCTCAAACGAGTCCCAGTGGCTCGAAGGCCGCTGACGCGCCCGTCGCTGAGGCTTCAGGTGCGCCGGCGCAATCCGTGCCCATCAGTTCGTCCTCCGGTCAGGCGGAAACATCTGGCTCTCCGACAGAACAGGAGGTCACGCTGCAGCAATTGGTAGAGGTTGCGCTCGCACGGAACCCAGCCATCAAAAGCGCCGCCGAACGCTTTCAGGCGCAGCAGACCCGCGCGCCCCAAGCCCGCTCTCTGCCGGATCCGATGATTTCAGGCGGATGGATGGGGAACATCACTCCATTCAGTGTGCAGCAGGGAGACCCCTCCAGTTACCGGGGACTTACGGTTAGTCAGGATCTCCCCTTTCCTGGAAAACTCGGACTGCGCGGCAAGATCGCGGATCGCCAGGCTGAGGCAGGGCGCTGGGAATACGAACAGGCGCGACGCCAGGTCGTTGCCGAGGTAAAAACCGCCTATTACGCCTACTTTTACGACATCAATGCGATCGAGATTACCGAGAAGAACAAGGATCTGCTTCAGAAGCTTGAGAGCATTGCCGAAGCGCGCTACCGGGTCGGCAAGGGCATCCAGCAGGATGTTCTCAGAGCGCAGGTCGAAGTTGCGCGGATCGATCAGAAGCTGATCGTCCTGCGTCAGGAAGAGCATACAGCGCAGGCACGTCTCAACACTCTGCTCTATCGCGACCCCGAGTCCCCGCTGCCGACGCCGGCGCCTGTCCACCCGGCAAATTTCCATTACGCGCTTCAGGACCTCTACGCAATGGCGCACCAGAATGATCCAGGTCTCGAACGGGACCGGCGGATGATCGAGGGCAGCCAGGACAGCATCAGACTCGCCCAGAAGGCATACGCTCCGGACTTCAACGTCGCATATACCTATGAGCAGCGTCCGGATATGCCGGATATGCACGGCGTGATGGTCGGAATCAACATTCCAGTCTTCTTTCGGAGCAAACAGCGCGAGGGCGTAATCGAAGCCAGTCACGATCTGAACGCGTCCAGGCGGGAGTTCGACGACCGCCTGACGGCAGTCGACTTCGAGATCAAGCAGCAGTATCTGGCGGCAACAGCGTCGCGCGATCTCATGAGCCTCTATTCGAAGGCAATCGTGCCACAGTCATCCCTTGCGCTTGAATCCTCCATGGCGTCCTACGAGGTAGGGAAAGTGGACTTTCTCTCCATGCTCGATAACTTCGTGTACGTGCTCGACTACGAGGTGAATTACTACCAGGAACTTAGTAACTTCGAGACCGCGCTGGCCCGGATGGAGCCGCTGGTCAACACCGATTTGACGGAATAGGAAGGAACAGCTATGAAATTCGCTTTGACGACGCGCGCGCTGGTCATCGGAATCGCGCTCCTGGTAGTCGGGATACTGGTTGGCGGAGGATCTGCGTACTGGCTAGCAGTGCACAGACGGGCCATTGCCGCCAGCCAGAACGCGGCAACAATTGCATCGCAGCAAACCTCCTCGAAATCATCCGGCATGGCGGACATGCCGGGGATGGATATGTCCGACAAGGGAAAAGGAACTACTGCCAACTCGGACCAGGGCATGGCAAATATGCCGGGAATGGATATGTCTGGCGCATCCGGTCAAGGACAGTCCTCGAACTCCGGAGGTCAGATGGCGGGCATGACTATGCAGGAGATGCAGAACATGACGCCGGGTACGGTCGTACTGGACGCGGCCACCCAACAGAAGATCGGCGTGACCTACACGACGGTGCGCCGCGCTCCTCTCAAACGGACCATTCGCACGGTCGGACTGCTGCAGATGGACGATGAAAAGATAGCGCGGGTCCATGTGAAGGTCGCCGGCTGGATTGAGAACGTGGATCTAAATTATGTCGGCAAGCTGGTAAAGAAAGGCCAACCCCTTTTCACGCTGTACAGCCCCGACCTCGTGTCCACGGAGCAGGAATACCTGATTGCGCGCAAGGGGCAGCAGTATCTGGCGAAGACCTCCTATACGGATGTCTCTTCCGAGGCGGACTCCCTGCTGAATGCAACCCGGGACCGGTTGCGGCTATGGGACGTCAGCGATGCCCAGATTCACAACCTCGAAGCGACCGGGAAGGCAGCACGGGTGATGACGCTCTACTCGCCGATCGACGGCTTCGTGATGACGCGGAATGCTTACGAACAGGCGTATGTCACGCCGGAGACCGACCTCTACGAGATCGCCGACCTCTCCACTATCTGGGTCTACGTGGACATCTTCGAGTACGAGGCCCCCTATGTACACGTCGGCCAGACCGCCCAGATGCAGCTTAGCTATCTTCCCGGCAAGTCCTATCGCGGAAAGGTGACTTACATCTATCCCACTCTCGACCCGAAAACCAGAACCATTAAGGTCCGAATGGAGTTTCCGAATCCCGGATACGTGCTGAAGCCGGACATGTATGCGGATGCGCAACTCGACGTGAACTACGGAACCCAGACCCTTGTGCCGAGCGAAGCCGTACTCAACTCAGGGACGCGGCAGGTGGTGTTCGTCGCCAAAGGCGACGGGTACTTTGAGCCGCGCGAGATCAAGATCGGAGATCAGTTCGACGGGCAAACGGTAGTCCTGGCCGGCCTCGGCCCCGGTGAGAAGATCGTCGCCTCCGGAAACTTCCTGATCGATTCCGAAAGCCGGTTGGGAGCCGCCATGCAGCAGATGATGGCCTCCATGCCGGGAATGGATATGGGAAAGAAGAAATGAGAGACGTCATGCGCACAAGAATTTTCGTTGCAGGCGTGGTCGGCTTAGTCGCTGTCCTCGCCCTTCTGGGCGGCGGCACCTGGTATCTCGTCAACCACAGGCAGGCGAAGGTCTGTCCCTTCTCCGGCCGCATGATCCACGCCCAAACGCGGGCGCTGGTCACCATCGGCGGGCAGAGATACGAGACCTGCTGCGTGCGATGCGCCATTATCGAAGCCCAGCAGACCGGCAAACCGCTGCGTGTTCTGAAGGTCGCGGACTGTGAAACCGGCAAGCTCATCGATCCGGCCGGAGCATGGTTTGTAGAAAGCAGCGACGTGAATCTCTGCATGCGCATGTCGCCCGCCGCGGAGAGTCCGGGCAGAGAGTCTGTCTATGTTCGCGCCTTTGACCGCTGTTCCCCGAGCGCGCTGGCGTTCCGAAACGAGCAGGAGGCGCACGCCTTCATGGCGCAGCACGGCGGCGCCCTGAAGCGCCTTGACGACTTACAACAGGAAGCTACAACCACGGTCCCGAAGGTGCAAACGCCATGATTGAAAGAATTATCGATTGGAGCAGCAGGAACAAATTCTTCATTTTCCTGGGATTGTTTTTTGTCGTTGCCTGGGGAATTTGGGCGCTCAAGAATACTCCTCTCGACGCCATTCCCGACCTCTCCGACAAACAGGTCATCGTTTTCTCGGAATGGCAGGGCCGCAGCCCTGATCTGGTCGAAGATCAGGTCACGTATCCGATCGTGACCGCCCTGATATCCGCACCGCACGTCAAAGTTGTGCGCGGCTATTCCTTCTTCGGCCTCTCGTTCGTCTACGTCATCTTTGACGACAGCACAGACCTCTATTGGGCTCGGTCCCGAGTGGTCGAGTACATGCAGGGAGTGCAGGGCAACCTGCCCGAAGGGGTCACACCCACGCTGGGGCCGGACGCCACAGGCGTCGGGTGGGTCTACATGTACGCCCTGGTCGATAAAACAGGACAGCACGATCTTTCGCAACTGCGGAGTATTCAGGACTGGTACGTCCGTTACTGGCTGGAAGGCGTTCCCGGCGTATCCGAGGTGGCCAGCATCGGCGGGTTCGTGAAGCAGTACCAGGTCGACATCAATCCCGACACTCTGCTCGCCTATCACCTTCCCATCAATCGCGTGATCGAGGCCATCCGCCGCAGTAACAACGATGTCGGCGGTCGCGTCGTGGAATATACGGGGCGGGAATACATGGTGCGAGGGCGCGGGTACATCCAGTCGGTAACCGATCTTCAGAAGGTTGTCGTCGGCACTAATGGGGATGGCACGCCGGTTTACCTTCGCGACGTGGCGGACGTCCATCTGGGCCCGGATATTCGGCGCGGCACGGCAGACCTCAATGGCGAGGGCCAGGTTGCCGGCGGCATTGTCGTGGCGCGCTATGGCGAAAACGCATTAGCCCTCATCAACCGCGTGAAGCAGAAGATCGCCCAGTTTAAGAGCGCGCTTCCTAAAGGCGTGGAACTGGTGCCGGTCTACGACCGCTCCGATCTGATTCTTCGCTCCATCGCGACGCTGCGGGAGAAGCTGATCGAAGAAATGATCATTGTCAGCATCGTCTGCCTGATCTTTCTGTTCCATGTGCGCAGCGCGCTGGTCGCCATCATCACGCTTCCCGTGGCGATTCTCATGATGTTCATCCC
>JBKICP010000149.1:0-13336 GCA_046567085.1 Acidobacteriota bacterium
GGGCACTTGTGTTTTCGCATTGCGGCGACTCCGCAGCGATGGCCGCAGCCGCGAGGGCAGTCGATCAGTTTCGCCGGTCGACCCGCGCCGGGCTGCGCGCCGCCGGTTGGAGTCTTGCGGCGTCCGCTGGCGATTCTGGCCGCTATCGAGAGTAGTTTGTCCTCGGCGATCTGGTGACCGCAGGGGAGCTTGACCGAGGTGCTCATATTCTCCCGTTCCCGTCCGGCGCGTTGACCGGCAGGCTACGCATGGGATTCCTCCACGGCTCGCGGCGCCCACTTCCGGCACGGGCACGGCTCGTCGATATGCCCGCAGCCGCCGATCTCGTCGCCCTCGTAAAAGTGCTCGCTGGCCGGGTGGCCGCACTCGGAGTACTCCTCCGCGAGGTCATCAACCGTAACCTCCGCGAGATCTCGGCAGGCGTCCGCCTTCACGCCGAGCGCGTCTTCCAGTTCCTGGAGTGCCTCCCAGAATGCCGTTTGCGCCAGGCGTGCCGTGGCGAGTAGTTCGTCTGCTTTGGTGGTGTCCATCGTGGTTAGCCTTCGCTGCGAGGAGCCAGCTCGCGAAGCCCGAGGCCGCGCGCCTCTACCCGCAAAAACGCCGGGCACGGAATCCTCGGATCGAACTTGACGGACAGTTCGCCATCCTCGTTTTCGCGGTACTCGATCACGCGCGGGTTAGAATTGAGATGCCGCTGAACCGCTGCGGTCCATTTTGTGTCGAACGTCTTTTCCATCGTTTTCCTCCTGGTCTCATCAGGCAGCGCGTTACGCTGCGACCGCGTCTCACGACGTGGGTTTCGGCCTGGTTATGCGGCGACGTAGCGGATCTCAGTCCATGTCGCGGACGGTCGTATCCAGTCGGCCACAGCAGCGCGCTGGTCATCGTCGGACAGCAGATCGCCACGCCGGAATCCATCGGTATCCGGACCCTGCACGTGGGGCGCTAGCAGGATCGCCCGGCTGCCGCCACGCATGAGGCGTCCATCGTCCCGCACGCGGAATAGATTGCGGCGGAGCCACATACGCTCGCCGTCGGACAATGGCGCGGGCGCGCCCTCCACGTAGATGTGGCCGATCCCGAGTTCGGCCTGGATGCGCGCGACAATGGCGGCGTCCGTTTCTCCGGCTCGTCCGTATTTCTCGCGCAATAGACTGAGGCTCTTGCCGAGCTTGCCACTCAGGGCGCGTAGTGCAGCGTTTGCATCGTTCGTCGTCGTCATTTTCCTTCTCCTGCCGCAGGTAGCGGCTTGATCTTCTGTACAAGACCATAATAAATCAGTCTGAAAGAAAGATGCAAGAGGAAAGTCAAGAAACTTTGTGGCGGCGCTGAAAAATCAGAGGCACGAGCTATTCTGCCAAGCGCGCGCAAAGGGCTTGACACAATCCCAAGCTGCTGTCGCTGCTGGGCTTAGCCCAAAGAGTGCGGAGTCTCAGGGTAGCCGTCTGAACAAAGACGAAAGGATACTGTTAAGGATTTGCGAGCTTCAGCTTGAGAACCCTGTCAAGTCTGTCAAGGATGGTGTCGAGGTCGAGGTGAAAGTTAACCCGGCTTCAGTCCAAGTTCTTGAAAACGCTGCTCCTTTTGTTCGGGCGAAGATCGCGGACAGGGCGTACCGGCTGACTGTGCTGCAGGAGATGCTCAATGAGTTGCGGGCGCCGGAGGCGCGGGTGACGCGCATGGGTAACGTGGCGTCGGCGGCGTATCGAGAGGCGCGGGAGTGCCTGAAGCAGGCGGCAATAGAAATTGGCGACTGGGAAGAGGCGCATCGTATTGTAGCGCCGGCTGGCGAGGATCTGCGCCACATGACGCCGGAGCAGCTGTTCGCCGAGCAGCGGGTGCTGCTGGAGGCGCGCGCGAAGATCGAGGCGTTGCGCAGCGGGCAGGTGCTGATAGAGGGATCGGTAGAGGAATCAGGCGCCGAAGTCGAAGGAACGGTCGACCGTTCGTGAGGTGTCCTCACAGACATGCTTGCGCTTTGCCGCTCGCGCTGAAGTCATCAGCCCGCACGGACATCGGTTTTTTGCTGTCGGCCGCCCGGCATTCTTTCTTGAGCCGCCCCACTTGCCGGTATTCTTCACGATCCATAGCGTGACAGAAATCAAGACAAGATTCAAGTTTATGGCCTTTTCGGGCCAAGTGTGCAAAATTTGCAGTGCCTACGAGCCCCGTAGACGAATCGCCGAGGGGCGCCTGATACCTCTGGATACCGGATTTCAACCATGAAAACGATGACCGAGGCGCTCGCGTGCCTCAAGCCGAAGCCCGGCGAACACGAAGCGGTGGTGAGCATCTGCCTCTCGGACGATGCCGCGCCGAAGGCCGAGTACCATTCGGGCGACGCCTCGGCCAGTGTGGTGAGCCTCGTCGATATCGCGCTCGAAGCCGGCGCGAATCCGGAAATCGCGGACCTCGCCGCCTGCGTGGTGCGGGAGCATCTTGACGCGCACGGCCTGCGCTGCGATGCCCAGAGCTGGCAAATCATCATCTCCACTTTCCTGACTGGGTTCGCCTACGGTGTGCGCGTCGGGATGGAAATGGAGAAGGCGGAGCTTTGACCGACCGAACCGCAGCCATCGCAATCGTCACTATCCTCGCTCTCGGCTGCATGGGATCCTGCATGGAGGAACCGGCGTTCGCCGCGGATCGCGTGGGGCCTTCCGCTGCTTACCCTCCGGCGGCTATTGTCGGCGCTCTCGACCCCGCTGTGATCCAGCAGACCATCCACCGGACCATCTGCGTGGCTGGCTACTACACCTCAACGGTGCGGGCGGTTTCCGAAGCGACCAAGCGCGCGGTGCTCAAGCGCGACGGAGCTACGACGCCAAGCGAGGTCGACCATTTCGTCAGCCTCGAGATCGGTGGCAGCAACGATCCGGGGAAGAATCTGTGGGCTGAGCCCTATGCGGGCCAGTACGGAGCCCGCGTGAAGGACGTCGTCGAGACGGCTCTCCATCGGCTGATCTGCGCGGACAGGATGACGCTGCAGCAGGCCCAGAGCTGCATCGCGACGGACTGGATTGCATGTGGGCGGAAAATCGGAGCGCTGAAGTAAAATGAGAGAACTCACAGACCACATCGTAAGCGGCGACCAAGCCGTGCAGTTGAAAATCACTGTCACTGATGACCCTGGTGCGGGTGGCGCGAATCACGCCTACTCTATCGAGTGGGATCAACCCAACCATCCTGATTCTGTAGTCGGCCAATGTTTTATTGGGTTCCAAAACGGCCCGATCAGGGAATCCGGCGTAAACGGGATCACGCAGGAGGCGCTGCTGGCCATCGTGATTGACCGGCTGCGGTCGTTCCAGGCTGGACCCTTCGCCAACGATTGCAACGCGCTGGCCCTGGAGCATTGCGATGAAGCCCTGAACGCACTTCAGAGCCGCACATGGGATCGCATCAAGCGCGGCGTCGAAGGGACGAGCCAGAAGTAAGCCTCATTGCTGAAGTAAATGGATTTCGGCTTTCCGGTCATCGCGGAAAAGGAAATGGCCCGGCTGGACTCGATAGCCGACATCGGCACGCAGTTTACGGACCAGCAGGCGGAACTGCGAAACTTCCACGACGTCCCGGTGACGCCATTCGAACAGTGGGCCTTCCGGCTCGGGATTCGCGAGACCAGACATATGCTGCAGCAGGATGCCCATGAATAGCCCGACCAGCTACACGCCCGCTGAGATCCCCGTAACCGATGGGGCGGAAGTCCTGATCTACGCTGCGACGGTCTGCGGTGCGGTCTATCTCTGCGAGAATCCCGGCACAACCGGCTGGCCGCGCGCATGGCTGTTCCGCGGCAACACGCCCGGGAGTCAGCAGCAGCAGCAGGGAGTCGGCGCCACCATGCGCGTGCCGGGACCATTCAGCCCGGGCGACCTGGTGGGTTCCGTCGAACTTGTCAGCGCCGGCGGCGCGAGCAGTGAATTCTACGTGCAGGAGCTTCCGCAGTGAGATTTGAGCCGCACGACATCAGTCTCGACCTCGCGCACCTGCTGATCTCGCGTGCGAATCGGTCGGACCTCGTAGCCGACGGGTTCGACATCGACGATGCTGTACTCGCCCGGCACCGCCATCTGGCGCGGAAGCATCACGGCGACAAGAGTCGGGACCGCAAGGAAGCCATCGCGATCTACGGAGCCCTGTTCGACGCCAATAATTTCCCACACGTGCCATCGGCAATAGCGGATCCGGTTCAGGGCGGCGAAGGTCCTGCGGCCACATCCGACGAGCGCCTCGTGGAAGGCCTCAGTGGAATCATGCGCGTCGAAAGCGCCGGTCTTCGTGGCGCAATGGTGGATTTGATGGCAGGAACAGCCGATTCGGTCCGCAACGCGGCCAAGAGCCTGGAAGCTGGCATGGCGGAAGCCTCGGCCGCTCGCGCGAAGGAAGCGCGGCAAGCCATTATCGGACGCTGGATACAGATCATCCTGCTGATCCTCATCGCTTTGCTGCTGGCGACCCACGCGCGAGCGCAGAGTAAAAATCCGCTGATCCTCGAAGGCTATGCGGCCGGAAGCCCGATTTCCGGCGCCACGCGATCGGCGGGAGTATTCGGTATCGACTGCGGGGCGACCACGACGTTCGCGAGCAATATTCTGACGTGTCCGGGGACCGCGACTCTTTACTCCGACATCTTCGACGGTTCGACCACCACACTCCAGGACGGATCGGTAATCGTATGGACCTCGTGCGGGACGAATATCGTTTGCACGAACTGGACCATCCCCTCCGGCGTGCATTGGGTCGCAGTCGAGGAATGGGGAGGCGGAGCGGCGGGAATTGGCGGTACTGATTCCGCGACAACCGCGCAGTCTGGGGCAGGGGGGGCGGGCGGTGGTTACGGGGTGGCGATTTGTCCCGTCGTGCCGGGGAATTCTTACGTTATCCAGGTAGGGCTCGGCGGCGTCTCGCCTGTGGGATGGGTGGGGGGGCTACTTCTTATGGCGGCGGCGCTTCCTACTTCGGTTCGTGTGTGGGCGCGGATGGTGGGACTACCGGAAGCTACAACAATTCACATCAGTCCGGGGTTCGGATGTACTGGAATGGGTCTGCCTTCGCGGATTCCTTTCCGATGCCGTTCCTTGTGAATAACGGCTATGGATCTACGTTAGCCACTGGATCAGGGAACACTTATGGGGCGCTGGCGGCCTCCCCTGGGTATGTCCCTATGCGTGAGGACCAAGGCGGTTGGGGTGCAGGTGCCGTTGCAAGCGGAACGACGCCGACTACCGGATACGCGGGAGCAACCGCGATGATGGGCGGTCCGGGCGGTGGCTCCGGCTCCTATGCATCTGCTACGCAGGGACTCGGAGGATCTCCGAACTGGATCGGCGTCAGCGGCGGTAACGGCGCATCCACCACAATTCCATGCACGGCTGGTGGAATACCCGGCGGCGGTGGTGGCGGCGGGTATTCGAATAACTCCGGCAGCACTTCCCGAGCGGGCTGTAATGGCGGCCGCGGCGAAGTGCGGGTGAGGTACTGACATGACGTTCGCGACGAAAATCGGCCCTCTGCCCTATTACTTCCGCATCGCGTCGGCCATGCCGAATGCCAGCGGATATCTCGCGCAACTGGAATTCACGGATGCTTCTGGCGTTGTCCATGCCGTGCCGGATGAAAATGGGAATCCGCAGGCGACACTTCCCGTTCAGATTTACGAGATCGGACTCGACACATTCAGTCTCATCCGCTCCCTGGCGCAGGCGTGTCTCGTGAAGACGTGGCTTGCAGAAGCGGGGAGCGCTCCAGCGGCCTTCGGGTCACTCATCGCGCAGAATTACCGGGAGCAGTTATGAAACGTCTCATCACGTTGCTTGCGCTCGCGGCGCCACTTCTTGCGCAGGATACAGAAGGTATCCCTGCCGATCTGACCATCGCGCATCTGAACAGGATCATCGAGTACCAGGATCTGAAGCTCAACTCCTGCACCGCTCAACTGGCCGATATGCAGAAGTCCCCCGCGTTGGTGAACGAGATAAGCGGGAACATCAAAAAAATGCAGCAGGCCTGCGCGGCGCACGATGCGACCCTCGCCATGTTGCCGAATGGGCTGTACGCTCCAGATGAAAATGGGATGCCGCACTGCAAGCCGAATCCGCCGAAAGCGCCAAAGCCGGATGCGCACTGATAACCGGCTCGATGGCGACCGGGCCGCGCATCTGTTCGAGATCGGCATGTCGCCGAAGTTGATCGCGCGGCGGCTCGGCAGCACGACGGCAACGGTTTCGAGGTATCTGAAGAGGCGGTTCGGAACGATTGTCCCGACGAAGCCGTACTGCGCAGAACTGGTTCTTCCTCCCGAACTGGCTGGAAGCCGTGGCTACAAATCGAACGCGAAGTTCATCGAGCATTTCAACGAGCCCGGCTCGCCATCCTGAGTTCCAAATATGAGATCGACCCATACTTACGCCGTCCTCACTATCAGCCCTGAAGCGCACGCCGAGATCACGGCGAAGCTGCTGGCTGCGAGGTACGCACACGCGATCCACGGCGAGACGATCGACATGAAGGGGATCGCGCTGGAGCCGCAGGCAGAGGAGAAGCCGGAGTTTATCCGCGTCGTGGCGCCGGGGCAGGAAATTCAGCGCGAGATCCGGCCTATCGATATCGCTTGGGAGCCTACTCCTGGAGAGGTTGTCACCGTCAATGCTGATTCCGTCGATGAGATGGATAATCGGCAGGAAACTCGCTGCTATCGTACTGGCGACTACCAGAAACTCGTGGACGCCGGGTTGATCGTGGACCTCTCATTCAACCGGCCGTGACTGCTTTACCCGATCTGGACAGCCGCCTGGACGCCATTTCCACCGCGCTGGCGGAACAGTTCTTCCGTGAGTTCTTCCGTCAGGCATGGCAGGTTATTGAGCCGTCGACGCCCTTCGTTCCGAACTGGCATATCGATGCCGAGTGCGATCACGCGCAGGCAGTCAGCGAAGGCCGGATCCAGAATCTCATCGTCAACCAGCCGCCGCGGACGCTGAAATCGACAATCTGGTCAGTGGCATGGCCGGCGTGGGAATGGATCTCAAAGCCTTCGACACGCTGGGTGTTCTCGAGCTATGCTTCCGCGCTCGCCGTCCGCGACTCGGTTGCCTGCCGACGACTGATCGAGTCTGCCTGGTATCAGAAGCGCTGGGGAAACCGGTTCCGGCTGAGTTCCGATCAGAACGTAAAGAGCCACTTCGAAAATGATCGCGGGGGCCGCAGGTTCTCGACGTCGGTCGATTCGGGAACAACCGGGTGGGGCGGCTCGCGCGTGGTTTGCCTGGCTCCGGGATCAACGCTTGAGACCAATCACGGAAACCTTAGAATCGAAGACATTGTAGAGTTGGAGATTCCGGTTCTAGTTAAGAGCTTCGATCATAAAAGTGGCGCTGCTGAATTGCAGGGGATTGAGGCTTTCGAATCTTCCGCCGGAAGACCATCCATCACGGTTACGTGTAGCGATGGCTCGAAGCTTACAACCACCGAAGATCATCTATATTTCTCGCTGGACAGAGGATATCTGGACGCAGCACAATTGGTTGTAGGTGAGCGACTCCTATCTTCCGGTATGTACGCAGTGTCGGGAACCGATCAAGAAGAAGATCGATCCTCGCTCTCTGACGATGAATCAGAACGGCCTGTTCTGTTCTCGCAGATGCGGCACAACTTATCGCTGGAGAAAGAAAGGTATCGAGGGACGCTCGGATCTAACTTGCTCCAATTGCGGCAAGGAGTTCTATCGGGTTCCATCGAAAGCGGCGCAACCGAAGAAGTTGTACTGCAGCGATGCTTGCGCGACGGCTGGAGAGACAGGACCAGGAAATCATCACTTCAAGGGCGGATTGGTGAAGGCCAATTGCGCCACATGCGGGAAAGAAGTAAGTCGAAAGCCATCTGCTGTTCGCGGAAAACAGACATTCTGTTCCCGAGAGTGTCAAGCCTTAAAAGCCAAAGGAAGGAGATTGAATCCAGCGTTGTCCGAGCGCCCATGTGTGGTTTGCGGTGCGCTGGCGAGAGAGCGGAATCGCAATCAGATCGGCAAGGATCTTCATTGCTCTCGTCAGTGCGCGAATATAACGCACAGCAGGCGGATGTCTGGCAATGGGAATACCAGATACATCCATGGAAACTCGCTGGAGGCTTATCCTCGCGAGTTCTTTGCAATGGCCCCGAAGATCCGCAAGCGGGACGGATATCGCTGTCAGTTGTGCTGGAGAATCGAGCCAAGGAAGGAACTCGACGTTCACCACATCGACTACGACAAGAAGAACAATTCCGAGGCAAACCTGATAACGCTCTGCAAGTTCTGCCACGGGTCAATGCACGGAGGGGCGAAAAGCCGGAAGCGCCTTACGAGGTTACTGTCGTCTCTATTGAACGGGCCGCAACTCCTGCTCGGGTCTACAACGTAAAGATTCGCAAGAACCACAACTACTTCGCTAACGGAATTCTCGTTCACAATTGCGACGACCCCAACGGCGCATCTGAAGGCGATGCCGTCCGCAAGCATACGAACGACTGGTGGGATCAGACGATGTCCTCCCGGCTGGACGATAAGCGAACTGGGGCCAGAGTCGTCATTCAGCAGCGGATTCATGAGGACGATCTCACCGGGCATCTGATTTCCCGCGGCGGATGGGATCACCTTTGCATCCCGATGGAGTTCGAAGGGAAGCGGAGACCGACCGTAATCGGCTGGACGGACCCGCGCACGAAGCGCGGTGAACTTCTGTATTCCGGCGAGAACCCGAGGATCGGTCCGATTCAGATTGCGGACCTCAAGCGCGATCTTGGGGCTTACGCTTATGCCGGACAGTACCAGCAGCGGCCGTCACCGGCGGAAGGCGGCATTCTCAAGCGGTACTGGTTCCGGTATTGGAACTACCCGGGACAACCTCTTCCGCCGATCACGGTTCGCAATGCGAAGGGCGAGTATCAGGACATTGCATCCGTTCCGCTTCCGGCGCTTGACGAAGAAGCGCTGAGTTTCGATTGCGCGTTCAAGGGGATGGATACCTCGGACTTCATCGCCGGGGGGCACTGGGGCAGACGCGGGGCGGACAAGTTCCTACTGAATCAGAAATGCGACCGCATGACGTTCACCGAGACGCTGGCCTGTGTCGAGAACATGGCCGCCGGTGCGCCGCGGGCAACGCTGAAGCTGATCGAGGACAAAGCGAACGGGCCGGCAGTCATCGACACGCTCCGAAGCCGGATCGCGGGGATTGTCGCCGTCAACCCGCAGGGCGGCAAGATGGCTCGCGCGCAGGCGATCTCTCCACAGGTCGAAGCCGGGAACGTGTTTCTTCCGCACCCGCTGATCGCGCCATGGGTGGACGCATTCCTTGACGAGTGCGCGGCGTTTCCAAACGCCAGTCATGACGACCAGGTTGACCAGATGTCCCAGATGCTGCTGCGGTGGCAGACGCACTCGGGCATCTTCCACACCTCCGAGCAGTCGGTCATCTGCCAGCCGATCACGATCCCGCAGACGTGGAAGCGGGGCGCGGCAATGGTCATCCGCGGCGACAAGGTCTCGGCCGTCTGGGCTGCGACCGATCCGGCAAGCGGGACGATGTATCTGACGATGGAGTACGTTCGCTCAGGGGTCGATCCGATGGTTCACGCCTCAGTGCTCGCGATGCAGCGATGGATACCGTTCACCGTCTCTGTCCCCGATCTCGGGAAAGAGGACGAACGCAAAGTCGCGCAGCGCTATCGAATGCTCGGGGTGAAGACGATGGATGCGCCGGGCGAACCTGAAACGTTTCTGCAGGAACTCACGCAGGCGATGGGGCAGAGCCGGTTCAAGGTCTTCAGCCAGCTCGCGCAGTGGACTGAGCAGTTCCGGTTGGCCGGAAATCAGCAGGACAAGGCCATCGAGGTAACGGGTGATCTGATCGCGGCAACGTGCCTGCTGTTCGGGGCGCGCGAACGGATGGTGGTGGGTTCTGGCAATCAGGGCCAGCGCTCGGATGGAATGCCGAGAGTGCCTGGAGCCGGGTCTGGAATCGGAATTACGTGGGCCTGAAGGTTATTCGCGGCTGCTGCCGCACAAAGGACAAAAGATGGCTGGAAGTATGGCAGTAGTGACCGCGAAGATGAAGAAAAAAGGCCACGGCAAAGCGGGCAAGCACGCGCATCCGGTACGCCGGATGACGATTACCCCCACCGATAACGGCGGCTTCTCGACGGAAACCGAAATGCACCCGCCCATGCAAAAAGGCGAGAACTCCATGTATCAGCCGGGCGAGACGGTAACCGGCGCCCATGCGAGTTTCCCGGCCCTCCAGAAGCACGTCAAGGACATGCTCAAGCTGAAGACGGACGCGGAAGAACAGGGACCCGGAGAAGAACCGGGCGGCGATCCGGGCGATGACGAAGACGCGGAGTAGGGGCCATGAAGACAGTCCTCGAAGCGCATGTGGAGAACACCTCGCGAATGAGCGATAAGGAGTTCGCAGATGCGCTTGCCGCTATGTTGCGTGCAGAACTTGAAGCGCATGGCGTGGTGGCGATAGAACCTTCTTCGGAGGTTTCTCCTCTCGCGTTTAAGTTTTATGCAGCCGCAGACTTGAGACTCACTGACGGTTTTCTGTGCCGGTCCAGCATGCAGCAATTGCTCGACCGTTCCCGTCCGGAAATTGAAAAGCTGGCAGCCATGATGGCGAACGATTCCAGGGCGTTCTCATTTATCAAGGCGCAATTGCCCCAATCGCTTGCCTGGAGAGCGCATGGCGAGTCCGGGAATGTTCGAATCAGGCTGCTACGGGCGTACGACATCGTTAACGACGAGGTATTCACCCGCGTCGATTGCCTGGTGCTGCCGGAGGAAATCAGATCGTGAAACTCATTGCGGTCGTGCTGATTGCAAGCTCTCTGTTCGCCCAGGTTCCGACGCTCCCATCGACCTACCTCGCGAAGCCGCTGAACGCGCTGGCGACGAACGGGACGCCAACACAGGTCACCCTGATCGATCCGTCCATCGTCGGATCGTCGTACCTCACTATCGATCAGGCCACTGGCAATCCGGCCGGCTCGAATGGCGCATTCCTCTACATGAACACCGAGGCCATGAAGGTCTTCGCGGTGAACAACGGCATCGTGCAGGTCAACCGCGGCGCATCCGGAACCCGTACGGCTACCGAGGGTGCGCTCTCGAAAGTCTGGGTGGCGTCGGCCCGGTACTTCTGGCTCCGCAATCCTTCCGGCGTCTGTAACCCGGGCGTCCAGACTGTGACTCCGGCCGTCGTCTTCCCGAGCGGACAGGCGTACGAGTGCCAGGGCGACGGAACGTGGGGCGCATCGAACTTCTCGTGGTCCGCCGCGCAGTTCAAATGGAACGCGGCGAATCAGGGCGTCTGGGGGCAGATCGCCATCGAGCAGGGCGACTGGAATGTGGCCTCAATCAACTGGAATCAATCCTTCTCATGGAGTCAGTTCGCGCAATGAGTCTCGACAACACGCAGTCCACCAACGATATGTTCGCGAATTCGGATCCGGCCTCGAAGAGCCAGAAGAAGGCAAGCCCGATGAAATCCTCCGGCGCCGGATATCCCTCGACTTCACAGGTCGATCCCGCCGACCAGATTCAGTCGTTCGGCGATTCCTTCGGAGAGGTGGGAGCGGAATGATTTACCGAATCGGCCGCGCTGCCCTGCTGCTATCGGTCTTTTGCGCCGCAGCCTACTCGCAGGCTCCCACGGTCATCAACTCGACCGATTTGCTCGTGAACTCGCGCACCACGATCAACACGAACTTCTCGAATCTGTACGCCAACTCGTCCGGGCTGGTCGATTGCAGCGGAACTGCGAACTCCTGGGTGGTCACACTGCATGGCGGTGGGACGGCACCGGTCTGCCGAACGATGACATGGGCCAGCATCTCGACTCTTACCGGCTACCCCGGATCGCTCGTCTACAGCTTCAACTCGCGCAGCGGGGCCGTGAGTCTTGAGCAGTCCGATGTCTCCGCAGTCGAGCAGGATCTCAGGAATACCGCGAGCCCCACGTTTTCGAGCCTCGGACTCGGCGCAAACCTATCGGTCACCGGAACTTCGACGCTGACCGGGAATACGACTGTCGGTGGCACATTGGGAATCACCGGGAACGCCACCATCGGCGGAACGCTGGCTGTAACCGGCGGCATTACGAGCGGCGCGTGGAGCGGCACACTTATAAGCCCTACTTATGGTGGAACTGGCGTAAACAACGGCTCGAGCACGCTTACGCTCGCCGGTAACATGGCCGTCGCCGGGGCGTATAGCTGGACTCTGAACGTGCCGGCTGCTGGTTCGTGGACCCTTCCGGCTGCGGGGACTTTGGTAGGGTCTGCCGATACCGGGACCGTGACGAACACGATGCTCGCCGGTTCGATCGCGGCCACGAAGATCACCGGCACAGCTTGCGTTCTCAGCGGAAGTTGCACGGTAACGGGGAATCTTGAGGCGCAGGGCGGCACAGTTTCCGTCACCTCGACCGGAGACGCTTCGCTCGCAGCATTTGGCTCCGCTCTTGGCGGAACGGCCTATGTGCTGCTGTCCGGGAACAACAATGCGAACTGCTGGACGCAAACCGCCGGGAGCGCCGATCTCGTCATCGGCTACACGAACAGTTGCGGCGGAGCGTATTCCCCTACAACAGAAGTGACGCTTTCGCCGACCTCCGCCAGTTTCGCGCAGCCGATCATCGTCGAAGCGGCAGCGGCAACAGCGGCCGCCGGCCAGATTTCGTATGGCGGCACAACCGCCGCGACGACCAACTGCGGTTCGCTTGCAAGCGCCGTCGCCTGCATCGTCATCAACGTCGCTGGAACCACCCACTATGTCCCGTATTACTGACACCCTCCGGTTCGTCGTCATCGCTTTCCTGCTGGCTGCGGGGTTACAGGCGCAGTCGTCTGGCCTGTACGCCTACCTGATTCCCGGACCCTTCGCGATCTGCCGGTTCTGGAACAATCCGGTCCTCTGCGGCGTCTGGGAGGCACAAGGCAAGCCAGTCGTCTACGACCTGTACATTTCGACGTCGAACGCGCAGGTAGTGGGGTATTCCTACACCGTGAGCGGAACACTCAACGGCCAGGTCGTATCGCGGTCCGGAGTGGTACAGCGAACCGACGTTCCGGGCGCCGGCAGCGCAACCGTCGTGCAACTATCCTTCGGCGGCACGATCAGCGGAGCGATGGTGACGGTTTCCGAGATGGTGATTGCGGGTACTTTCGCCGAATGAGTCCAGAGCTTACACCGGCTGCGGGCATATCGTCCGACGCGCTCTCCTACATGGAGTCCGCCGGGACGCATTCCACAGTAACCGCCGTCACAGCGAAGGAAGTTCCCGACGCCGACGCGATC
>JBKICP010000150.1:0-3603 GCA_046567085.1 Acidobacteriota bacterium
GACGTCGAAGGCGGTGTCGTTGATGGCCTGGACGACGGTGTCGGCGATTCCCTGCGCGGACATTTCGGGCGCGAGGTCGTAGGTGGCGACCTTTTGTGAGGGGATGAGGATGCGATCTTCGCCGGGAAACGGGGTTTCGATGCCGCCATTGAAGAAGTAGGTGACGTGGGCGTACTTCTCGGTTTCGGCGACGCGGAGGTTGCGGAGGTTGGCCTGGGCCATCATGTTGGCGAGCAGGTTCTCCATGGACTCCGGGAGGATGATCATGGGCAGGGTGAAGTTTTTGTCGTACTGCGTCATGCAGACGTAGTGGAGCTTGCCGGGGATTTCGCTGCGCGGGATGGTGGCGTCGAGCTCTTCCCAGGACTGCAGTTCCCTGCCGTCCTGTTTGCTGAGGCCGCTGTTGCGCGCGAGGACGCGGGTGATCTGGCGGGCGCGGTCGGCGCGGTAGTTGAACATGATACAGACGTCTTCGTCGCGGATGAGGCCGTTGGGGTGGCCGTGCTCGTCGGTGACTACGAAGGGGATGATGAACTCGTCGGTGGTGCCGTTGTTGTAGGACTCCTTGATGCGGGCGATGGGGTCCTTGTAGGCGCCGCCTTCGGCCTGGCCTTTGACCATGGCGTCGAAGGCTTTCTTTTCGCGCTCCCAGCGGCGGTCGCGGTCCATGGCATAGTAGCGGCCGGAGACACTGGCGAGTTTGCCGCCGAATTCGCGCATCTTCTGCTCGAGCGCAGCGATGTAGCCGGCGCCGTTGGTGGGGAGGGTGTCGCGTCCGTCCATGAAGGCGTGGACGAAGACCTTGTCGACGCCCTGCTGGCGGGCGGCTTTGAGCAGTGCGTAGAGGTGCTCCTGATGGGAGTGGACGCCGCCGTCGGAGAGAAGGCCGAAGAGATGGAGCTGGGTTTTGCGGGCTTTCTGCAGGGCTTCGACGATGGTGGGGTGGGTGAAGAACGCGCCGCTTGCGATCAGGGCATCGATGCGGGTGATGTCCATCTGGACGATGCGGCCGGCGCCGATGTTGAGGTGGCCGACTTCGCTGTTGCCCATCTGGCCGTCGGGGAGGCCGACGAAGTGATCGGAGGCGTGGATGAGGGTGTTGGGAAAGTCGCGGAGGAGCTTGTCGTAGACGGGCTTGCGGGCGAGGGCGATGGCGTTGTTTTCGATCTGAGGGCGATAGCCCCATCCGTCCAAAATGGTCAGGACAACAGGTTTTTTTGAAGCGGGCACGAAGTCTCCTCTGTCAGTGGCTCAGCTGCACACGCGAAAATGCGGAGCCGGGGCTCCGCATTCCGCCTTCTTCTATTATCGCTGCGGCGCGTCGTTGGGATGCTCCTCGCGATAGACCTTCGCCGCTTCGTCGATTTCGTCTTTATGGCGCTGCATGACTTCGAGCATGACCTGCTGGCCGAGGTCGGCAACGGCGTCCTGGCCGTCGTTGAGCACGGTGGGCATGACGGCGATCATATGGCGGCCGGCGGGCGACTGGTAGAAGTCGATGATGCGGGCCGCTTCTTCCGTGGAGAGGTGTTGCCGGAAGGAGCGCACCATGGCGCCTTCGAAGTCCGACGCGGCGAGGGTACGCTCGAGGTCGGCGACGACGTCGGGGGGCATCCACGGCATCATTTCCCTGAGGTGCGGGAGCAGGCCTTCGAGCATCTCGCGTTTCTGCGTGTTGGTTCCGGTCAGCTCGAGGATCTGGTAGACCTGCGCGGCGGTGATCGGATGTTCGGGCGGAGTTTCCTGCGGGGCGGAAGCGACCGGGCGGGCAGGCCCGGGTTTAGCGGTTGTGGCCGCCAGCAGCGGCACCGATGCAAAGAAAAGCAGGCACGCGAATTGGCGCATGAAGGCCCCCGGTGAAGCACATCGGTTAGGAGGCCGCGACGGTGCGGCTCCGGACCCAATGTCTCGACGTGGAGACACGTTCAACAGCACCACCTGAGGCGTTTCGGCGATCGAAGCGCCCCGGTGGCGGGTACAGATGAAGGAAACGTTGCAGGCCCCGAACCGCATGCTGCAGGGGCTAAAGCCCTGTTTCCTCTTAAACCCTTTGCGGCACGACCGAGGTCGTGCCCTTTTACAAAACGGCGGACCATCGATTTTTCGGAACGCCGTGACGTCGTTCGCCTGCCAACCGCGATTTCTCCGGAAGCCGCAAAGGTGTGCCCTTTCCCATTGCGGCCTTCCTGACCCACTGACTATTCGCCGAAGTTCACGGATTCGAGACCGAGAAACTCGGCGGTCTGTCCCAGCTCTTCTTCGATGCGGAGGAGCTGGTTGTACTTGGCGATGCGGTCGGTGCGGGAGGCGGAGCCGGTTTTGATCTGGCCGGCGCCGGTGGCGACCGCGAGATCGGCAATGAAGGTATCCTCGCTCTCGCCGCTGCGGTGCGAAATGATCGAGGTGTAGCCGTAACGGCGGCCCAGTTCGATGGCCTCGAAGGTTTCGCTGACGGTACCGATCTGGTTCAGCTTGATGAGGATCGAATTGCCGGCGCCTTCCTCGATGCCCTTCTGCAGCAGCTCGGTATTGGTGACGAAGAGGTCGTCGCCGACGAGCTGAATCTGCTGGCCGAGCTCGCGGGTGAGCGTCTTCCAGCCGTCCCAGTCATTCTCGGCGAGGCCGTCTTCGAGGGAGACGATGGGATACTGGCGGGCCCAGTCCGCCCAGAAGGCGACCATTTCTTCGCTGGTCTTCTCGCTCTTGTCGGACTTCTTGAAGACGTATTTCTTCTTCTCGGCGTCGAAGAACTCGCTGGAGGCGGGATCGAGAGCGATGGCGATTTCTTCGCCGGGCTTGTAGCCGGCGAGCTGGATGGCCTCGAGGATGACTTCGATGGCTTCGGTGTTGGATTTGAGGGAGGGCGCGAATCCGCCTTCGTCGCCGACGGCGGTGTTGTAGCCCTTCTTCTTCAGCACGCCCTTGAGGGTATGGAAGACTTCGACGCCCCAGCGCAGCGCGTCGGAGAAGCGCTCGGCGCCGACGGGCATGACCATAAATTCCTGAAAGTCGACGTTGTTGTCAGCATGGGCGCCGCCGTTGAGGATGTTCATCATCGGCGTGGGCAGGACGGAGGCATTGGCGCCGCCGAGATAGCGGTAGAGGGGAATCTTGAGCTCGGTAGCGGAGGCACGCGCGGCAGCCATGGAGACGGCGAGGATGGCATTGGCGCCGAGGCGGCCTTTATTTTCGGTGCCGTCGAGGGAGATCATGGTGGCGTCGAGGAGGCGCTGGTTGGAGGCATCCATGCCGGTGAGTTCGGGAGCGATGACGCTCTCGACATTCTCAACGGCCTTGAGGACGCCTTTGCCGAGGTAGTGGCTCTTGTCGCCATCGCGGAGTTCGACGGCCTCGTGCTCGCCGGTGGAGGCGCCGCTGGGGACGATGGCGCGTCCGAGCACGCCGCTTTCGAGAACGACATCGGCTTCCACCGTGGGGTTTCCGCGTGAATCCAGGACTTCCCGCGCGTGAATTGCAGCAATTTCCGTCATTTTGCTCCTCGTGATGTGGTGCTGTAGTCGCTCTTTGAGTTTGGGGCGGCGATCCACGCGGATCGGCTCCCCGGTGCTCGCGCCAATGG
The DNA here is from genome assembly GCA_046567085.1 of Acidobacteriota bacterium. Classification (GTDB taxonomy): domain Bacteria; phylum Acidobacteriota; class Terriglobia; order Terriglobales; family Acidobacteriaceae; genus Palsa-343. Next base: position 3,581 of record JBKICP010000150.1, read on the forward strand.
TTTCCACAATGGTCATCAGAGAT
>JBKICP010000151.1:0-3622 GCA_046567085.1 Acidobacteriota bacterium
GATTGTCAATGGCCACGTGTATCCGGAAGTCGATCAGCATCCGGACTGGGGTCCTGAGCTACGCTCAGCGCCCGCTGCTGTTTCATAACCTGCGCAACGGCCGGTTCGACCTCGTTCCGGCCGTCGAGGGAACTGGCCTCGCAACGGTGAGCGTGGGCCGCGGAGCCGCGTTTGGCGATCTCTTCAACGATGGCAAAATCGACGTTGTCATCAACAATGTCGATGGAGCGCCCGTGCTGCTGCGCAACGTCAACCCCGACCACCATCATTGGGTCGAGCTGCGCCTGATCGGCGGATCCAAAAGCCCGCGCGATGCCGTGGGCTCTACCCTCTATCTCACCGCCGGCGGGATACGGCAACGCCAGGACGTTCTGAGTGGCGGCGGCTATCTTTCTTCGAACGATATGCGCGCGCATTTCGGGCTCAGCTACGCCGCCGTGGGGTCCGTGGAAATTCACTGGCCCGACGGAACCAAGGAAGCGCTTCATCTGCCAGCGATCGACCGCATCTTCACCGTCGAGGAAGGCGAAGGAATCACTGGCGAACTCTGCCCGGCGTGCAAGCCGGCGCCCCGCGGTTCCGTCACCCCTTCAACAAATTGATCACCGAATTCGCGATCGATTCGCGCCTGCTCGACAAATCGCCCCCTCGAAGAGCGCGAGCCCTCGACGCTTGTGTATATTCACCACTACCTGCTGCGATCGATGAGTGCCGTACCCGCTGCCACGCCCAACCTAAAGCCAAAGAGAGCCATGGAGACATTTCGAATCCGCAGCGCCAGGGCTCGTCTGATCGGCCTGCACGTCGCGCCAGCCTTCAGAAATGTGCAACCACCTGCGCCCCGGAAAGCGAAAGAAGATTAGATGCGATCGCCTGTCTGGCTGACGGCAGCAGCGGCGTTGCTCGCGGCCCTGATGAGCACGATCGCGCAGACTGCTCCCCCTGCGCCGGAAAGCCAGGTGCCCGCCGACTTCGAAGATGTGACTGCGAAAGCGGGAGTGAATTTCCTCCACCAGGCGCCGCACAGCTCCCGCAAGTATCTTCTGGAAACCATGGGGTCGGGCGTGGCCCTCTTCGATGAGGACAACGACGGCCGGCTCGATCTCTACCTCGTAAATGGCGCGCCCTTCGGCGATTACGTACCCAAAGGGACAATCCCGCAGAAGACCGGTCCACAATACTGGAATCGGCTCTATCGGCAAAAGAGGGACGGTACTTTCGAGGATGTGACCGGGAAGGCCGGGCTTGCGGGTGTGGGCTATGGCATGGGCGTCGCCGTCGGCGATTACGACAACGACGGCTACGAGGACCTGTTCATCACCTCGCTGGGCGGGAATCACCTGTACCACAACAACGGCAACGGTACCTTCACCGACGTGACCGCGAAGGCCGGCGTCGCAGGCGACGGCTGGTCGACCTCGGCAGCGTGGGTGGACCTGGATGGCGACGGATATCTGGATCTGGTCGTGCTACGGTATGTCCAGTGGGACTGGGACGACGTGTGGTGCGGATCGCGCGACAACCGCGGCTATTGTCACCCCGATGTGTTTCCGCCGATCGCCATGCTCGCCTATCACAACAACGGCAATGGCACCTTCACCGAGGAAGCGCACAAACTCGGCCTCGATAAGCCAGCGAAGGCACTCGGAATATCGATAGCCGATTACGACGGCGATGGGCACCCGGATATCTTCGTGGCGAATGACTCCATGGTCGAGTACCTCTTCCATAACAAGGGCGACGGCACCTTCGAGGAGACCGGCCTCGTGGCCGGCGTCGCGGTGGATGGCGACGGCCGAACCTTCGCCGGGATGGGGACCGACTTCGCCGACGATGACAACGACGGCCGTCCAGACGTGTTCGTGGACAACCTGGCGAACCAGAAGTACGCGCTCTTTCACAACGAGGGAGAGGGGACGTTCAGCTATGACAGCTACATCAGCGGTCTCGCGGGGATGACGCTCCTGCATTCCGGCTGGGGAGCCCGTTTCGTGGATTACGACAATGACGGCTGGAAGGATCTGCTCATCGCGCAGGGGCACGACCTCGACACAATCGAGAAGAGCTTTCCGGAACTGCACTACCGCGAACCGCCGCTGCTGCTGCGCAACATGGGCGGAAAGAAGTTCGTGGACGTGAGCGGCATTTCCAAATCCGTCTTCCACCAGCAGTGGGCCGGACGCGGTCTGGCGATCGGCGACATCGACAATGACGGGCGCGTCGATGCCGTGATTACGGAAAACGGCGGCCCCGCGCACATCCTGATGAACCGCACCGAGACATCAAATCACTGGATCGGGTTTCGACTCGTCGGCCATCGCTCGAATCGCGACGGAATCGGCGCCGTAATCCGGATCGACACCGCCGCCGGTTCACAGTGGGCGACGGTTACCAGTTCCGCGAGCTACCTGTCAGCGAGCGACGTGCGCGCACACTTCGGCCTTGGTCCGGAAAGTACGGCAAGAACGGTGCAAATCGAATGGCCGAGCGGCATCCGCCAGACACTTCACAACGTCACCGGTGACCGCTACGTGGTTGTGGAAGAGCCCCTTCCCATCACGCAGTGACGTTCTTCAGATACACCGAATAGCGCTCGTCCATGATTTGGTTGAGCGGCACCAGTGTGTGTGTCGGTCCGCGGCCCTTCGTCCGAAACTGCAGCGGATACTCACGTGAGCCTTCGGCGCGCTCGAACCAGATCGTGCCCGGTTGCGGAGCCGGCCCCTCGACGAGCTTCCCGTCGGGACCGCGGTGCATGTGCGGGCGCAGATCCACACTGGGCATCGGGTAGCCGTCATCGTAGCCGCCGGGGCCCGAATCGCCGTAGATCATGCCAGTCGTCAGCCCTTCGGTGCCCAGCACCGCGGCCAGCACCAGCGGGCCGTACATGGCGGCCTGTACCTGCTTATCGTCGGGCGTCGTCGCGATGTGCAGCGTAAGAGGCATGTCGATCGCGATCACGTCGCCCGGTTTCCAGTCATGCTCGAGCGTGACCCAGGTGGAAGGGGTTGCGGCCACGTTCTGTTGCTGGCCGTTGATGCTGTACGCAACGCCTTCGGTCGCCCAATACGGCACGCGGATCTTCAGCGCGGTGGGTACCGAGGGCGCGGCCTTCACCGTCAGCGTCACACGATCATCCTCGGGCAGCCTGGTCGTCTGCTCCAGCTTCAGCCCTCGTTCTTTCCAGTCGAGGGTGGATGGGATGAACAGGTTCACGTACACCGCGTTCTCATCGTGGAAGTAGATCGAATTATTCAGCTTCGAATACTCTTCCGATCCGGTTCCTGTGCAGCACCAAAACGCGTCGAACTCCGTGCCGAATGTCTTGTACTTGCCCGGCTGCAGCGAGACGTAATACATCAGCATGCCGTTGCGGTCCTGCGTGCCGTAGCGCACATTCATCAGAAGCCGCTCGTAGTAGTCGAAGAACTTCGCATCGGGATCCTGACCGAAGAGGTGCCGCGACAGCTTCATCATGTTGTAGGAGCAGCAGCACTCTTGCGCGGCCGGCCCCAACTGCGTCGCAATCGCGTCGGGAGCTTGCCACAACTCGCCGTTGCTGGTGCCGCCGGTACAGTACGCATGATGGTCGGTCACCATGCGATAAAAGTTTTCGCTGATC
>JBKICP010000152.1:0-9561 GCA_046567085.1 Acidobacteriota bacterium
GCGTGCTCATCCAGTCCGTTAAGCCGGGCTCCTTCGCGGACGAAATCCACGTCGGCGATTTCCAGGGTTGGGTCATCGCCTCGCTCAACCGCCACCCCATCCACAACCTCCAGGAGTTCCAGACCATCGTGGCCGGCCTGCATTCCGGCGACGATGTCGCCCTCGAACTCGTCGATCCACAGAAACCCAATGGAGGCACGCAGATCCTGGGCGGCACACTGCCGTAACCTCGCATCCCACTCACTGCAAGGGCTCCCCACCGAAGTTCGGGGAGCCCCGGCAGTTTCTGTTGCAATTTGGGTCGCCCGGCGATACCCTGCTCCAATAGATTGCCGAAATGTTCTTACTGAGGTACCTTTTGCATGGTTCTCTTCAGAACCTCGCAGATCCTGTTGTTATCCGCGCTCCTGACCGTCACGCCCGCCTTCGCGACGCGGACGCATCGCGCTGCCACCTCCGGCCATGCGCGCCACCATCACGCGAAGAAGCATCGCTTCGTGCCTGGCCAGCGTCAGATCGAGCCCGAGCGCGCAACGGAAATTCAGAACGCCCTCATCCGCGAGCACTACCTCCCCGGCCCAGCCTCGGGCCAGTGGGACGCAACCACTGAGACTGCCATGCAGAAGTATCAGGCCGACCACGGCTGGCAGACCAAGCTCACCCCGGATTCTCGCGCTCTGATTAAGCTGGGCCTCGGCCCCAGCGGCGATACCGCCACGGCCTCAGCCGCCCCTGCAGCGGGAACCTCCGCCGCTCCCGCCGCGTCCGATACAGGCCACGCCGCCGCCGGAACCCTCGCCGCAGTCAGCACCATCCACAACTAAAGCCCGAGCCTCCGCACCCAACAAGACTGCTACATCCCTGGGCCTGCGCGTTGCTACCGGCTCCGGGCCACAGGCTACCGGCTAATGAACGGCCGTACCCTTGTTACCCTGCCTCTATGCCATCCACCACCACCCTGCGCGTTCGCTATGCAGAAACCGACCAGATGGGCGTCGCCTACTACGCCAACTACTTCATCTGGGCCGAAATCGGCCGCGTCGAACTCCTCCGCCAGCTCGGCTTCGAGTACAAACAGATGGAACTGGAGCACAACTGCCACCTCCCCGTCGTCGAAGCCTCCTGCCGCTACAAATCCCCGGCCCATTACGACGACCTCATCACCATCGAGACCCGCGTCTCCGGCCTGCGCACCTCGGTGATCAAATTTGCCTACCGGATCTTCGCATCCCGTTCCGACTCTCCCGAACCTATCCTCCTCGCCGATGCCGAAACCGTCCACGTCTCCGTCGACCGCAACATGCAGAAGTGCCCCCTCCCCGAACCCTACCTCTCCGCCATCCGCGCAAGCATGGAGCAGGATCCGGAATAAAGCACCCTGCCCCCACATCCCGTCGCCAGCTCTCCGCAGGCTTCCCCGCCTCCTCCGGATCGCATCTCTTCACCTATGATCCGCAAACTCAAATCGGGCGAGTACCGCCTCTACTCCCGCAAGAAGAACCCCTCCACCGGCAAACGCCGCAACCTCGGCACCTTCTCCTCGCGTGAGAAAGCCGAACAACATGAGCGCGCCGTCCAGTACTTCAAGAGGCATTGAGAATGGCCACAAAAAAGTCCCCTTCAGCAAAGAAGAAGTCGTCTCCGCCAGGAGGGCGGCCCGCTGCGAAGAAGACCCCCTCCGGTAATGCCTCGAAGAAGCGCTGGGTCCGCACTGTCACCACCGACTCAACGCATCCTCCCAAAGACCTCTTCACCCGTTCGGCGCCAGAGATCGCGCGATCGCTCGCCTCGAAGAAGGTCTCGCCCAAAGGTCCCGGCTCCGGCATGCGCATGCTCACCTACTTCATCAATCGCGCGGGCAAAGGCCTCAGCGCATCCCGCCGCCGCGAACTCGATCGCGCAAAGGAGCTCCTCCACGAACGCATCGAAACGGAGAAGCAGAAAAGGAAGCAGGAGCGAAAACGAGCCGCCTGAGCACCAGAAGCCTCACACCTACTCCCTATCCCCTGCTCCCTGTTCTCTCTTTCTCCTCCCAATCCAGAAGGTCACCGTCCCCGCCGCAATCAGTACCACCGTCGAAACCAGCACCTTCGCCACGGCCAGCGCCTTGTCGGGCTCCTCATCGGCCGGAATCACGGACAGCACAATCGTCACCGCCGTGGATACAAATCCCACCACCGACAGCGCCAGCGCCACCGGCCGCCCGCCCGGCACACGCCGCACCTCCGGTCCCGCCGCCCGCCCCTGCAGCCTGGCCATTGCAGCAAACATGATCAGATAAGGCAGGAAATACGTGATGATCCCCATGCTCACCAGCACGTCGTAAGCGCCGCGCACCGTCGTTCCCGCCTGCCCCAGCGCCGCCACGATCATCCCGGCCAGTCCATACACGCCGATCGCCACCCACGGCGTGCGGAACCGCGGATGCACACTGCCAAAGACCGGCGGCAAATAGCGATCGATGCCGGCTACAAAAGGCAGCCGCGAGGTCGACGACAGGAACGACGCTGTTCCTCCGATGGCATTCAACGCCATCAGCCCCGCCATAATCGCCACCAGCCATCCCACATGCAGCCGCCCGCACAAGGTCGCCATGCCGCGCATGAAACCGTCCACACCCGACACCGCATCCGGCGGCAAGGCCGTCAGCAGCGCTGCTGTCCCCGCGAAATACCCCAGCGTCATCACCGTTCCGCCTGCCAGCAGCGCCCAGGGAATCGTCTTCCGCGGATTCTCGATCTCCTCGCCCATGAACGAGCCGCTCTCGCATCCCGCAAAGGCAAAAAAGATCGTCGACCAGAACACCGCATTCTTCAGCGACGCGTGCGGCATCATCGTCGCCCCATCGAAATGTGTCGCGATTCCAAACCGCCGCCCCGACACCGCAGCCAGCCCCACCAGAATCACAATCGGCAGCCATCCCCCAATCGATCCGATGTTGGTCAGCCACTTCCCTTCCTCGAGCCCGAGGATGTTGATCGCAGTGATGATCGCAAGCCACACCACGGCAAACGTCATGAAGTACACCGGGCTCGCCGACCACGCATGCCCACGCTCCCCGAGGAGAAACAACACAGCCCCGGCTCCGAAGTAGAGAAACGACGCGAAGTAGGGCAGATTCGACATCCAGTACATCCACGCGCTCAGAAATCCCGCCGAATCGCCGAACGCCTCGCGCGTCCACACATACAGCCCGCCCTCCTGCGGATAGCGCGACGACAGTTCCATCACGCTCGCCGCCAGCGGCACAAAGAATCCTAGTAGCGCGCAAATCCACACCACCAGAGACGACGGCCCTGCTGCAGCCGCCGTCGCCACCCAGCGCACGCTCAGCCCCGTCGCCACGTAAAACGCCGCCAGGTCGCGGAACCGCAGCGCCCGCTTCAGCCGCGGCTGCGTCGCTGTGGCCGCATTCGGCACAACGGCCGGGGCATCACCCACGCGTGCTTGTCCCCAGGTCCTGCAGCACGGCCATCGCCGCGTTGCGCCCGTTCACGCCGATTACGCTGCCCCCCGGATGGGTGCATGCTCCGCACAAATACACGCCCGCCATCGGCGTGCGTGGCGTCAGCCGCTTCGACCACATGTACGCAGGCAGACACTCCCCCTGGAAAATATGTCCGCCGGTCAGTCCCACCTTCTGCTCGATATCCGGTGGTCCCAGCACCTGTGCCTCCACCACCGCCGTTTCGATGTTCGAGCAGAACCGCCCAAGCGATCGAAGCGCAAGCCGCTCGACCTCCGCGCGCCGCGCATCCCAGCTGCCATTGGCGAAGGTGTACGGCACATACTGTGCGAAGACGCTCATCGTGTGCATCCCCTTCGGAACCACGCTGCGATCGTGCACGCTCTGGAAGTACAGCTCGCACCACAACGCCTCGCCCAGTTCGCCTCGCTTTGCCGCCGCGAATCCCGCCTTCCACTCCTCCTTGCTGAGTGGTGCGTTGATCTGGCCATAGTGATGCGGCTCATTCGTGCCGGGTCTGGTTACAAAATTCGGCAGCTCGCGCAGCAAAACGTTCAGCTTCACCGTGCAGCCCTCGATCGGAACCGCCTCCACCCGCGCCTTCCACCGGGCATCCGCCCCAGCCCCCAGCAAGCGCAGCGTTACGCGCGGATCCGTGTTCGACACGACGACCTTCGCTGCAATCCTCTCGCCGCCCTCCAGCACCACACCCTCACCCGGCACGATCTGCGCCACGCCCACGCCGCTCGCCACCACCGCTCCCGCCTCGCGCGCCGCATCGCAGAAGTAGAACGACACCATCCCCATGCCACCCTTGACATACCCCCACATCCCCGGCATCCCGCCCAGCCGCCCCGATGCGTGATGGAACCGGATCGACGCCGTCCCCTGATCGAACGGGCTCGCATTCGTCCCGATGACTCCCTGTCCCAGATATGCAATTTGTAACCGCTCATCGCACAAATAGTGCTCCACGAACTCCGCCATCGACCATTCGTAGAGCAGCTTGCGCGCCTCCTCATCCCCCGCCAGCCGTTCCTCGATCTCCTCCGGCGTCGGCGCCTCCCCAATCCACGCGTCGCCCCTGCCTTTCTGGTCCCGCCCCGCCGGACGCAGCTTCTCGCGCAGCCGCGCCAGCGTCGCGTTCATCGCCTTCCACCCTTCCACCGCGCGCGGCGCAAACCGCCGCACCTCGGCTTCGCACTGCGCATCGTCGTCCCACAGCTGAATGCTGCTGCCATCGAGGAACGGTACGAACAGCCCGTTCACCGCCGGCGTCCAGTGGAACCCTCGCGCCGGCAAGCCGAGTTCCTCCACGACCAGCGGATGCAGCAGTCCCGCCAGGTACGCGCAGGGCGACATGCGCACGTCCGGATGCGTCTCCGGAAACGGCTCCTCGATCGTGCACGCACCCCCAACGCGCTCGCGGCTCTCCAGCACCAGCACCTGCTTTCCCGCTCGCGCCAGATAGGCCGCGCAGGCAAGGCCGTTGTGCCCTGCTCCCACTACCACCGCATCCCACGTCCGCCCCGCCAGTTCTTTCACCGGAGCCGGCAGACCCACCTTCCCCAGAACTTCCGCCGTTCGTGACGTCTTCACCGATCCGCTCAGATCGAACCTCCTTCGCGTTCCTGCCAGTATCCACACCCGAGCCCGGATGCGAAAGCACCACCCCCTCCTGCGCCCCGTTCCCAATCCTGCTCCCTATTCCCTCTTCCTCGTCCTATACTGTCGCTTCACAGAAAACCTTTACCGAGGTCTCCCATGTCCCGCCTGCGCACGATCTTTTCCATCCTTGCCGTCCTCGCCTCGACACTCCTGGTTCCCAACATCGCTCGCGCCCAGCAAACCTCCACCGCCGACCAGCCCTGGCTCGACACCTCCATGCCCATCGACCAGCGCGTCGATGCTCTGGTCTCCCGGATGACCCTCGAGGAAAAAGTCCAGCAGATGCGCGACCACGCTCCAGCCATCCCGCGCCTCGGCGTCCCCAAATACGACTGGTGGAATGAAGGCCTCCACGGCGTCGCCTTCGCCGGATACGCGACCAATTTTCCGCAGGTCATCGGCATGGCCGCCACTTTCGATACGCAGCTCGTCCACACCATGGGCCAGACCATCTCCACCGAAGCGCGCGCGAAGTACGACGAGGCCATCCGCAACGGCCAGCACGAACAATTCTTCGGCCTCACCTTCTGGGCCCCCAACATCAACATCTTTCGCGATCCCCGCTGGGGCCGCGGCCAGGAAACCTACGGCGAAGACCCCTTCCTCACCTCGCGCATGGCAGTCGCCTTTGTCACCGGCATGCAGGGCGACAATCCGCACCGCCCGCGCGTCGTCTCCACACCCAAGCATTACGCCGTCCACTCCGGCCCCGAATCCACCCGCCATGAAGCCAACGTCGACGTCTCGAACCACGACCTCGAAGATACCTACCTGCCCGCTTTCCGCGCCGCTGTCACCGAGGCCCACGCCCAGTCCCTCATGTGCGCCTACAACGCCATTGACGGCGCGCCCGCCTGCGCCAACACCATGCTCCTCCGCGATCATCTCCGCAACGCGTGGGGCTTCGACGGCTACGTGGTTTCGGACTGCGCCGCCGTCGCCGACGTCTTCACCGGCCACCACTACGCACCTGACATGGCCCACGCAGCCGCCGATGCCGTCCAGGCCGGCACCGATCTCGAATGCGGCTACATGCAGGGCCAGGCCTTCCCCTCGCTCGTCGACGCCGTCCACCAGGGCCTGATCAAAGAATCCGAAGTCGACACCGCTCTGCACCGCCTCTTCCGCGCCCGCTTCGAACTCGGCATGTTCGATCCCCTGGACACCTACGCCTACGGACGCATCCCCTTCAGCGAAGTCAACTCCCCACAGCATCGCCGGCTCTCCCTCCAGGCCGCGCGCGAATCCATGGTCCTGCTCAAAAACGAGGGCCACGTCCTCCCGCTGAAATCCTCCATCGCGAACATCGCCGTCATCGGCCCCACCGCCGAATACGTCCAGTCCCTGCAGGGGAACTACAACGGACCGCCGCCGAACCCCGTCTACCCGCTCAACGGCATCGAGAAGCGTTTCTCCTCCGCACGCGTCACCTACGCCCAGGGAGCCACGCTCGTCGAAGGCTACGCTATGCCCATCGAGCACACCGCGCTCCACACCCTCGACGGCGATGGCGACGGCCTCACTGGCCAGTACTTCTCCACTCCTGACTTCACCGGCAAGCCCGTCCTCACCCGCACCGACCGCAACATCAATTTCAACTGGGATAAGGTCGTCCCCGTCCCCGGTCTCCAGCGCAACAACTACTCCGTCCGCTGGACCGGCACCTTTACCCCACCCGCGCCCGGCGACTACAAGCTCGGCGTCCACATCAACTATTGCTACGCCTGCGAAAACGCCGAAGGCTTCCAGCTCTACCTCGACGGCAAACAGATCGTCGTCAGCAGCAGTCATATGTCCGGCGAGCGCGGAGCGGTCTACGAAGCATCCGTCCACTTCGACAACACCCGCCCGCAAAAGATCCGCCTCGACTATCTCCACGGTACCGGCACCGCCGGCATCGACCTCACCTGGCAGGCCCCTGCCGACGCGCTCCGCAACCAGGCTGTCGACGTCGCGAAGAACGCCGACGTGATCGTCGCCTGCGTCGGCCTCTCCCCCAATCTTGAAGGCGAGGAAATGCCCATTCACCTCGAAGGCTTCAGCGGCGGCGACCGTACTTCCATCAATCTCCCGGCCGCGCAGGAAGACCTCCTCAAAGCCCTCGCCGCCACTGGCAAGCCCCTCATCATCGTCCTGCAAAATGGTTCAGCCCTCGCGGTCGACTGGGCTCAGCAACACGCCAACGCCATCCTCGAAGCCTGGTATCCCGGTGAAGAAGGAGGCACCGCCATCGCTGAGACTCTTGCCGGCGACAACGATCCTGCCGGCCGCCTGCCCCTCACGTTCTACGCATCCGACGCGCAGCTCCCGCCCTTCGCCGACTACTCGATGCAGAACCGTACCTATCGCTACTTCACCGGCAAGCCGCTCTACCCCTTCGGCTACGGGCTCAGCTACACCACCTTCGCCTTCAGCGACGTGAAAGCTCCGCACGAAGTCGAGGCCGGCCAGCCCGTCCAGCTCGAAGCCGATGTGAAGAACACCGGCTCCGTCGCCGGCGATGAGGTCGTCGAGGTCTACCTCACCCAGCCCCACGGCTACGAAACGCCCATCCACGAACTCGCCGCCTTCACCCGCGTCCACCTCGAAGCCGGTGCGACCACCCACGTCGGCCTCACCCTCGAACCGCGCAACCTCGCCCAGGTCGACGAGCAGGGCAACCGCATCATCCTCCCCGGCCAATACACGGTCTCCCTCGGCGGTGGTCAGCCCGATAGCTCCGCTCCAACGCAAACCGCTACCTTCACCATCACCGGGAAGAAAGAACTCCCCAAATAGAAAGACCTGAGTGCCCCCCTCTGATCGCGCGCGCAGTTCGCGCGATCGGAGGGGGGCATCGCGCCTGGCGCAATCCACCTCTTTTCTGACAAAACCGGTACCGCAGGCCAGAACCATCCGTCAAAAAAGATTCCCACTTAAACGTTTCACTTGATACTCTTGTTGCCGTCCCACGAGGCTACAAATGCAACGACGCACGTTCCTGAAATCCGCCGCCGCTCTCGCTGCCGCACCCGCTCTCGCCCCCGTCGCAGAAGCTGCGGCACAAACCATGCCCGCCATCGCCTCTCCCGGCCCGCACCGCTTCCCCCAGAACTTCATCTGGGGCACAGCCACGGCCAGCTATCAGGTGGAAGGCGCCGTTCGCGAAGACGGACGCGGTCCCTCCGTCTGGGACACCTTTTCGCACACCCCCGGCAAAACCTGGCAGGGACAAACCGGTGACGTCGCCGACGACTTCTACCATCGCTACAAAGAAGACATTGCCGCCATGCAGCGCCTCGGCGTCCGCGGCTTCCGCTTCTCCGTTGCCTGGTCACGCATCTTTCCCGAAGGCACCGGCACGCCCAATCCCAAAGGCATCGACTTCTACAAGCGCCTCGTCGACGCCCTCCACGACGCCGGCATCGAGCCCTTCTGCACTCTTTTTCACTGGGATCTCCCCCAGGCTCTCGAAGACAAAGGCGGGTGGACCAGCCGCGCCACCGCTCAGGCCTTTGCCGAATACGCCCACTACACCACCGGCCAGCTCTCCGACCGCATCCGCCGCTGGATGACCATCAACGAGTTCGGCTCCTACATCGACGCCGGCTACGGCACCGGGGAGTTCGCCCCCGGCCGCAAGCTCTCCCGCAAAGACTGGATGCAGGCCCGCCACAACGCCGTTTACGCCCACGGACTCGGCGTCCAGGCCATTCGCGCCGCCGCCACTCGCCCCGTGGAGATCGGCCTCGCCGAAGACATGACCGGCGTCATGCCCGCCATCGAGGACGCCGCCCACATCCGCGCTGCCGAAATTGGCCTCCGCGAAGAAAATGCCTGGCACATGACCGCCATCTTCGAAGGCCGTTACACCGACCACTACCTCAAATCCCTCGGCCCTGACGCGCCCGTCTTCACTCCCGAGGAGATGAAGGTCATCTCCTCCCCCATCGACTTTCTCGGCATCAACATCTACACCACCCGCGAAGCCATCCCCTCCGACGCGGAGCCCGGCTACCAGATGGTCGACCGGCCCTCCAGTTACCCGCACATGTTCTCCGACTGGATCTACTTCAACCCCCAGGCGGTCTACTGGACCCCGAAGCTCACCTCCGAAATCTGGGGCGTCAAATCCATCTACATCACAGAGAACGGCTGCTCCTCCGACGACGTCCTCCGTCCCGACGGCCGCATCCTCGACTCCGATCGCATCCTCTACCTCCGCAATTACTTCACCCAGATGCAGCGCGCCGCCGCCGAAGGCATCCCTATCCACGGCTACTTCCTCTGGAGCCTCCTCGACAATTTCGAGTGGGCCTCCGGCTACTCCAAACGCTTCGGCATCACCTACGTCGACTTCGAAACGCAGAAGCGCACCCCCAAGCTCTCCTGGGACTTCTACCAGGAGGTCATCCGCTCCAACGCGCTGCTCTAGCCGCACAAACTCG
>JBKICP010000153.1:0-28852 GCA_046567085.1 Acidobacteriota bacterium
AGACAAGCCGATCCAGGTCACGGGAGCCGACAGCCGCATGCCGGTCGTCATGGCCCTCGCTGCCGGCAAGTCCAGCGACGAACACCGACCGGTCCGCATCAGCGAGGTCTCTGCATAAGCCCAGGAAAAACCGCGTGCCCGGTCGCGCGGGCGCTGGCAGAAGGACGAAGCGCAGGTGAAGGAAATGAATCCGGCTGTAGGTCCTCCTCTTGCGTCGCAACTCGGCGAGCGGCTTCAACATCCGGAAGTCGCTCCGGCCCGCAAATCGACCGATTGGATGCGGCACCCCGGAACCTGAAGCCCCTGAGGCGTGCATGCCGGAAATCCTGAAGTGGCCAATTCTTCTGGTAGCCGCGTTGCTCGCGGCAACCCTGGCCGCTGTGACCGGCTTTGGCGGGGCAGCGGTGCTGCTGCCGGTGCTGGTTGCCGTTTTCGGTATGCGGGTTGCTGTGCCCATCCTCACCGTCGCACAGCTGATTGGGAATGGAAGCAGGGTCTGGTTCAATCGCCGCGAACTGAACTGGCCCATCGTCGGATGGTTTGCGTTGGGCGGGATTCCGATGGCGCTGCTCGGAGGCTGTCTGTTTGCCTCAGCGCCGCTGGCCAGCCTGACTCGCCTGCTCGGAGTCTTTCTGCTGCTGATCGTTGTGTGGCGTCACGCGCGGCCTCGTCTTGAGCGGCCCTTTCCCGCGCCGGTCTTCGCGGCGATTGGCGGCGGCTCGAGCTATCTGTCCGCCCTTCTGGGAAGCGTCGGGCCGATCATGGCGCCTTTCTTCCTTGCATACGGTCTCGTGAAAGGCGCCTATATCGGTACCGAGGCGCTGTCGACGGTGGTCATGCACATCACCAAACTCGTGGCCTACGGCCAGGCATCGGTGCTCACCTGGAGTGATATTTTCATCGGGCTGGCGCTCGGCCCCGTCATGATCTTCGGATCGTTCCTCGGTAAGCGAATCGTGGATCGCCTTCCGCAAAGGGTCTTCGTGGCCATCATCGAATTGGTGCTGATCGTCGCCGGAGTTATGTTCATCATCCACGGATGAGCCTGTCGCCACAGGAGGCTCACGGGTGGTGCGCCGTGCCTGGACGCGGTCGAATCAGGCGAGGCATCGCCAGCAGCGTCACTGCATAGACGAAGATCGATGCTGCGGCGAAGCCCAGATGTCCGTGGCGGAGGTCTTCGATGAGCAGCTTGCCTGCCAGACAGATCACCGAGGCCCACGCCAGCCATACCTGTTCCCGCCGCTCCCAGCGGGAACCGCTCCAGGCCAGCAGCAGAACCAGCGCGCATCCGGCGATAGTGCGCAGCAGGGCGATGTGCTGCGCACCGGGAGCCGCGCCCGCGACGATGCGGACCAGTCCCCGGATCAGCAGCGCTGCCACGGCGCTCAGCGCCAGAGCTGCACTCAATAGCTTCAGGGCGCGCGAACTCCACGCGGGATCTGCCGTGCGGACCACAACGAAATAGCAGAGAAGCGCTGCAGCGGCGACGAGGAAGATCGTCAGCGTGGGCGGAGCGGGAAGCGATCCGGCCAGCGCCTGCGCCGCCCACGTGAGAAGGTGCGAGGCCACCGCCGCAACCAGCAGGCAGGAGAGCCCGTGAAACTGAAGGGTGCGATGCGCAGTGCGCACACCGAAGACGGTGGCAGCGACGGCGAGCCCACCCAGCGCCAGCGGCGTCCACGCTTCCGGCAAGCCCAGCCAGCAGCCGACGAGCAACAGCCCCAGGCTGCCTGTCGCGTAGACGTGGTAATTGCGTTGGATTTCTGCGCGATCGAATCCGGCGAAGACAAGGATGTATCCGACGCCCGCGCCCGCGAGGCAGACGAGGCCGAGCAGGCGCGCTCCAGGTCCGGACCACGAGGCGAGCATGGTCCACACGGTCAGCAGGAAAGCGACCAGAGTTTGCACGATTTCAAAGAAGGAGATGCGCCGGTCCAGAAGGAGTGTCTGGACACAGGCGCTGCCCGCGAAAATCAGCAGCAGCGCGGGGGCAAAGCCCAGCAGCAGAGCGCTGCTCACGGGCGGATATTCGGCGCGCGAGGCGGCGGGACCGGAGTAGATCCAGATCATCGCGAAGAGGGCGAAGTCAGCAGCGGCGGCTACAGGCAATCGCACAGAGAGCGTCCGATGGCGCGCAGCCGCAAACTCTCCGGCAGCTGCGATCAGCAGCAGGACGATGAGAAAGGGCGGGAAGCTGCGCGTGGCAACGGCCAGTGCGACTGCGGCCAGGCTCGCGGCGATCTCGGTCACCCAGGCGACTTCGGTAAAGTGATGCTTCCAGGCGATCCCGATGGCGGCGAGCCCATACGCAGCCAGGACGGCGGCGGTGAGCGATGCCGGCAGCGTGGCAAAACGAAGCGTCAGCTCCCACACCATGGGCAGCAGAATGATGGCCGAAGTCGCGGCCCACGCCAGGCTTGCTGCTCCGCTTTTTGCGCGCCTTGCAGGAACGAGCCAGAAGAAGGCGTAGGCAATCGCCAGGCTCACGAGGGGCGCCCGCGGCAGCGCACCGGACTGGACGAGAGCGCGCAGCAGGTAGGCGCCGGCAATGGCGAGCATGGCCTTGCCCAGGAGTGAAAAGAGTCCCGCGTCCTGCGAGATGGCGGCCCTCATCGGAGCAGGTACGTCGCCCGAAACCACGGTGCGCAGAGGCAGGCTCTCTCGCCGCGGGTGGTGCTGTTCCAGCGCGGAGACGCGCTCCTCCAAAGAGTGCACGGTTTTCGTCAGTCGCTGGACCGCGGCCGGCAGGGATTCCTCCTGCGCCTCGATCAACGGATTCGGCCGGCCATCGGAGAGGTCGTTCATCGTCCTCACCCGTGTTGGTGCAGCACCTGGAGCCTGTCGTTAGTCTCCTGAAGCGGCGACCGGCAATTCCTGGTGGGTTGGCGTGGTCCATGGCGGCAGCAGCTGGACGAGGACCGCCAGAATGAACAAAGGCAGGATGGTAAGGCCGACCGCGACCAGCAGTCCTTCGCGGGTCGCCAGAGCCATTTTGTAGGTGGTGTAGCCAAGAAAGCTCTTGGAGAAGAGCTGGCCGCCGATAACAACATTCCATCGCATGGCGAAGATGCCCACCAGCGCCAGCGAACCGGAGACCGCGTAGATGCGTTTGCGCACCGGCGCAGACAGCTTCGTGACCTGAATGAGCGCAATCAGCAGAATCGGCACGAGCGTGCCCAGACAGATCTGGAGGATCACCTGCGAGAACCACAGCTTGGTGTGCACCATAAAATCCAGGCTGCGGAAGGACTCATCGGCCTCGTAGATGCGGTGGATCAGGTCCAGCATCTCCAGGCTGAAATCGATGATGAAGATATAGAGCAGGTATTGCGCGATGGTGTCCACGCACTTCATGTCGATGGGCTGGCGGCGCAGAAGCTGGGTCGCCATATACAGCAGCATCACGGCAGCAATGCCCGACACCATCGCGGAGAAGATGAAGACCACCGGCATCAGCGGCGACGACCACCACGGATTCGCCTTGATCGATCCGAAGATGAACCCCACGTAGCCGTGGAGCAGGAAGGCCGACGGGACGCCGATGAGGGTGATGAACCAGCCGACGCGCTCGTCGATGTGCAGCGCCCGCTCGCTCACGTTGTACGAGCCAAGGGTGAGAATCCTGTAGAGAAGGCGCCGCCAGCCCCGCGTGGACTTTGCCAGCGCCACGATGTCCGCCCGATAGTCCAGCCAGATTTCCACCGTCAGCACGGCCATCAGGTACCACAGATAGACGAAGCCGAACATCGCCATGGCGGAGGTGCGATGCGGCGTCAGATACATTTCGAACGAGCGCTCCGGATGCCCCAGATGGAGTTGCAGCGGCATCGGCGCGACGATCAGATACGCCAGCGCCGTGAGCAGCGCCAGCCGGTAAGTAGGCTTCACCGCCTCCACGCGGAAGACCCGCTCCAGCGAGGCGAGGATGAACGCCCCGGCCACCAGTCCCGTGATGAATGGATACAGCACAATCAGCACGCTCCAGTAGAGCGAGACCTCGTTCGGGTACATGAAACCTTCTACGCCGGGCATTTCTCCTCCTTGCGCTTACCGGACCGACCCATCCAGGGCGTTGTAGAAAACCTTGGCCCCGGTGGCCATCTGCGGCTTCAGCACCTGCACGCTGTGTGTCTTCAGGAACGCATGAATCGGATCTTTGGGATTCTTCAGGTCGGCGAGCTGCCGCGCGCCGGTCGGGCAGGCCTCGCAGCAGGCCGTCGTCAGACCCTTGGTGATGCGGTGGTAGCAGAGCGTGCATTTGTCGGCTACTTTCTTTTCCGGATGGATATAGCGGCAGCCGTACGGGCACGCCTGCACGCAGTAGGCGCAGCCCATGCAGTATTTCTGGTCCACCAGCACCACGCCGTCCGGGCTGACGAATGTAGCTCCCACCGGGCAGACCTGCGTGCACGGCGAGTCGGCGCAGTGATTGCAAAGTTTCGGCACAAAGAAATACTTGCCGTTGGGATCTTCGGCCACAGCGGGGAAGCCTTCTTTGCCGCCATCGGGAGAGATCACCTGCGGGTTGGTCATGTGCCAGTCGTCAACGTGATAGCGCTCGACCCAGGTGCGGAAGAATCCGTCCGGGACGTCGTTCTCCGCCTGGCAGGCGCGTACGCAGTTGCCGCAGCCGATGCACTTGGGGATGTCGATCAGCATGCTCCACCAGTGATCGGACATCGTGTAGTTCGGGGCATCCTCCGGAGTGCCGGCCAGCACCGATTCCCATGCGACGGCGGCCGCGGGCAGCAGGATCAGCAGATGCCTGCGGGTAATGTTCATTTCGTGCCTCCCGCGGCGATAGCCGGGCTATGGGGCTGATGGCAGGTATTGCAGGCCACGCCTCCGGCGTGCTGCTCCGCGTCCACCTGGGGGAAGTTCTTCGGCCGGGCCGCGCTCGCCGCATGGCAGCGTACGCACAGCGTCGCTGCGTCCGGCTTGCCGGGATCGATGCTCGGGTCGTCGGCGTGCTTCGCCTGCGGACCGTGGCAGGCTTCGCAGTTCACATGCGCGTGCATGCCGGCTGCCTTGGTCTGGGCCACGTCGGTGTGGCACGTTTCGCAGGCCTGGTGGCCCGCGAGGTGCTGCGGTTTCGCCGCGATCTCCGCCATGGCCGCCCCGCGGTAGTGTCCGTACTGGCCGAAGCTGTGCGGGACCACCACAGCGCGCACGACCAGAAAGAGCAGTGTTCCGGCCAGGTAGACTCCGGCCAGTCGGAACAGATGTCCCGCATCACGAAAGAGGCTCATGCATTCGTTCCCCTGAGCGCACGCCAGGGTCATCCCATCGGCGCTCACGCACAGGAACTATTCAGAAGAATCAGCGCAACAGTTGTATGTGCCCGCGATCACATTCTTTGGTAATGGCTGGCGCGTGACGACCGCCCAGGGCTGCAAACCTGGATCGGTCCGCCTGAGGTCTCCAGGTTTGGAGCGGCTTTTGACCGCGTCAATATTGCACCGGTCAACCCCAAACGGGCGGCCTGGGCATTGCTATGCTGGAGTCGCGCTGGACGCGCGGGTATGCAGGCCCGTACCGCGCCTGCGCCCTTACGCCTTCGCCAGCGATGCAGGCTCTCTGCGATTCCAGGGACGCGAGGCGATCTCGATGGCGCCGGTGGCCTCAGCTTTCGAAATCGGGCAGGCCGTCTCCCATTACCGGCTGACGGGATATATCGGCAGCGGCGGGATGAGCGTCCTCTACAAGGCAAAGGACACAGTGCTCGGGCGTACCGTGGCGCTGAAGTTCCCCTCCCATGCCATGCGGCGCGATGCGATCATGCTGGACCGTTTCCGGCGCGAGGCACGCACCGCCTCCGTGCTGAGCCACCCGAACATCTGCACGCTTTATGAGGTGGGCGAGTATGACGGATGCCCGTTCCTGGCGATGGAATATCTGGAAGGGCATAACCTGCGCGATGTGATCTCCGATCACGGGCTCAACGCCGAAAAACTGCTGGACTACGCCCTGCAGATTGCCTCCGGCCTGGAAGCCGCGCACGGCAAGGAGATCGTCCACCGCGATCTCAAGCCGGGCAACATCTTCATCACGAAGGACGGTTTCGCGAAGATTCTCGATTTTGGCCTCGCCAGGCTGGGGCCCTCGCACGGCGTTGCGCCCATGCAGACGACCGCCGATGAGGAACCGCTCACCGGTCCCGGCACAGTCATGGGCACCGTGGCTTATATGTCGCCGGAGCAGACGCTGGCTCGCGAGCTGGATCCGCGGTCGGATCTGTTTTCGTTTGGCGTAGTGCTCTACGAGATGGCGACGGGCGTGCAGCCGTTTCGCGGCGACTCGTCCTCGGCAGTGATCGACGCGATCCTGCACTCTGTGCCGGTGGCGCCGGTCCGGCTCAATCCGGAACTGCCGATGGAACTGGAGAGAATCATCCATAACTGCCTGGAGAAGGATCGAGAGACCCGATATCAGAACGCGACGGCGATCTGCGCCGATCTGCGCCGGCTGAAGCGCGAGGCGAGTTCGGGTCAGCTGGCGATTCTTGCGGCGAAGCCCGGTCGCCGCCGGTGGCCGCGCTACGCCATGACCGGAGTGGCGGCGACCGCGACGCTCGCGGCGGCCTGGATGCTGTGGACCTCCGCGCCCCCGGTTCCGGAGGTGAACAGCATCGATCCGATCACGCATGACGGGCTCCTGAAGGCAGGGCCGCTCAGCGATGGCAAGCGCGTGTACTTCCTCGAAATGTCGCAGAATCGTCCGCTGGTCGCGGAGGTGGCGGCGACAGGCGGCGAGAGCCGCGAGGTCGTGACGCCCTTCCAGAAAAATCAGCTGCTCGACATCGCTCCCGACGGATCGAAACTGCTGGTGTGCGAGAACGCCGTCACAGCGCCCACGTGCCCGTTCTGGACGCTCGATCTCCCGGCAGGAACGCCGCGTCGGCTGGATAACCTGGAAGGACAGGACGCGGCATGGTCGCCGGATGGAAAGCGACTGATCTTTTCCAGCAGGTCGGAAATCTGGAGCGCCGAAGGGAACGGCACGGACCCGCGCAAGCTGCTCACAGTGACAGGCTTTCCATTTGGCGCGCGTCTCTCGCCGGATGGCGCGCGGATCCGCTACACCATCGAGGGTACCGACGGCACCGACGCTTTGTGGGAAGCCAAGGCCGATGGATCGGGAGCGCATCGGCTGCTGCCGGGCTGGCGCGCGCCCTCGCAGGACTGGGGTGGGATCTGGAGTCCGAACGGGCGCTACTATGCCTTCCTGCATGGCGATGGAGAGAACGGCGATCTGTGGGTGCTCCCGGAGAAGCGGCGATGGATGCGAGGCGCGCGGGCAATGCCGGTGCAGCTGACGGCCGGTCCGGTGGGATTCACCGATCTCAATTTCAGTCCGGACGGGAAAACGGTGTTAGCTGCCGGGCAGCTGTTCCGCGGGCAGCTTGTGCGCTACGATCCGGCAACGCGTCAGATGACGCCCTTCCTCGGCGGTGTTTCGGCAGGAGACCTGGCGTTCAGTAAGGACGGCCGGTGGATGGCCTACGCCACCTATCCGGAGGGAGCGCTCTGGCGCTGCCGCATGGACGGAAGCGAGCGTCTGGAACTGACGGGTTCGCACGCCTCGCGGCCCAGTTGGTCGCCCGATGGCCGGCACATCGCGTTCAGTTCCACAGCAGGACAGGGCCGCGCTTCGAAGCTGTACCTGATCTCAGCCGACGGAGGGGCGCCGGAGCAGATCCTCGCCGAGGGCGAGGATGAAAACAATCCCACCTGGTCGTCGGATGGCAAGCAGATCATCTTTGCGCGTACGCCGGAACTGGCCGGAGTGGAGCGTATTGAATTGCTGCGCGTGGATATCGAAACGAAACGAGTGACGCCGGTTCCGGGATCGGAAGGACTGTTCAGCCCGCGCTGGTCGCCGGACGGCCGCTTCCTGGCCGCGCTTTCGGGGGATTCACGGCAGCTGCTGCTCTTCGATTTCCAGAAGCATGCGTGGACGACCTGGTTCACGCCGGAAGAAGGATTCGTAGAGTGGGAGAAGTGGTCGGCGGACAGCAGGTCCCTCTCTTTCGCGGTGGAGAAGACCGGGCACTTCTCCGAATGGCGGATTGGACTTGAGCAGCGCGCGCCCGAGATGATCGTCGATCTCAGTTTCGAGCAGCGTTATGAAGGGCCCGGCGCACGCGGAGGATGGATCGGAGTCGCTCCCGACGGAAGTGTGCTGTTCACGCGGGACCTGAGTCACCACGAGATCTATGCTCTGCATTTGAACAGGGAGTGAACCGGAATACCCATGCCCCGGCGAGCGACTCAGTCGAGGCGGTACTTCGTCTCGGCGAGATGGTAGAGCGGGCGCCAGACCAGACGATTGATGGTGACGACCATGAGCGCCATGATCATGGTCGCGGTGAGGAGTACGGGGTAGTTGGCGTCGTTGCTCGCCTGGCTGATCTGGGCGCCGAGACCGAGCGTCGCCAGCGTGTGGCCCTTGAGTTCAAAGTATTCCGCGACGATGGAGGCGTTCCACGCCCCGCCCGAGGCCGTGATGAGCCCGGTGATCAGGAAGGGAAAGATGCCGGGCAGGATGACGGTAGTCCAGCGCTGCCAGTCCTGAAAGCGAAAGAGGCGCGCCACCTCGCGGAGTTCGGACGGAATGGCCTGCGCACCGGCGATCACGTTAAAGAGGATGTACCACTGCGCCGCCAGTAGCATCAGCGCGACCGAGCCGATGCCGAGGCCGACACCGACCCGCGCAAGTGCGACGAGGATCAGCGGGAAGAGCGCCGTGGCGGGAAAGGATGCCGCTATCTGCGCGACCGGCTGCGCGATGTGCGAGAGGCGCGGGTTGAATCCGATGGCGACGCCGACGGGGATGGTCCAGAGGGAGCCGATGATCAGAGCCGCGTTGACGCGTACCAGCGTGAGCCCCGCGCCGCCCAGCAGGCGGAGCAGTTCGTCGCCGTGGATGGCCTTCAGCAGCAGGACTGCATGGAACGCCGCGAAACCGATGACGATGCAGAGCGCAACCGCGACCACGACGTAGATGGCGAAGGAAGCTTTCCTGGTCTCGCTCGGCGCCGGCTTTGGATTACGGCTCCTGCGCCGCGCCGCCAGGTCTGCGTAGAAGCGCTCCGCCATGGGACGGAAGGTGTACCGGTTGATGATGCCCACCACACTGGAGTTGCGCAGCGCATCGAGGACCGGTGAGGTGACCCGACTGCCGCTCTCGACATTTTCGAATTTGAATTTGTCCGACCAGGCGATGAGCGGTCGCCACAGAAGCTGATCGGTGATCACGATGATCAGCACCATGGCGATCAGCCCCCACGTCATCGCGGCGAAGTCGCCGTGTGCCGCCGCCGTTTGCAGATAGGACCCGAGTCCGGGGAGCCGGAAGTTGCGGCTGCCGACCGGGAACATCTCACAGACCATGAGGAAGAACCACCCGTTCGCAACCGAGACGATCGAGTTCCACACCAGCCCGATGGCGCCGAAGGGCAGCTCCAGCTGGAAGAGCCGCTGCAGACGCGAGAAGCGGTTGATCTGCGTGGCCTCCATCAGTTCGCGCGGGATGCTCTTGAGCGAGGTGTAGAAGCTGAACGCCATGTTCCACACCTCGCCGGTGAAGATCAGCAGGATGGCGCCGAACTCGATGCCAACCTGGCGGGAAGGGAAGAGCGACATCATGGCCAGCATCACGCCGGGCAGAAAGCTGAGCACCGGGATGGACTGGAGGATGTCCAGCGTGGCGATCATGAGCGCTTCCAGTCGCTTGTTATAGGCAGCGGTGTAGCCGTAGAGCACGGCGAAGATCAGGCTTAGGCCGTATGCGACAAAGATGCGTACCAGCGAATAAAACGCATACAGCGGCAGGTGCACTGGCGAGCGATGGATCTCCACCTCCGGAATCGCTGAGCTGAACCAGAATTTGGCGATCCAGAGAATCGCGTAAAAGCCTGCCAGCAGCGCAGCCGCCACGCTCACATCGATGAAAAAAGGCCACGTCCGCTCGATCACGAAGGCGCGTGAGAGCGTGAGACGCGGCCTCATCCGGCCTTCTCCTGCTCTTCTGGTTCCGTTCCGCCCTCGGATATCTCCGCCGGCTCTTCGCCTTCGTGCACGTGCAGGGTGAAGCGGCGGCGGCCGTCGTCCCAGTCAAAGAGCTCGGCATAACGGCCCCAGTTGATGGCGGTTTCAAGCTGCCGCGAGCACTCCTCCTCGCTGAACTGCTCGTCGAGCATGTCGAGGAAAAAGTCTTCAGGCACGGAGTGATCGCTCTTGTTGGCGAGGGCACGGCTGATCTGGCGCAGCAGTAGAACGTGGTCGAGGGCTGCCTTGCGGAACAGTTCCTTCTGCCGCAGGATCTCCGATTCGGCATATTCGCGGCCTTCTGGAGTGATGGCCGCGTCGCCTTCTTCCACCTTCAGGAAGCCGAGGAGCTGTGCCGCTTCCACGATGGGGAAGAGGTCGTCGATTTCGAAGGCAAGCTCGTCGGCGAGCCGATAAATGTCCGTACGGCCGCCGAGGTCGATGACAATTTCAAGCAGACCGGCGATGCCGCCCGGACGCGCATGGGGCAACATCTCGTAGTGCATCTGGCGCTGATCGCGCACGCGCCGGCCGTCGGCAAGGACCGGCACCTCGGTGGGGGCGACGTCGGGCCGCGTCAGCACCTTATAGATGTAGTCGACCAGCGCCGTGAAGGCCTGAGTCTTGCGATCGCGCGGCTGGGCGAGCTGAACCTTAAAATCCGTCCGCACGTGGCCGGGATTGCGGCCCAGCACGATGATGCGATCCGCCAGCAGCACGGCTTCCTCGATGTTATGCGTGACGAGGAAGATCGACTTGGTCGGGATGGTCTTCTTGTGCCACAGTTCCAGCAGTTCGCTGCGCAGGTTTTCCGCCGTGAGGACGTCCAGCGCCGAGAAGGGCTCATCCATGAAGAGCACTTCCGGTTCCACGACGAGGGCGCGGGCAAAACCCACTCGCTGGCGCATACCGCCCGACAGTTCCTTGGGGTAGGCGGCCTCGAATCCGTCCAGGCCTACCGTATCCAGGATCTTGAGGCTGCGCCGGTGCCGCTGCTGGGCCTCCATGCCGCGCGCCTTGAGCGGCGCTTCCACGTTTTCGAGCACGGTAAGCCAGGGGAAAAGGGCGAAGCTCTGGAAGACGATCGAGACGCTGACTTCGGTATTCCCCAGATCCTTGCCGTGCCACAGGACGTGGCCGGCCGAGGGCCGCGAAAGCCCGGAGAGCATCCGCAGCAGGGTGGATTTACCGGAGCCGGAGGGGCCGAGCAGGGCAACAATTTCCCCGGGATAGATGGCCAGGTCGGTCGCCGCAATCACCTGGATGCGGGCGTCGCGCGACTGCGCATAATACTTCTCGACCTGCCGTGCCTGGATAATAGGATCGGTCATAAACGTCCGCCCGTGGATTCCACCCGGAATCGGGGAAGTCCGCTCAGCATAAATGTGCCCACAACAAGATTCCGTTAAGATTGCAGCGGTTGCAGAAGGAAGAAGGGGGGATGCACGCGCGAAGGCATCTCCCGAGGAAAGCGTATCATCATAGCTGCAGGTTATCGTGGCCTGACTGCCCCAGAAGTCTGCCCGGCGAGTCTGCATTTCCATTTTCCTATTCTTTGGACGATAAGGAAGCGGTAAGAGACGAATGTCCGAACAACAGGCGAAACCCAAGGTGCTTGTCGCGGACGACGAGCGCGTGATCGCCGACACCCTTGCGATCATTCTCAACCAGGCCGGCTTCGACGCGACCGCGGTCTACAGCGGTGAGAAAGCCGTCGAGATGGCCCAGATTATGAAGCCCGACATGCTGATCAGCGACGTCATCATGACCGATCTGAACGGCATCGATGCCGCGATTCAGATCCGCGCGATGCTTCCTGGGTGCAAGATCCTTCTGTTCTCGGGCCAGGCGGCGACCGCCGATCTCCTGGACCGGGTACGGGTCCAGGGACATGAATTCGAAATCCTCGCCAAGCCCGTCCACCCGCAGGATCTGCTGGCACGGCTGCGCAGTTAACCCCCAACGCTATTTCGCACCAGAAAACACAGAATCCGAGACACTATCAGGGCCGGCTTCGTCGCTTCGCAATCGAATCTTCCTCAACTGTTTCTGCGCCTCTTCGTTGCCGGATTTTTTCTTCGTGCAGCCTTATTGTTGCCCGATAACTCATCGAACGCATTGCGATCCAGCACCGTCAGCACCACCCCGTCGATCCGGTTATCGAGGGTCCGATACGGAGTGATGCGCAGAATCAGCGTTTTGCCGTCCTGATCCTGGACTTCCGCCTGATGCGGCTGTACGTCGTGGATCACGTCCAGCATCATCTCTTCGAGTCTGGGCGCGTCGATCTTCAGTTTCAAACGTGGTACCGGCCGGCCCACATCCGACGACATCAGCCCCAGCATGGCCGTGGCCTGCGGCGTGAAGCGGCGGATGCTCAGATCAGCTCCCACCATCACCATGGCAAGGTTGATGCTGTTCAGCAGGTTCGTCAGATCGTTGTTGAGCTGCGTCAGCAGGTCGTTCCGGTGCTGCATCTCCTCGTTCACCGTATGTAGCTCTTCGTTGGCCGACTCCAGCTCTTCTTTCGAGGTCTGTAGTTCTTCATTCGTGCTTTGCAGCTCTTCGTTGCCGGACTGGATCTCCTCATTCGCCGACTGCAGTTCTTCGTTCGTTGCTTCTTGAGTTTCGATAATGGATTGCAGGTATTCCTTGGTGGCGCTGACCTCCTGCTTCAGCTGCGCGATCTGCCGATCCTTCTCTGTCTGCTCGGCCTCGGTCAGCGGAGCCGCGGGGCCCGTCGTCGCCAGTTCGTGGTGCTGGTCCGGTTCGAAAACGACCAGGAAACTGTTCTGATCCTGGACCGGAGCACGGAAAGGAATCACGCGTACGGTCGTCTCGCGAATCCCGGACTCTGTCTCCACGCGCACCGACCGCCGCTCGCTCTCCAGGCCGCTCCTGCGTGCATCCTCCACGGCGTTTTGCAGTTCGAAGAGCAACCCGGAGCGCGCCATCTTGAGCAGGTTCAGGCTCGCCTTGCCCGGCGCCAGTTCCAGGAACGGCCCCGTTCGCCCGCGGCTCTGCAGGATCTCCAGCTGATCGTTGATCACCACCGCCGGGGGTGCGTAGCGATTCAGCAGCACCCGGTCGGCCTCGCGCTGGATCTCGAGCGGGGCACGCAGCGTGTCGGGCTGTTTCAGCGGCGGCGCCTGCACCTCCGTGGCTCCTGTATCCGGAAGCGGAGAGCCCACGGAAAATCCGAAGGTGACCGGCGTTGCCACCAGTTTCTTGCGATAAATTTTCTGTTTCTTGTCGGCCATTTCAAAAAGCTCGGAACCTGCGCCCAGCAGCCCCTCGGTGTTGCCGATCATGAGGAAGCCGGTGGGATTCAGTGCGTAATGGAAGATGGGGATCACTCTCTTCTGGAGGACCTGGCTGAGATAGATCATCACGTTGCGGCAGCTCACCAGATCCATGCGCGAGAACGGCGGATCGCTGAAGATGTTCTGCGTCGAAAAAATGCACATGTCGCGGATCGTCTTGCTGATCTGATATCCGCCGTCGCTCTTGTGGAAGAACCGCCGCAGGCGTACCGGTCCCACATCGGCTTCGATGCTCTCCTTGAAATTCGCGGCGCGCGCCCGCTGGATGGAGCTTTCGCTCAGGTCCGTACCGAAGATCTGGATCGGAACCTCGGTGCGCTCCTCGCCCAGAAATTCCACCAGCGAAATTGCGTGGGAGTACGCCTCTTCGCCAGTCGAGCAGCCCGGCACCCAGATGCGGATGGGCGAACTGGCGGCGCCACGGGCCTGCAATATCGCCGGATACACCAGTTGTTTCAGGATGTCGAACGCCTCCGGGTTACGGAAGAAGCTGGTCACGTTGATCAGAAGATCCTGATAGAGCGCATTGATCTCATTGCGATCGCGGTGCAGCAGGGCCACATAATCCGCCAGCTTATCCATCTTGTGCAGCACCATGCGCCGCTGGATTCGCCTCCCGATGGTGGGTGGCTTGTAATCGGAGAAGTCGACCTTGGCCGCTCGCCGCAGCAGGCGAAAGATCTGCCCCATGTTGGCGTCGACGCCCTGGTCTTCGACCGGCTCCAGGTGCGCCCCTGCAACATAAGGATGCTCGCGGATGCGGGCGAGTTCCTGGGCAATCTCCTCAGGGGGCAGGACGAAATCGACGCAGCCGGCTGCAATCGCGCTGCTGGGCATGCTTTCGTACTTTGCGGAAAGGGTATCCTGCGCAAAGGTGATGCCGCCTTCTCCCTTCACCGCCGCCAGCCCCAGGGTGCCGTCGGAGCCTGTCCCGGAGAGGATAATCCCGATCGCATTCGCGCCCTGACTGTCCGCAAGAGAACGGAGAAAAATGTCGATGGTTGCGATGGTCGGCCGCGGCTGTTCGCGATCGACGATGTGCAGGCAGGAGTTGGCGATGGTGAGATCGCAGTTGGGAGGAATGACGTAGACGTGGTCTGCCTGAATCCGCATGCCATTCTGGATCTGCTGTACCGGCAACTCCGTCAGCCGCTCGAGGATTTGGGTGAAGGCGCTCTCCCGGTGCGGGTCGAGGTGCGGGACAAGGATATAGGCCATTCCCAGATGTGCCGACAGGGCTTTGAAGAAGACCGTCAGCGCTTCCAGACCGCCGGCTGAGGCTCCAATACCCACAACAGGAAAGGATGCCGGTCCTGAACTTTCCTCCCCTTGCTTTGCGGCCGCATCGGGCATCGTCACTTCGCTGGCAGCAACAAGACCGCTCTCGGAGCGGTTCGATCCTTTTCGGCTCATGGGATTCCTCTGCGCATTTCCGCTCGCAGGAGCGGCATCGGACGTTTCCGGGAAGAAAGGGGAATTATAGCCCTGCTACACAGCCCGTCTGGGGGACATCGTCTGGAAGAATGGGTTCTTTAATCTCATGAATGGCCGTTGTCGTTTTTGGCACGAGCCGAACTCATGCTCGACAGCGTTTGGTGGAGCGCGCCGAGGGCAACTCGAAACTCGCTCAGCAGCAGCCGGTTTTCGAGGCGCAGCGCAGCCGCTTCCTGAATAAGGTGATGCAGTCCTGCCGGTCCCGAACCCCTATCCTCGGCGCAGTTCTCATGCTGCGTTTGCTGACAGTGCAGGGCGACCCAGGCGTCCAGTTCCATGGGATGGGCGATGACGGCGCGTTTGGGGGAGCCACCCGAGAGCCGACGCACCGGGAGGCCGAAGTCGCGCTCCCAGCGCTGTACTGTGCGGACTCCCTTGCGCATGTATTGCGCAATTTCAATCCAGGAGGTCAGGACGCGCAGATCATCTGAGTCGGGATCGCCGGCTTCGCGCGAGGTCGGATTCCAGGAAGAAGCCCCGTTCGAAGAGACCATGGTCAGCGCAACAAGAGTCTCGGTTGCTGACTCAGAACAGCAGGCAGCGCGAGGGGTTGCCTGGGTGACGGAGGAAATCCCTGCTCCGGTGTCCATCTCTGCATCAGAGTGCAGAGGGAGAGACCGTTTTTTGAAACCACGCAAGCTTGTTGTCATCGGCACATCCGCAGGCGGAATCGAGGCGCTCCATGCAATCCTGAGCCGTCTGCCCGCCACTCTCCCAGCCGCAGTCCTGATCGTGCTGCATACCTCTACCGGCGCCGGGCACGTGCTGCAGAAAGTGCTGGGGTGCTCGTCCAGCCTGCCCGTCCAGTATCCCGAGGACCGGACGGAGATGCAACAGGGCCGCGTTTACCTTGCCCCACCGGACTTCCAGATGACCGTAGAGGACGGCCAGATCCGCGTGCTGAAGGAGGCGAGAGAGAACCGGCATCGGCCGGCCATCGATCCTCTGTTTCGAAGCGCCGCCAGGCACTACGGTGCGCAGGTTCTCGGCGTCATTCTCACCGGCCTTCTCGACGACGGTGCGCTGGGGCTGATGGTCGTCCACGCGCATGGTGGCAAAGCCATCATTCAGGATCCCCGCACCGCCCAGTTCCCGGGAATGCCCGAGAGCGCTCTCAAACAGATTCCCGATGCCCGCGTTCTGCCCCTCGTCGAGATTGCCCCGACCGTTGCGGCGCTGGTCGAAGGCGATCTTTCTCCGGAGCCTCCGACGGCCGACAACAGCAAGATCGGCGAAGAAAACCGCCGCGGACGCCCCTCGGAGTTTGCCTGTCCCGATTGCGGCGGCGTGCTCTGGGAAGCCGAAGACGGCGGCCTTCTCCACTTCCGCTGCCGTGTCGGCCATGCCTTCACCGTTCGCCAGCTCGATGCGGAACGACGCCGCGCGACCGACGCCGCCCTGTGGTCCGGCCTGCGTGCGCTGGAAGAAAATGCCGCGCTTTACCGCCGCATGGCGGATCGAGCCACAAAGGGGAGCCGCGATGCAACCGCCGAAAAACTCAACGAACGGGCCGCCAGTGCTGAGTCCAGCGCACGGGTGCTGAAGGCGTTTCTGATCCGGTCGAATCAGCAAATTCCCGAATGGGCCGGACATCAGGATTGATTGTCTTAACGCCGCTCGCCGGGTTGCGCCACATTGCGTCAGGCAGAAACCGCGGTTCCGGCCCCGAGCCGTTTCGTTTATAGTTCCTACCATCCCAGAGTCGCTGGAGGGCCATCATGCCAACATCCCCATCATCCAAACCGTCGGTTTTGACCAGCTGGAAGGATATCGCCACCTATATGGGCAAAGGCGTTCGCACCGTCCAGCGCTGGGAGCAGGAAGCTGGCTTGCCCGTCCGCCGCGCGCGCTCCCACGACAAGAAAGCGGTGCTGGCGATTCCCCAGGAGATCGATGCGTGGGTCGCAAAGCGGACCGGAATCGGCCCGTCAAAAGAACACGACGGCGCCACCTCGCCGCGGGAATTACAGGCACGGCTGGACGCCCAAATCGTGGCGGCCCGTGTGCTGACGAAGAGTGCAGGAGAGCTGCGCAGGAGTGCCTGCGAACTGCGCGACGGCGTGCATTCTTCGCTCGCTCTGCTCACGGAGCGTATCGCCCGGATGTCGGGGCAGCAGCGTGGCCCCGCGCCGAAATCGATTTTTGACAAGGTGGCTTGATCCCGGCCAGAACCGCGGGCCCACCTCAATCCGTGCGGCGCGCGGTCCCTGGCTCCGAACCTCGTTTCCGCTCCCTGCCGGCTACGCAATTCTCTTCAGCGGTCCCGGCTCCCGATACGTGACCATCCAGTGCGCCCCGCTGACCGCGTTAGGCCGCAGATGCACATCGACAATCAGCACCGGGGGACGATCGGAGAACAGCGGAAACGAGTCGCCGCGCCGCGGAATCTGGTCCGATTGCAGCGTTCTCTGGACTTCGCGAAGCGCGGCCCCTTCACCATGAAGGTCAACAAAGCGAACAGGCAGAAGGTCGGTCATAGCAGGTCTACCACCCCTAAAAATGACGTACACGCCTTTCGTGTAGTTACTCATGATAAAACAAGCCGACATTTTGGGAAACCCGGGCTGTTCCCAGGCACAACTTGACGCCAGATGATTTCTGGCGGCGCGTCAACGCCAGAGATTCTGCTGTTCGAAGGGAACCACAGCTGCGGCACGAGCCCGCTGGCTCGGATCGCGATGGGAGCGCGGCGCGAGCCGCTGGAACCGCAACCGGCACGATCGGCTCCTTGACAGTAAATAGTGGATAAGTATGCAATAGCGTCCGAGTAAATATCGGAGGCTCCCCCATGTTTCTGTTTTCCAGAACATTTGTCGCGTTCGAAGGACGGCTCGCCTGCTGCAAGCCGCATGGGTCATTCCGCTCCATGATGAAAGCCCTTCCACGGCTTGCGGGCATGGCTGCACTGGTCTCCCTGGCCCTCGGCGCCACGCTCGCTGATGGACAGGCGACGAATGGAACCATCAACGGCACCATCACCGATCAGAGCGGCGGTGCCGTGGCCGCAGCCGCAGTCACCCTCACCAACACCGGTACATCCGATACACGGCGAACGACGGCAAACGGATCGGGCTTCTACGAATTCACCAACCTGCCGCCGGGGTCGTACAGCATCGTGGCGCAGAAGGCCGGCTACCAGCGGCTGGTGCGCGGTCCCATCACGCTGCAGGTCGCCGGCACGCTCCTCATTGACATGACCCTCCAGGTCGGGCGCGAGACGCAGCAAGTCGTCGTCACCGGAACAACGCCGCTGATCCAGGCCGAAAGCGACTCACTCGGCGCCGTTGTCGACCAAAGGGAAACCAATGAGATTCCTCTCAACGGACGCAATCCTATGGCGCTCGTCGCCCTGGTCCCGTCGGTCGTGCCGCAGGGACAGTCGGAGGAAACGCCCACCGGGACCAATCCCTTTGGCTGGGGGAACTATCAGATCGGTGGCGGATTCGCGAACCAGAGCGTGACCTATCTGGATGGCGCCCCGGTCAACACGGAGTACATTAACCTGACGGCCCTGATTCCGACCCAGGACTCCCTGCAGGAATTCAAAGTGCTGACGAACAACCTGCCGCCGGAGTATGGGCGGCTGGCGGGCGGCGCGGTACAGTTCAGAACCAAGTCCGGCACGAACACTCTCAATGGCTCGGCCTACGAATATCTGCGCAACAAGGTGCTGAATGCCAACACGTTTTTCGGAAATCAGGCGCATCTGCCGAATCCGGCTTTTACGCAGAATCAATACGGCATTAATCTCGGCGGTCCCGTCTACATTCCTCATCTCTACAACGGCCACAACCGCACCTTCTTCTTTGTGAGCTGGGAGGGCTTCGCGCTGCGCCAGGGTGTGACCTATAAGCAGACCGTGCCTACCGCCGCCGAACTCACCGGAAACTTATCCGATCTTGGCGCGCCCATCTACGATCCCACAACGACGTGCGGTGTCGCCGGCGGGCGCCCCTGCAATCCCGGCGAGCCACAGTACAACCGCACGCAGTTCAATGGAGGAGTCATCCCGCAAGGGCGTCTCAACAAGACGGCGCTCGCTTATCTGAAGACATTCTTCCCCGCTCCCAATGTTGCGGGAGCGGCGCCGGGTACGCCGAATTTCACGACCAACGGCAGCGCCGGCGGCAATAACTACGAGACCGTGGCGCACATCGACCAGAACGTCTCGAGCAAGCAGCACATCAGTGGCCGCTACACGTGGTGGAAGAACAATAACCTTCCCACAATGGCATTTAACGGAATCTGCCAGGACCGCTGCGGCGAGCTCTTCACAACCAACAGCTTTGTGCTTGCCGATGATTATGCCTTTAGCCCGAAGACACTGCTCGACCTCCGCATCAGTTATCTGCGCTTTCAGTACTCGCGCTCGCCACTGCTCAACAACTTCGACCTGACCTCCATCGGCCAGCCGGCCTCGCTCAACGGCCAGGTAGAGTATCCCGGACCGCCGGTCATGGTCATTACCGGCTTCGATCCCCAGGGGATCTTCGGCAGCCAGGGCGCGGACAGTACGATCCACAATGCCACGGATGACGACCGTATCTCAGGATCGCTGACGAAGTTCATCGGCAACCACACGCTCTCCTTCGGCGGCGAGTATCTCCGAGCCACCTTCAACTACGTGCAGAACAATATCGCTTCTGGTGACTATAGCTTCAGCCCCGGATTCACTGCGCAAAATCCGCTGACCGGCGTGGGTGGTCTGGGGCTTGCAACCTTTCTGCTCGGCTATCCCTCGAGCGGAAGCGCGGAGATCGCGACGCCTCTCGCCTCAGAGCAGCTCTATCCTGCACTCTATGCCAACGACGACTGGCGCGTGCGGCCGCGTCTAACCCTGCACCTGGGACTGCGCTGGGAAGACACGCAGCCCTTCACAGAACGGCACGACCGCCTGAGCTATTTCGATCCCAATGCGACCAACCCGGTTCTGTCGGCAGCGGGAATTACAGCCCCCGGTGCGATCGGGCTCGTGCATTCGGGGACTCGCAGCTCACGCTTCGCGATCAACAACAGCCTGATGCAGTTTTCGCCGCGTGTGGGCTTCGCCTTTGGCATGTCTCCGACGACGGTCTTCAGCGGCGGCTACGGTATCTTCTGGCTGCCGAACGATGTGACCGGCCTGCCTTATACCGATCCCATTGACGCCTCGACGACCGGTGTCGTCACCTCAATCAACGGGGGACTTACCCCCTCGGCAACCATCGACAATCCCTATCCGCAGGGCTTGGTGCCGCCCGTCGGGCGCGGAACGAACCTGCAGCAGACGCTGCTCGGCGCCGGCGGCAGTTATAACCTCACGACCGACCCATACGCCTACGCACAGCAGTACAATTTCGGCGTCCAGCAGCAGTTGGGGAACAGCTTCATGTTCAGCATCGTCTATGGCGGAGCCAAAGGCACGCATCTGCCTTTCAGCGGGCTGAACATCGACACCCTTCCGGATCAGGACTTATCGATGGGCAAGGCGCTCGTGAATCAGGTGCCGAATCCCTACTATGGTCTGATTAGTACGAAGTACAGTCTGGGTGCGCCAACGATTCCCGCCGGGCAGTTGCTGCTGCCCTATCCGGAATATTCCGGCCTCGGAATCCAGGCCGATAACGTGGCCAACTCGACCTATAACTCCATGCAACTGACAGCGCAGAAGCGCTTCCCCCACGGCGCCTCAATCAACGCCGCCTATACCTGGGCCAAACTGATCAGCGATACCGACACCCTGACCACCTGGCTCGAGCCGGGCGTTGCCGGTGTGCAGGATCCGAGAAATCTGAAGGCGGAGAAGTCCCTGTCCTCGGATGATGCGCGCCAGCGCCTGGTGGTGAGCTATGTCTACGACCTGCCCTTCGGCCGTGGAATGCGATTCGGTGCCAATGCTTCGGGACTTGTGAACCAGTTAGTCGGCGGATGGGGCTTCGGCGGCGTCACCACTTTGCAGACCGGCTTTCCGCTCGGATTCACGACTGCGCAGAATCTTACCAACTCCTTCGGTGGCGGCTCGCGGCCGAACTATGTGCCGGGATGCAACAAGATGGTTCCGGGCAACGAGACGCAGCGGGTCAATGCATGGTTCAACACGGCGTGCTTCGCGCAGCCCGCTCCTTTTACCTTCGGCGACGAATCGCGCAATGATCCGAATCTGCGCGCCTCGGGTGTGGCGAACTGGGATGCTTCCATGTACAAGACCTTCCCTTTTACGCATAACGAGAATATGAACATGCAGTTTCGCGCCGAGGCATTTAACCTGTTTAACCGGGTGCAGTTTGGCTATCCGGGAACCCAGATGGGTGCCTCGAATTTCGGCATCGTGAGCAGTCAGCTGAACAATCCACGGTTGCTTCAGTTTTCACTCAGGGTGAATTACTGAACGGAGGGGTCAGGAGAAATGCGACGGCGCGAGTTTGTGAAGGCGGTTCTGGCGGCTTCGGTCAGCGCCAGAACCATGATCGGGCAGACGACTCCGACGCAGGTTGCCCCCTCGGCGCCCCCGCCAACGCCACCGGGCACTTCGCCACCTCCGGCTCCGGGGCCAACGCCCTGGATGCGCGGCCTGCTCGAAGTCAAACCCTTACCCCTGGGGACGCTGGTTCCCGATGTGGTGGCGAAGACCACCACGTACTTCTTCAATGAGCGGCGCATCGCCACGCTGGTGCAGTTGTGCGAGATTCTCTTGCCGCCAATCGGAAAGTATCCGGGGGCGCTCGATGCGGGTGTGCCTGAATTTCTGGATTTCCTTATCTCGGTCTCACCTCCGGAGCGCCAGCAGATGTACGAATCGGGGCTCGACTGGCTGGATGTGGAAGCACACCAGAAATTTGGTATTCCATTCGATGCCGTTGACGAGAAACAGGCCGATACCCTGATTCGTCCCTGGCTTCGAACGTGGATGCCCGACCATCCTCCGCAGGAGCCGCACGCGCACTTCATCAATGTAGCGCACAGTGACATCCGCACAGCCACCATCAATTCCGAGGCATGGCACGAAGTCGACGCCGCCGAAGGAAAAGAGCCCGGCGGCGTTGGACTGTACTGGTATCCGGTCGATCCCGATATCAATCGGCGATATCTGCCGCGTCGATGATGCGGTCGATCCGGGTGCGTCTATAAGTGAACTGAAAAATTAACGGAGCGGAGTTGCGAGAGGGCACTGGATTGACCAGGGAAGAGAAAGTTGACGTTTTGATTATCGGGTCCGGGCATTCAGGCGGCATGGCGGCGAAGATTCTCACCGAAAAAGGCATCTCCTGCCTCATGCTCAACGCCGGACCCATTGCCCAGGTTCACAAGGATACGGAGGTGCGGCAGACCTATACGCTGCCCTATCGTGGATTCAAGCAGCCGGGGCGTATCCCGCATGTTTTCCAGTCCAATGAGTTCGACGCGAATACCTGGGTTGACGAGAAAGAAGTCCCCTACACCTATACCAGCCCTTATAACTGGGTCCGCGTGCGGTTGTTTGGCGGCCGATCGCTGTTCTGGTCGCGGCAGTCCTTTCGGCTGAGCGACTACGAGCTCAAAGGCAAATCCCACGATGGATTCGGCGAAGACTGGCCGTTCGGGTTGTCGGAACTGGCGCCCTACTACTCGCGGGTCGAAGGCATCTTCCGCGTCACCGGCCACAAAGACGGTCTGCCGCAATATCCGGATGGAAACTTCATCCCCGATGACTCGCCGTGGTGCCGCTGCATGCAGCGATGGCGCGACGCCGGCGCAAAACGCGGCATCCCCGTGTGCAAAGCGCGGCGTTCTGAAGGGGTCGACGGCCTCGCCAGCTCCATTAACCTCCTGTTGCCGGACGCCCTGAAGACCGGCAAGCTGCAGGCGATCCCGAACGTGGTGGTGCGCGAACTGCGCACCGATCCGGGCACCGGGCTGGTGAATGAAGCGCACTTCGTGGACCGCCTCTCGCGCCGCGAGATGTCGGTGAAGGCACGCGTTGTCGTGCTCGCGGCCGGCACTCTGGAGAGCACGCGCCTGCTGCTCAATTCGAATCTGGCCAACTCCAGCGGTGTGATGGGCCACTACCTCATCGATCAGACCTACGGTGTCGGCATTGTGTGCTCCGTGCCGGAGGCGCGCGACGGCAGGACCAGCCGCGAGCTGATGGAAGGACAGGCGCTGATCCCCCGCTTCCGCAACCTCACCACGCGCGAAAAGAGCTTCATCCGCGGCTATGCACTCAACTGCTACAGCAGCACCCATGCCATGGATCCGCGCAGCTTTGCCGCGTATGGCAGGGAACTTCACGACAAACTCGACAGCTACAAAGGCAGCGGCTTCTCCGTTGGCATCATGGGCGAAGTACTCGCGCACTACGAGCATCACGTCAGCATCGATAAGACAACCGTGGATGCATGGGACATTCCCGTCCTGCGCATCGACACGAAGTACACCGACAACGAATTCGCCATGGCGCGTGACGCAGTCGATACCGCCTCGCAGTTAGCTGAAGATGCGGGCTTCGATGTGCTGACGAAGAATTACGAGCCGAATCCTCCCGGCTACAGCATTCATGAGCTGGGCACGTGCCGCATGGGCAACGACCCGAAGACGAGCGTGCTGAACCCGTGGTGCCAGAGTCACGACATCAAAAACCTCTTTGTCGTCGACGGTGCCAGCTTCGTCAGCTCCGGATGGCAGAATCCCACGATGACGATTCTGGCGCTCTCGATGCGCGCCTCGGAGTATCTTGCGGAGCAGATGCGCCAGGGCAATGTTTAGGCAGCAGTTGCATTCGGAGCGCTCGCGCTGAGTCAGCCCGGAGTCTCGATTGGCGCGGGGTTCGCCTTCCCGCGCCAGATCGTCAGCAGCGCCTCAGTCGCTGTGAAGAGCAACGGCCCGAGCACCAGCCCCGAAATACCAAACAACCAGATTCCTCCCAGCAGCGAGAGAAACACAGACATCGTGTGCTGGCGCAGGTGCGAGCCTACCAGGATCGGATACAGAAAATTGTCGAGCGTGCTGATGATCAGCGATCCGACGGCGAGCAGGACGGCCATCTTGATCCAGTGCCCGGTAATCGCAAACCACGCCGCCACGGGAAGCCACACCAGATAGGCTCCAAAAGGCGGTACCAGACCCGCAGTCGCCGTCAGCAGTCCCAGCATCACTGCCGTATGAACGCCCAGCAGTGCAAACACGCCTCCGGCGACCGTGCCCTGGACGGATGCGACCACCAGGCGTCCCAGCACCGTCGCGTGAATCGTATCGGCGAAGCGTCGCAGCAGGTCGTTCGTCTCGGCTTCGCTGAGCGGCAACAGTCGACGCAGAAACCCCATCGACACATCCTCGTCGCGATAGAGAAAGAAGAGCAGAAACAGCATGATCACGATCTGCCCGGCGGCCGCGACCGAATTGCTGAGCAGCCCTACCAGGTGAGAGGCGACAAATCCTGCTGCCCTGTGCAGCGCATCCTCCAGCGTGATGAAATCGGAGCTGTTTTCAAGAGTCCTGGCCAACTGCGGAAAGCGTTCCATCAGGGCGTCCAGAAGACGCTGAGCGCGTCCATCCCGCAACATCTCGGCACCGTTGATCGCGTGCCGCACCAGGTACTGGACGAGCAGCAGCACCGGTCCGATGATGCTGAGCGTAACCAGCAGCAGGGAAGTCGTCGCCGCCACGTTGCGGTTGCGAATCTTGCTGCGCCACCACTGGTAGGGCCGGCGGGTCACCACCGCCAGCACAATGGCTCCCGTGATCGCCGGCGCAAACGGATAGATCAACAAGCCACACGTGGCCACCAGCGCCAGCGTGATCAGAAAGAGCGCTGCCGTCTTCCACCGCGCGCGGTCGGTGGCATCGGATTTCCGTACCTCGGCCATGCCTGCTCCGCCTTTACTCAGCAAGCGACCAGCCACAACCCATCAAGCCATGTGGGCCGCCAAGCCGCGACAGCCGCCGGGCAGCGGGACGAAGCCAACCGCAGTCAAAAGATTTGAACCACACCGTCCAGAAACCTGGACGAGACAACCTCACAGCTGCTTTCCGCGATAGCATCGTTTTGCCTATGTCTGCGCTCCAGGAAC
Source organism: Acidobacteriota bacterium (assembly GCA_046567085.1). GTDB lineage: Bacteria > Acidobacteriota > Terriglobia > Terriglobales > Acidobacteriaceae > Palsa-343. Next base: position 24,895 of record JBKICP010000153.1, read on the forward strand.
AATTCGGTTCCATCGATATCTATCTCTTCGACCAGCTTCTCAGGGGGCGCATTGCGCCCGGTATGCGCGTTCTCGACGCCGGGTGCGGCTCGGGTCGCAATCTCGTCTACCTGCTGCGCGAGGGCTACGAAGTCTTCGCGGCCGACGCCGATGCCCACGCCGTGGAGAGCGTCCGCAGCCTGGCCCGTACCCTGGCTCCAGCACTGTCGCCCTCGAACTTCCGCGTCGAGCCCGTCGAGCGTATGTCGTTCCCCGACGCGTGTGCGGACGTGGTGCTCAGCAGCGCCGTCCTCCATTTTGCGCGCGACGATGCCCACTTCGAAGCCATGCTGCAGGGCTCATGGCGCGTCCTCAAACCCGGCGGACTCTTTTTCTGTCGCCTGGCGTCCTCCATCGGAATCGAAAAGCTGGCGCGGCCCATTGACGGTCGTCGCCACCACCTTCCCGATGGTACGGATCGCTACCTCGTCGATGAGGTGCTGCTTGACTCCCTGACCACGCGGCTGGGCGAGCTGGCCGATCCTGTCAAAACCACCATCGTGCAGAATCGGCGCGCTATGACCACCTGGGTCGTCCGAAAGAGTACGTAGCCCGGCATTCGGCGTCTTCTTTGACAGGATGAAGACGGAGGGCCTTCTGTTTAACAGGAATCAATCTCGCCCTGTCTAAGTTCTGTTACAAACGCGGGCAAGGATGACGCCGGGCTAGGCTCACGAAAGTGCGGCGCCTGCCGTTGAGAAAAAGAGCCTGATCCTCGCGGCGTTGATGAGGAAGCATGCTGGCCGATCGCGCATTGACGAGGATGGCAGGAGCTCCGCTCATTGCGGGGAACCGCGTTCGCCTCCTGCGCGATGCCGCCGAGAACTATCCCGCCTGGATGGAAGCCATCCGCAACGCGACGCAATCCGTGGACTTCGAGACCTATGTCGTCCACGCCGATGAAATTGGAGAGCAGTTCGCCGACCTGCTGGCGGCGAAGGCGCGTGAAGGCGTTGTCGTTCGCGTGATCTACGACTGGCTCGGTGCCCTCGGCGCGGCCTCTTTCCTCTTCTGGCGCCGCATGCGTAAAGCCGGCGTGCAGGTCCGGTGCTTTCATCCGCCGCGTCTCGACGATCCCTTCGCCTGGTTCCAGCGCGATCACCGGAAGATCATCATCGTCGATGGGGAGACTGGCTTCGTCTCCGGGCTCTGTGTCGGAAAAGCCTGGACCGGAGACCCGCAGCGCGGCATCGCTCCCTGGCGCGATTCTGGCATTCAAATCGAGGGTCCGGCAGTTGTGGATCTGAGCCGCGCCTTCGCCCGGGTCTGGAATTCCCTTGGCAAAGGGAACCCTCTTCCATCGGATTTCCAGAAACCGCGCCACATTCCACCCGCAGGCGATGTGGCGCTCCGGATTGTCGCCGGCGATCCCGGAACCGGCGGCCTTTATCGTCTCGATCTGCTGTTTACCGCGATGGCACGCCGGTCCATCTGGCTCACCGACGCCTACTTCTACGCCACCCCTGTCTATGTGCAGTCGCTGCGCGCTGCGGCCCGCGATGGCATCGACGTGCGGCTCCTCGTTCCGCGCACCAGCGACATTCCGGTCGTCCGCGCCCTGTCGCGCGTCGGCTATCGGAGCCTGCTCGAAGCCGGGGTCCGTATCTTCGAGTGGAACGGCACCATGCTGCACGCCAAGACCGCCGTGGCCGATGAACGATGGTCGCGTGTCGGTTCCACCAATCTCAACATCGCCAGCTGGATGGGCAACTACGAGCTCGATGCCGTCATCGAGAACGAGGACTTCGCGCGCTCCATGCGCGAGGCCTACCTCGACGATCTGGACCACGCTACCGAGATCGTCCTGCGCGAAGGCACGCGGGTGGCTCCCAATCAGCGTCGCCGGAAACAGGAGCGTCGCAGGCCCACCCGCACCAGCGTGGGGCGCGCTGCAACCGGCGTAGCCGCCATCGCCAACACCGCGGGGGCCGCGCTGACTCGCTCCCGTCTTCTGGGCCCGGCCGAAGCCCCCGTCATGATCGCGGCGGCCTGCGTACTGGTTGCCCTGGGCCTGCTCATGATCTTTTTCCCGCGCGTTGCAGCCGCTGCCGCCGGCCTTGGATGCGGCTGGCTCGCTCTAGTTCTCCTGCTCAGGGCCTGGCGCCTGTGGCGCGCCGGAAGCGAGGATCGGCCGAAAGACTTATAATGAAAAGAAGCAGTAACGGCGGTACCTTATTCAGACGTATTCCAGGCCAGACTCCCCACCCACCTCCAGTAAGCTCCGCGTGGCCACCTACAACATCCACAAGGGTCGTGGACTCGACGGCCGTGTGCGCCCCGATCGCATCCTGCGCGTCCTCGGTGAAATCGATGCCGACATCATCGCCCTGCAGGAAGTGGTGTGCCGCGAAAGCCGGCGCCCCGATGAGCAGCAGGCCCGCTACTTTGCCGACCATCTCGGCTTTCATTGCGAGCTGGGCGAGACGCGCCGCCATCGCGGAGGCGCCTACGGCAACGTCACGCTCTCGCGCTACAGCGCCGGACGGGTGCGCAACCACGACCTCTCGGTGCGTGGGCGCGAACGCCGCGGCTGCCTTCACGTCGAGATTCGGCCCGAGGCCGGAGGCACTCTGCATCTCTTCAATCTCCATCTCGGCACCGCTCTCTTCGAGCGCCGCATCCAGGCGCGCCAGCTTTTTGGACAGCAGCTCTTCCTGCACGACGCGGCTCCCGGCAACAGAATCGTCCTCGGCGACTTCAATGAGTGGACGCACGGACTCCCGTCCCGCCTCTTCGGCATGCATTTCGAGAGCGTTCACGCCCATCCGCACATGGAGCGCGCGCACAGCTTCCCCGGCGTCCTGCCCTTCCTGCGCCTCGACCGCATCTATTTCGACGGCAACCTGCGGCTTGATCACGTCAGGGTCCACCGCACTCCCGCGGCGCTCGTCGCCTCCGATCACCTGCCGGTGGTTGCCGAGTTCACCCTGAACCCCGCAAATATGTCCGATCCATCGCGGAACTGAATCCGCCCCGCGCGCGGCCTTCCGGCCGACCCGGCCGGCTCTTCCCGCACAGCGCACTCGCGCGCTTCCGCGGAGTATCGCTTCAGTTTGTTTTCGGTCCTGCCAGGGCATGGGCTTGTTGCGTCGTCGTGATGCTCGCGCTGTCCGTCGCCTCGGATTTTGGCTCCTTCTTCCTCGACGCGCGCTTCTGCGCGTACATGTCGAAGTCGGCGGCCACACACATCGCGTCGCAGGTGCCTGCATCGTCGGGGAAAAGTGCAACGCCGACGCTGGCCCCGATGCTTACCTGGCGTGCATCGAGCTGGAGTGGAGCGTCCAGCGCCTCTGCCAGCTCAGCCGCAATCTGATTTGCGCTCTCGCGCGTCACCGGCTCTTCCAGGATCACCGCGAATTCGTCCCCGCCGGTGCGTGCCACCGTATCGGAGCGGCGCATGCGTCCGCGAAAGATCTCGCTCACGCGGCGCAGCAGCTGGTCGCCCACGTGATGACCGGCCGAATCGTTCACGCGCTTGAAGTCGTTGAGGTCGATGAGCAGCAGGGCCGTATGTGTTCCATGGCGCCGAGCCCTCTCCAGCGCTCCATCCAGCCGATCCTGAAACAGCCGCCGATTGGGCAGCCCCGTCAGTTCATCGTGCAGCGCCAGATAGCCAGCGTATTCGATCTGATCCTCCAGCAGCAGCAGGATCATCCCGACCGCGACCACATATTTCGGCAGGTTCCAGACCTCGTTGTCTACCTGAACATGCGGGAAGTAGAAGGCCAGAAACGGGGCGACCACAAAGACCGCGGCCCAGAAGAAAAATCCCGCGATGGTGATGAAAGCTCCCGCCGTGGCCCGTTTATACGCGTACCAGAAGTGGATGCCGCATCCGAGATACACGGTGAACAGCACCGCGTTGAGCGCAATGTCCGGCCCGGAACCGGCGCGATGCTGAAACGCCAGCAGAAAAATG
>JBKICP010000154.1:0-9638 GCA_046567085.1 Acidobacteriota bacterium
CGACATCTGCCACGAACATGGCATTCCCATGAGCGTCGACAACACCTTCATGTCGCCGTATTTCCAGCGCCCCATCGAGCTCGGCGCCGACGTCGTGATGCACTCCACAACCAAATTCCTCAACGGCCACTCCGACGGACTCGGCGGCATCCTCGTCACCACGCACCCCGAGCTTGCCGAGCAGTTTCGCTTCGTGCAGAAGTGCACCGGCGGCATCCTCTCGCCGTTTGAAAGCTGGTTGATCCTGCGCGGCGTCAAGACCCTGGCCGTCCGCATGCGCCAGCACGACGCCAACGGCCGCGAAGTCGCCGCGTATCTTTCGAAACATCCGAAGGTCAGCCGCGTTCTTTACCCCGGCCTCGCAACACACCCGCAGCATGAGCTCGCGAAGCGCCAGATGTCCGGCTTCGGTTCGATGATCGCCTTCGAAGTCGGCTCGCGCGCCAACGCCGACACGCTGCTTCGCTCCGTCCGCGTCATCACCAACGGCGAATCGCTCGGCGGCGTCGAGTCGCTCATCTCGCACTCCGCCACCACGACCCACGCCGCTCTTCCTCAGGAAACGCGCGACCGCATCGGCATCACCGAAGGGCTCGTCCGCATCTCGGTTGGCATCGAAGACATCGCCGACATCCTCGGCGATCTCGACCAGGCCCTGGCGAAGTTATGAGGCTCGCGGCCCTGCTGCTGCTGTTCAGCACAACCACCTGGGCGCCCCACATCGGCCCGCTTTGGGCAGATGTGGGAAGCGCACCGGCGGCAACCCAACCACCGCACGCCCCCTACGAGTATTTTCGCGTCGGCGCCCCCCACAACATCGCTGTCCATCCCCGCGCCGGATACGCCCTCATGGGCGGCGGCACCGATCTCGACGAAGCCTTCCGCTGGCTCTGCGATCGCGCCGATGGCGGCGACTTCCTCATCCTGCGCGCCGCAGGAACTGACGACTACAACCCGTACCTCCAGCACCTTTGCCACCTGAACTCGGTAGCGACGCTCATCACGCTGAACCGCACCGCATCCGGCAACCACTTTGTCATCGACACCATCGCCCATGCCTCTGCAATCTTCATCGCCGGTGGCGATCAGGCCCGCTACATCAACTTCTGGCAGGGCACTCCCGTCGAAGCTGCCCTGCGCGATGCCGTCCGCCGCGGCATTCCCATCGGCGGCACCAGTGCAGGACTCGCCGTCCTCGGCCAGTACATCTACTCCGCGCAAAATGATCCGCCCGACGGTCCCGACCTCACCTCCGAAGCCGCTCTCGCCAATCCGTTCAACCGCCAGGTTGTCATCGCCCGCGATCTCTTCGGCATCCCCATCCTCCGCGGCATTATCACCGACACGCACTTCGACACGCGCCACCGCGAAGGCCGCCTGCTCGTCTTCATGGCGCGGATTCTGCAATCCGGACAGGCGAAGACCATCCGTGCCATCGGCGTCGACGAACGCAACGCCGTCTTGGTCGATCCGGACGGCCATGCACAAGTCGTTGGCAAGAAGGATGGCGAAGCCGACTTCTACGAAGCCTCGGGCAAACCCTCGCAATGCGAGCCGGGTAAACCACTATCGCTCGATGTCGTCTCCGACACCCCGGTTCATACCGGCTTCCAGTTCGACATCAGGAGCTGGAGCAAAAGAGAATCCGGCGCCTCCCTTGAGGTCCGCGCCGGAAAAATCACCTTTCATCCGTCACTCTGATCGCTGTCGGCTCACAGCTGACCGGACTTTCGCCAACCGGCTCGCCTGCGAACCAGCTTTCCTTCCAGCTCAAAATCAGAAGGCAGGCCCGATCCGAGCCTGCCTTCTGATTTTTATCTGCTGTACGCTATCCGCTGCCTACAGGCTGCTACTGATGCGGCCTCTGTTCCGGCGTTTGCGTCGGATTCAGCACGCCCGCTTCCAGCGCTCCCGGCGTCTCTTCCTTCAGCTCCGGCAGCGGAGCCTCCAGCGCAACCTTCAGCACCTCGTCCATCGAATCCACAAAGTGCAGCTTCATCGCGTTCTTCAGGTTCTCCGGGATATCCGGCAGATCCTTGCGGTTGTCCTCCGGCAGGATCGCCTCAAAGATGCCCGCGCGATGAGCCGCCAGCAGCTTCTCCTTCAGGCCGCCGATCGCCAGCACCTTCCCGCGCAGCGTCACTTCCCCGGTCATCGCCAGGTCGCGCCGCACCGGAATCTTCGCCAGCGCGCTCGCCAGGGCCGTCGCGAGCGTAATGCCGGCCGATGGTCCATCCTTCGGAATCGCGCCCTCCGGCACGTGGATGTGGATGTCGACGTTGCGATAGAAATCCCGCGGCAGTCCGAGATGATGCGCGCGGCTCCGCACGTAGGAGAGCGCCGCCTGCGCCGACTCCGTCATCACATCGCCCAGTTGCCCGGTCGTGGTCAGCTTGCCCTTGCCGTCCAGCACCTGGACTTCGGTCTGCAGAATGCTCCCGCCCACCTCGGTCCACGCCAGCCCGTTCACCAGACCCACTTCGCTCTTCTCGTGCACCGACGAGTCGCGGAACTTCGCTACGCCCAGGAACTCGGAGATGTTCTCCGCGGTCACCGTCTCCTTGTGTTTCGCGCCCGCTTTCACCACGCGCCGCGCTACCTTGCGGCACACGTTGCCGATCTCGCGCTCCAGATTCCGCACACCCGCCTCGCGCGTGTAGCTGCGGATCATCTCCGTCAGCGCCCCATCCGTGAAGGCCAGGTTCTTCTCGGTCAGGCCGGTGTTGTCGCGCTGCTTCTTCAGCAGATACTGCTTCGCGATCTCCAGCTTTTCCACTTCGGTGTAGCCGTGCAGCCGCAGGATCTCCATGCGGTCCTGCAGCGCTGCTGGAATCGTGTGCAGCACATTGGCCGTCGCCACGAACAGCACCTGCGAGAGGTCGTACTCCACATCGAGGTAGTGGTCCTGGAAGCTGTGATTCTGCTCCGGATCCAGAACTTCGAGCAGCGCCGACGCCGGATCGCCGCGGAAGTCCGAAGCCATCTTGTCCACTTCGTCCAGCATGAAGACCGGATTGCGCGTGCCCGCCTTCTTCATCGACTGGATGATCTGCCCCGGCAGCGCACCGATATACGTCCGCCGGTGCCCGCGAATTTCCGCCTCATCCCGCACGCCGCCCAGCGACATGCGCACGAACTTCCGCCCCGTCGCCTTCGCGATCGACATCCCCAGCGAAGTCTTGCCCACGCCCGGAGGCCCGACGAAGCACAAAATCGATCCCTTGGGATTCTTCACCAGCTGGCGTACCGCCAGAAATTCAAGAATCCTCTCCTTGATCTTTTCGAGGCCATAGTGATCCGCGTTCAGCACCTTCTCCGCAACGTCGATGCTGCGCGTCTCCTTCGACTTCTTCTTCCACGGCACCGCCAGCAGCCAGTCCAGATAATTCCGCGACACCGTCGACTCGGCCGACATCGGCGGCATCGCCTCCAGCTTCTTCAGCTCCTGGATCGCCTTGTCGAAGACCTCCTTCGGCATGCCCGCCGTTTCGATCTTCTTCTTCAGCTCGTCGAACTCGCTCTTCTCGCCACGCCCCAGTTCCTTCTGGATCGCCTTGATCTTCTCGTTGAGGTAGTACTCTTTCTGCGCCCGCTCCATCTGCCGCTTCACGCGCGACTGGATGCTGCGGTCCATGTTCAGCTTCTCGATTTCGATATCGAGTACGTCGGCGATCTTCAGCAGCCGTTCCGGCAGATCGAAAATGTCCAGCAGCTCCTGCTTATCGGGCACTTCGAGCTGGAGGTTCGCCGCAATCGTGTCCGCCAGCTTCGAAGGCTCATCGGTGCGAATCGCCGAGGCTACCGTCTCCACATTCAGCGACTGCTGCAGCTTCACGTACTGCTCGAAGAGCGAGGTCACGCGCTGCACCAGCTGCTCCACCTGCGGCGTCATCTCCGGCAGCGGCCTAGCCACCTTCACCGTCGCCACAAAGAACCCGTCGGCGTCGTTGATCTCCACCGCCCGCGCCCGCTCCATGCCCTCGACGAGCACCTTGATATTGCCATCGGGCATCCGCACGCTCTGCACGATGTTGCCCACCGTGCCCACCTGGTAGATCTCGTCCGGACGCGGCTCGTCCACCCGCGCGTCGTGCTGCGTGGCCAGGAAAATCTTCCGTTCCCCGTTCAGCGCCTCTTCCAGCGCGCGCACGCTCGATTCGCGACCCACCACGAACGGGGTCATCATGTGCGGGAAAATCACCATGTCCCGTATGGGCATCATGGGGAACTTCCGCAATTCGTTTCGTTCCCGGCTTTCTTTGGACGTCTGGCTCACGGGATTCCTTTCGGGGCTGGGGTGTTCCGATGATTGTAGCGGGTCGAGCTCTTAAGAGAAGAGTAACCCATTCAGGGGGAGGATGCGCCCCCTCATGCCGTCATCGGCGTTACGAAAGGGGCGCGTGGAAACGGAAGCCCTTGACACTCTGCCCGCGTCAAACCGGTCCGATGATCAAGCGGCCGGCTGACCGGCGGTGGTCGCTCTTCGCGCGATCCTCAGGTTTCAAAACCCTGGATCGGGACGCTTCAGTCGAGTCACAGCGTGGACTCGCTCAAAGGCGGCTGGCTGAGACTGCCCCTGGCCCGCAGTGCTATCCTATGACCATGGTCCATGACCATGGGAGGATGACCGTGAAATCCACCACCGTCCCCGCCGGCGAGTTCAAATCCAAATGCCTCAGGCTGCTCGATGAAGTGGCCGAAAAGCGCCACACCCTGATCGTCACCAAGCGCGGCCGCCCCGTCGCTCAGGTATTGCCGATGCGGCAGCAGGGTGATTTTGTGGGTTCCATGGAAGGAACCGTAGAAATTCACGGAGACATCATCTCCCCCATCGACGCAGAATGGGAGGCCCTGAAGTGAGCCCGGAGTCGCCTGATCCGCGACGAACTCTGCTGCTCGACACGCACGTTTTGCTATGGGCCATGTCGAACCAGCCTTGGCTCGGACGGCAGACGACCAGAACGATTGATATGGCATCGCACCAGAATCGCCTGGTCGTCTCCGCGATCACCCCCTGGGAGATCGGCCTCCTCGAAAGTAAGAAACGAATCACCCTGCAAAAAGAGATCGGGATCTGGATTCGCGAAGCTCTGGCACAACCCGGGCTCAGCCTGATTCCGCTGGAGCCGGAGATCGCCGTCGCCAGCACTCGGCTGCCTTTCGACATGCACCCCGATCCCGCCGATCGAATCCTCGTCGCCACTGCGCGCCACCTGGGAGCAACGCTCGTCACCGCCGATAAAGCCCTGCTCGGCCTCGCAAAAAAAGGCTACATTCGGGCAATGGACGCGGCAAGGTAAGTTCCAGTATTCCGGGCACCGCACAGGAAACGCAGAATGCGCCAGCGACGGGGGGTGACCGCAGGGAGCAGAGAGAATACGCAAGACACTCCAGCAAAATGTCGCCGGAACGCCCGGAATGTCGATCCCGCGACCGACTTTCCGGCTCAGGCTACAAGCTACCGGCCACAGGCTGCCTCTCTCAGCTGGCTTTATCCAGCAGCAACATCGACAGATTCCGGTTCCGCACCATCTCGGCCTGAATCTCCATCTCTTTCACCTTCTTGTTGCTGGGCAGCTGATACATCAGGTCCAGCATCAGCTCCTCGAGGATCATCCTCAGCCCGCGCGCTCCCACCTTCCGCAGCAGCGCTTCCTGCGCCACGGCTTTGGTTGCGTCTTCGGTGAAGCCGAGCTTGACGCCCTCGTAGTCGAACAGCTTCTGGTACTGCTTCAGGATCGCATTCCGTGGCTTGGTCAGGATCTCCACCAGGGCCGCCTCGTCCAGCTCGTCCAGAATCCCGATCACCGGCATCCGGCCCACGAACTCCGGAATCAGCCCGAACCGGATCAGATCCTGCGGTTCCGCCTGGCGCAGCAGTTCGGTATCCCGCTGCGGATGAATCGGCATACCCGCTGCATCCTGCGCGTCCTTGTCCGCAATGGCCTTGAAGCCCAGCGCCTTCTTGCCCACGCGCCGTCCGATCACCCGCTCGAGGCCTACAAACGCCCCACCGCAGATGAACAGGATGTTCGTCGTGTCTACCGGCGTGAATTCCTGGTGCGGATGCTTCCTGCCCCCCTGCGGAGGCACATTCGCCACCGTGCCTTCGAGGATCTTCAGCAGCGCCTGCTGGACGCCCTCGCCCGACACATCGCGCGTGATCGACGGATTCTCGTCCTTGCGGCCGATCTTGTCGATCTCGTCGATATAGATGATACCCGTCTGCGCCCGCGCCACATCTCCATCGGCCGCCTGAAGCAGCTTCAGGATGATGTTCTCCACGTCCTCGCCGACGTATCCCGCCTCGGTCAGCGTGGTCGCATCGACAATCGCGAACGGCACATCCAGCATCTTGGCCAGCGTGTGCGCCAGCAGCGTCTTTCCGCTGCCGGTCGGCCCCACCAGCAGGATGTTCGACTTCGCCAGTTCCACATCCTGGCCGCGCGTGCGGTTCATCTGCACGCGCTTGTAGTGGTTGTACACCGCCACCGCCAGCTTCTTCTTCGTCTGATCCTGGCCGATCACGTACTCGTCCAGAAACGCCTTCACTTCAAGCGGCTTCGGCAGATGCGTCGGAGCCGCCCCGGTCGTCGTCTCGGTCCGGTCATCCTCGAGGATCGAGTTGCACACCGCCACGCACTCGTCGCAGATGTACGCGCGTGGATAGTCGCTCGGCGATGAAATCAGCTTGGCAACGGCGTCCTGCGATTTATGGCAAAACGAACAACGTAAAGCTTCGTCCGGTCCCGTGCGTGTTTTCATCTCCGGCGACTCCTCTGCCTCAAGGGGGAATTCAGTCAGACAATTACTGACTGCTGGTCGGCGTCCGCGGGCGATCGATGATCTCGTCGATGATCCCGTACTCTTTCGCCTGCGGCGCGTTCATGATGAAGTCTCGCTCCACGTCGCGTTCGATCTTCTCCAGACCCTGGCCGGTATGTTTGGCCATCAGCTTGTTCGTGATCTCGCGGATGCGGATGATCTCGCGCGCGTGAATGTCGATATCGGTTGCCTGCCCCGCCAGTCCGCCCATCGACGGCTGGTGGATCAGGATGCGTGAGTTCGGCAGCGCGAATCGCTTGCCCTTCGTGCCTGCCATCAGAAGAAATGCGCCCATGCTCGCCGCCTGCCCGATGCAGTACGTCACCACATCGTTGCGGATGAACTGCATGGTGTCGTAGATCGCCAGCCCCGCCGTGATGGACCCGCCCGGCGAGTTGATATACAGCTGGATATCCTTCTCCGGATCCTCTCCCGATAAAAACAATAACTGCGCGATCACCAGGTTTGCGATCTGGTCATCGATCGGCGTGCCGAGAAAAATAATGTTGTCGCGGAGCAGACGCGAATAAATGTCATACGCCCGCTCGCCGCGGCTCGTCTGCTCAATGACCATGGGAACTAACGCCATCTTTGTCTCTACTCTCAGTTCTGAGGCTTTTCCGCCTCATCGTCTGTGACAGGTATCACCCGCGCCCGATTGCGCGCCGTTCGTCTAGAGCCGTTCCACCAGCAGACTACTCGTTTTCTCCCGTCGCAGTTGCTCGCGGAGCCTCGCCAGACTGCCATCCTTGCTCAACCGATCGCGCAGCGTCTCCAGCGGTTCCCGCGTTTGCAATGAGATTACCTGAAGCTCCCGCTCCACTTCCTCGTCACCGACCTGAATATTTTCCACATCGGCGATCCGATCCAGGATCAGCGTCCCTTTCACCTCGTTGATTGCGGACTCTCGCTGCGCCTCCCTCAGCCGATCGAAATCCAGCCGGCGCATCTCTTCCGTGCGCATTCCCTGCGCCGCGAGAGCCCTCAATCCGCGTTCCAGCCGGGCATCGACCTGGTTCTGCACCAGCGACTCAGGCACCGGAAACTGGAACTTCGAAACGAGTGCATCTACCAGCCGATTCCGGGTATCGACCGAAACCCTGTTTTTCTTGTCGCCTGCGAGGTGTTCTCTCAGCTTCTCCTTGAAGTCCTCGAGACCCTCATACTTGCCCATCTCTTTGGCGAATGCATCGTCGAGTTCGGGCAATACCCGCTTCTGCAGCCCCTTGACCTCGACGTTGTACGCCACCGTTTTACCCGCAAGCCGCTTCTGCCCGAAATCCCCCGGATAGGTCACTTCGAACTTCAGTTCCTGCCCCGGCTTCGACCCGCGCAGCGCGTCGCTGAACGCCGCCACCGTGTCCGGTCCGCCAATCTCCACCGATACATCCTTGCCCTCAATCGGCTGCGCCGCAGGTGACGATTCGGATTCCCCGCCCTCGGAATTCGCGCCCTCGCCATCCACCGCGCCGGTGAAGCTGATCAGCGCCCAATCGCCATCGGCCAGGCCGCGATCTTCTTCCACATTCTCCAGCCGCCCGTGCGCATCGCGAATCCGCTCCAGCTCCGCGTTGAATTCCTCATCGGTGAGCTCCGCCGACGGACTGTCCACCTTCACATCCTGATAGCCGTCGACCGTAAACTGTGGAGCCACCTCGAACACCGCCTTGAACGTCAGCGGCTGCCCTTCCTCCAGCTTCAGATCGGTCACCTGCGGCTGGCTTACCGGCCGCACGCCCTGCTGCGCCAGCGCCGCGCGGAAATGCTCCGGCACCAGCGCCTCCACCACGTCCTCGCGCAGCGCGCCGGCAAAGCGCGACCGCAGCACGCTTTCCGGAACCTTCCCCGGCCGGAACCCGGGAATGCGCGCCAGCTTCTGGTACCGCTTCAGCACCGTGCGGTAGGTCTTCGTGACCTCCTCGGCCGGCGCCTCCACCGTCACCTCGCGCGTGCATTCGGGATTGAGCGTGGGCTGCGCCTGGTGCGTATGCTCGTGCCCCTCATGCTCTCCATGCTCGTGCGTGTGGCCTTCGTGATCGTGCGTGTGTTCCGTGGCTTCGTTCTCCGCCGTTGCGGCAGCATTGAGGTCCGTCGTTTCAGCTGTCAAAGTGTATGCCTTCCGGGGCCGCGTTCCCGGTCGTCTCTGGCAAGTTGCAGATGCGCGAGGCCGTGCGGGGAGCGGCGAAAGTTAGTTGGATCGATCGGTCCCGCCGCACGGTTGGCGTCTGCGGGAACAAGTCGCTGATCGTCTCTCCTCTATGGTACGGACCCAGGACATTTCCGGCAAACGCCAGGGAGCAGCCCGTAGCCCGTAGCCCGTAGCCGGTAGCCTGTAGCCGGAGCCCGGAGCCACAGGCGACAGGCTGCACCTGGTACCCTTTCCCCCATGAGCATTCGCACCCTCTCCTCCCGCGAAATCTACCGCAACCCCTGGCTCCGCCTGCGCGAAGACCAGATCGAGCGCTCCAACGGCGCCCCTGGCATCTACGGCGTCGTCGAGAAGGACGACTGCGCCATCATCCTCCCCATCGACGGCGACTCCATCTACCTCATCGAGCAGTTCCGCTACACCATCCAGCAGCGCGCGCTCGAGCTGCCCCAGGGCGGATGGGAGACCGCCGACGTCGACCCCGAAGAACTGGCCCGCGGCGAGCTGCGCGAAGAGACCGGCCTGACCGCAGCCTCGATGACCTCGCTCGGCTGGATCTGGATCGCCTACGGCTTCGCGCGCCAGAAGCAGCACGTCTTCCTCGCCACCGGCCTCACGCCCGGCGAGACCGACCGCGACCCGGAAGAGCACGACCTCGTCCTGC
>JBKICP010000155.1:0-11094 GCA_046567085.1 Acidobacteriota bacterium
AACAGCAAATGGTGGAGCAGCATCCCCCGACGCCGCCCGCCCAGCCGCTGCCGCAGAACAACCAGGCGAAGCTGGAAGCGCCTCCGCAGGCACCGCAGCCGAATTTCCGCTCGGGCAGCGCGGTCAACCCCAACGAGCAACTGCAGCAGGCGATGCGCCAGGCGATGCAGGGGCATGGCCAGTACGGCGGCGACGACGGCGCGAACGCACCCTCGCAGCACTCCGGGATGAACGGCGGCGTCGACGTCCTGAGCGACACGATGGGTTGGGATTACGGGCCGTACGTGCAGCGGGTGATCTGGGATACGGAGCGCGCGTGGTGGCCGATTATTCCCGAGTCGGCGCGGCCGCCGCTCGATAAGCAGGGCAAGGTGGCGATCCGCTTCAAGATTTATCCCGACGGCAGCGTGCACGACATGGTGCTGGAGGGGCCGTCCGGGGACGTGGCGCTCGATCGCGCGGCCTGGGCCGGCATCACCGGAGCATCGCCGTATCCACCGATCCCTAAGGCGTTCAAAGGGCCGTTCCTCGAACTGCGCTTCTACTTCCTGTACAACATTCAGCCTGGAGACCAATAGCCGTGGCCCAGGCGGGGGGCTCCGCGAAGCCGGAGCCCGAACCCGGAGGGCCGGAGCGGGATCAGCTGCGGCGTCGCCAGGTGATCGGCATACTGCTGCTGGTGGCGCTGATTGTGGCATTTTCGCTGCTGCGCGCCAGGTGGCACGACGTGTTTCCGCGTGGCTGGTGGCGCTGGTAGGAGTCGATCGAAGAGAAACCACTCATCCGGGAGGGTTTCCTTCTCCCCTGCCCGGGAATTTGCCCGCAAGGTTCGGAGTGCCGCGCATCGTCCTGGCTGCGATGCTCATCCTCAGAGGAGCCGAGTACGATGAACACAGCCGTTATGCTCACCGAAGACCAGGCATGGGAGGCCGTCCTGGCGCGCGACCCCGCCGCCGATGCGGAGATGGTCTATGCCGTGATCACCACCGGGGTCTTCTGCCGGCCTACCTGCCCCAGCCGGCGTCCCTCGCGCGCCAACGTCGTCTTCTTTCCCGACCCCGCGGCCGCGCAGGCTGCGGGATATCGTCCCTGTCGGCGCTGCCGTCCCCAAACCCGCCATGCCGATGCCGGTCTGGTGGAAGCGATCTCGCGCGGGCTGAAGCACGACCGGACGGCCACGCTGGCGGAGCTGTCGCGCCTGACCGGCCGCAGTCCGTTCACCGTCGAACGCACCTTCAAGCGCATCCTCGGCCTGACACCTGCGCAGTATCAGCGCCAGCAGCGCGCTGCATCGTTTCGCAAGGAACTCACCGGCGGATCGACGCGGATCACCGACGCCATCTACGACGCCGGGTACTCCGGTCCGGGGCGTGCCTATGAGAACTCGCAGCTGGGCATGGCTCCGGGGAAGTACCGCGCCGGCGGCCGCGACGCGCGCATCGGATACGCCGTCGGCGCGAGCACGGTGGGCACGGTGTTGATCGCTGCCACCGAGCGCGGCCTCTGCGCGGTGATCCTCGGCGAGAGCGAGGTGCAGCTGGTGCGCGATCTGCGGGCGCAGTTTCCCCGAGCGACGATTGAGCCGGAGCCCGGTCTGGCGCCACATCTGGAGGAAGTGCTCTCGCAATTCACCGAGCATCCAGCAGCGCTCGATCTCCCGCTCGATCTGCGCGCGACCGCGTTCCAGATGCGGGTGTGGGAGGCGCTGCGGCGGATTCCGCGCGGCGAAACGCGCACCTACGCCGAAGTGGCGCAGTCGCTGGGCAACCCGAAGGCGTATCGGGCTGTGGCTCGCGCCTGCGCGACGAACCCGGTAGCCGTGGTGATCCCGTGCCATCGGGTGGTGGGCAGCGATGGGAAGCTCACCGGCTATCGCTGGGGTGAGGCGCGGAAGAAGAAGTTGCTGGAGATGGAGCAAATTCGGACAAACAAACCGGCAACGCTGCGGTAACAGACCCGTTTGGGGGAGTTCGTTCGCGTGCCCACTTTGCTACGGTGAATCTTTCTCAGTTTCACAGATGCCTGTGGCCACTCTCGTTCTTGACCGGCTCAAGGAGTCCGCAACCGGAACCGTATCGCTGGCGGAGATTCTCTCCGCACTTTCCTTCGCGCTCGATTTGACCGAAGGGGCGGTGCCCGGTCATGCGCTGCGCAGCTGCGTGCTCGGCATGCGCATCGCGGAGGAGGTGGGCCTTCCTGCATCGCAGCGCGCCAGCCTCTATTACGCCCTGCTTCTCAAAGATGTGGGCTGCAGCAGCAACGCAGCCCGTCTCTGTCAGATCATTGGCGGCGGCGACGAGCGCCGCGTGAAAGCCGGCGTGAAGCTGGAGGACTGGACGCGACCGACACGTCCCAAAGCTTCCACGCTGCGGCTGCTGTGGAGCAGTGTTCTTCCCGACGGAACGGCCATGGCGCGGATTGCCGGCATTGCCCGCATCGGCCTGACGCAGCATCGCAACAACGAAGAGATGATTCAGCTTCGCTGCGACCGCGGCGCGCACATCCTCCGCAAGCTGGGTCTCGGGGATAGGGCAGCCGAAGCGGTTCGCGGCCTCGACGAGCACTGGGACGGTAGCGGTTATCCGGAGCGGCGCATCGGCGAAGCCATTCCGCTGGAATCCCGCATCCTGGCCGTCGCCCAGCATCTGGATGTCTTCGCCGGCGAACGCGGCACCGAAGAGGCGATGCAGGTACTGCGCGAACGCAGCGGGCGGTGGTTTGATCCCGAACTGGTGCGCGTGATCGAGGATCTGCAGGCCGAAGGCCGCCTCTGGAGGGCCGCGCTGCCTGGGACGCCGGAAACCGAGACGCGCCAGGCGGCTCTCGACCTGGCCCCGGAGGAGGTCCACAAGCTGGAGGCCTCCGGCATCGACCTGATCTGCGAAGCCTTTGCCGACGTGGTGGATGCGAAGTCCTCGTTCACCTTCCGGCATTCGGTCGGCGTTACCGGTGCGGCTCTGCGGATTGCCCACAGTCTGGGTCTGAGTGAGGATCGGCTGCGATTCGTCAACCGGGCAGCGCTCCTGCACGACCTTGGCAAACTCGGTGTCCCCAACTCGATTCTGGATAAGCCCGGCAAGCTCGACGCTTCGCAATGGCAGGTTGTCCAGGATCATCCGCGCCTGACCCACGAGATCCTGTCACGGATCGGCTCGTTCGGCGAACTTGCTTTCATCGCCGGTGCCCACCACGAGAAGCTGGATGGTTCGGGATACCCGAATCATCTGTTCGGTGACTTTCTTCCGCTCGAAGCGCGCATCATCGCGGTGGCTGATGTTTATGGAGCCCTCACAGAGGATCGCCCTTATCGCGCCGGGCTCTCGCACGAGCAGGCACTGGCCATCCTGCGGTCCGACATCCCGCATCGGCTGGATGCTGATTGTGTCGAAGCCCTGGAAGCCGAACTCTGATCTCCGTGCTGTCCGCTCAGTCGCTCAGTTCAGATCATCCCCGACCGTCACCGTCACCGGCGGATTCTTCGTCAGCTGCGCGTCCATGATGAGCGCCGTGCGCACCTGCCCCGCTGTGAACTGGATCGAGGCGCTGGTGGTCGGAGTCGTAATCACGCCCGTCGGCGTCACCACGATGGTGTAGGTGCCGGCGAGCACGTTCGTGTAGCCTTCGACCGATTGCGGGCCCACATCCGTATACAGCGGCTTCGCGTCCGCGAGCTTCGTGCCATCCGGCACGAGGTAGATGTCCACGGCCCCCGCCTTGAGCGCTTGTTGCAGAAAGCGGATCGTGAAGTATCCGGCGGGTGCGGCCGTGGGCTGATCGAGGAGCAGCGTCGCGGTGTAGCTGGAGCCGGAGTCGGTGATGAACACCGAGTGCTGTTCGGAAACCAGGAACTGTCCGGCCACCTGCGCCGTGGGTTTCGTCGTGCCCGTCGGATAGACATAGGCCGTCGCATTTTCCGGCGGGAGGAAGGCGTAGTTCGTGAAGGTCGCCGCGCCGACGTTGGTGGCGATCGGCGTCGTCGCGATGTCCACATCCAGCGGGGGCGCGTTGTACGAGGCGTCGATGACGCGGATCTGCGTCTGCGACGGAGAGGAGTTCTGGACGCTCTGGCAGCCGAGCAGCGGCAGCGCCGCCACTGCCACACTCGCGGCGATGCGCGCCAGGAGCCTCCTGCGATCGAAGCCAGCCATACCCGGTACTTGCCGCCTGTCAGGATGAAGGATTGTTCTCATCTTATCGGTGCGCTGCGCTCCTCGAGCAGGAATCCACATCTCCAGGTCTGCCACAAATGGGGTAGCTGCAGCGCATCGGCGCGTCCTCCGGCGCAAACGAAAGTACCGCGACGCGCGCCGTCGGCGGAGAAAGTTCCCGGAACACGGCTCCGGTTTGCTGCGTATACTTCTGCCGTTATGCTCACTCCGCGGTCCCTCCACGTCAGCCTTTCGCTGTCTCTCGGTTTCGCCCTGGCTGCCACGGGCTTCGCCCAGGCGCAAACGTCTCCGACCCAGACCTCCTCGGCTCCCGCTGCGTCGGCTTCCGTTCCGAAGATTGTGGATCAGGCCAGCTTCACCGTGGTCGGCGTCACGGTGCGCACCAACAATGCGAAGGAAGCCGGCGGTCAGGGCGAGATTCCGCAGCTGTGGCAGAGCGCGATGCAGAACGGCACGCTGGAGCAGATTCCGAACAAGGCGGGGGATGGCCTCGTCGTGGTCTACAGCGATTACGCCAGCGACCACACCGGCGACTACAACTACACCCTCGGCTACAAGGTGACCTCGGCCGACAAGATTCCCGACGGCATGGTGGCGAAGACCATTCCTGCCGGCAGGTACGCCGTTCTCACGTCGGCGCAGGGGCCGCCCCAGGAGGTCATTGCCGCGCTCTGGCAGCGGATCAACAGCATGACGCCGCAGCAGCTTGGCGGGGTGCGCGCGTATAAGGACGATTTCGAGACCTACGGCGAACTCACCGATTTCAGCTCGATGCAGATGACCGCGCACCTCGGCCTGCGGTAGCCGCGTATTGCCTCCGCGGTTTCGCGACGCGCTGGTGATCTGTACCCTCCACCCTCGACCCTGTACCCTGTTTTTATGAGTTCGATTCAGGTCCAGCTTCCCGACGGATCGGTGCGTGAAGTTCCGTCCGGCACCACGTCCTTTTCCATTGCTGAGAGCATCTCGCCGCGCCTCGCGCAGGCGGCCGTTGTGGCCCGCATCCGTCCGCTGAAGGCCGCACCGGTTGCCGCCGCGGCCGACACTACCGGCGAAGCATCGATGTATGCCGCGGAAGATACGCATGCCGAGCGCCTCGTCGATCTCTCGACGCCGCTCCAGGAAGACGTCGCTCTCGAACTGCTCACCGACAGGAATCCTGACGCGCTGAAGGTGCTGCGCCACTCCGCCGCGCACGTGCTGGCCACCGCCGTTACGGAGCTGTTTCCGGAGACGAAGCTCGGCCACGGCCCCGCCACCGAAACCGGTTTCTTCTACGACTTCTGGCGGCCCACGCCGTTTACGCCTGAGGACCTCAAGCTGATCGAGGGCCGCATGGCCGAGGTCGCCGCGCGCGACGAGAAGTTCATCCGCGACTTTGAGCCGCGCGAGAAGGGGCTGGAGGAATTCAAAACCGGGAACGACTTTATGAAGGTCCACTTCGTGGAGAAGTTCACCAAGCCCGGCGACCCAATCTCGCTCTATCGTAACGGCAAGTTCGTCGACTTCTGCCGCGGCCCGCATGTGCCCTCGACCGGCCGGGTGAAGGCCTTCAAGGTCATGAGCCTGTCGGGCGCGTATTGGCTGGGCGACGAGAAGAATCCGCAGCTGCAGCGCATCTACGGCACGGCGTTCTTCTCGAAGAAGGATCTCGACGAGTATCTCGAGCGCCTCGAAGATGCGAAGCGCCGCGATCATCGCCGTCTCGGCAAGGAGCTGGAGTTGTTCACGGTGAGCGACGAGGTCGGCGCCGGCCTGCCGCTGTGGCTGCCGAAGGGCGCGACTATCCGCCGTCTGCTTGAGGACTACATCCTCGGCCTCGAACGCGAGATGGGCTACGAGCACGTCTACACGCCCGATCTGGCCAAGGTGGACCTGTACAAACGCTCCGGCCACTGGGCGCACTATCACGAGGACATGTTCCCGCCCATGGACCTCGAAACCGAGCAGATGGTCCTTCGGCCGATGAACTGCCCGCACCACATCCTCGTCTACGAGTCGAAGCTGCACAGCTATCGCGACCTGCCTGTGCGCATCGCGGAACTCGGCACTATGTATCGCTACGAGCGCTCCGGCGCGCTCAGCGGCCTGAGCCGCGTGCGCTGCATGACCCTGAACGACGCCCACATCTTCTGCATGCCCGAGCAGATCAAGGAAGAGTTCTCCGGCGTGATGAATCTGGTGGAGCGTGCCTACAAGGACCTGGGCATCACGAAGTACAGCTACCGCCTCTCGCTGCGCGACCCGAAGAACAAGGAGAAGTACGTCGACAACGACGCCATGTGGGAGCTGGGCGAGCGCGAACTGCGCGAGGCCATGGACGCGCTGGGCCTCAAATATCGCGAGAGCATCGGCGATGCCGCCTTCTATGGTCCGAAGCTCGACATCCAGCTCGCCGACGTGATGGGGCACGAGGAGACGTACTCCACCATCCAGCTCGATTTCCATCTGCCCAACCAGTTCGGCCTCAAATACACAGCGGCGGACGGCACGCAGCCGCGCCCGGTGATGATCCATCGTGGCGTCATCAGCACCATGGAGCGCATGGTCTCCTATCTCATCGAGTTGTATGCGGGAGCCTTCCCGCTGTGGCTGGCGCCGATCCAGATGGGACTGGTGCCGATCAGCGAGCGCCATCACGAATACGCGAAGAAGGTTCAGGCACGGTTGCAGAAAGCGGGCTTCCGCGTGGAGGTGGATGCGCGTAATGAGAAGATGAACGCCAAGATTCGCGACTTCACGCTGCAGAAGATTCCTTATGTGCTGGTGATGGGCGATAAGGAAGAATCCGGTGACGCGGTCAGCGTGCGCACGCGCGGCAAGGGCGACGAGGGATCGAAGCCGCTGGAGGCGTTCATCGCCCAGTCGCAGGAGAAAGTCGCGAGCAAGTCGCTGGAGCTGTGACGAAAAGCCGTGCAGACCTTGCCGCCGATCTTTGCGATTGCCGTAGCGCTCGTCCTCGGATGGGTCGGCTGGTTCTTTCTCTTCCGAACCGCTGCAGTCGTTGAGATGAACCGGCGCTTCCTCGACAAGGGAGGGACATGGAACCAGCTGCCTTATTCCGGCCTGATGCGGAAGAGCTGGTTCCCCCTCTTCATCCGTTGCCAGGGAATCGTTGCATGGGTGGGAATGCTGCTGCTG
Source organism: Acidobacteriota bacterium (assembly GCA_046567085.1). GTDB lineage: Bacteria > Acidobacteriota > Terriglobia > Terriglobales > Acidobacteriaceae > Palsa-343. The sequence continues at coordinate 7,311 of JBKICP010000155.1, forward strand.
CTGGGGCTGGCGGCATCGGTGGTGATTCGATAGGCCCTCCCCGCGTCTGTCCCACTTCGCGACATTTTCCCTCCAAAGTTTTTCCGTAGATTCACAAACGGGTGTCGCGCGCGCCCTCCTCTGCTCGCTAGAATCGGCAGCAAGATCGAAGACTTGAGCCCTCACGCGAGGAAAAATATGCGCACACCTGCCGATTCCGAACCCTTTCGCGTCAGCAGTCGATTCCGCCTCACCCTGGAATCGTCCATTCTCGCGCTCGAAGCTGGCGCCGCGCGGGATGAGCGTACCCTGCCGATGCTCCAGGACCCGGACCATCGCCGGCGGCAGCAGCGCCTGATCGACGCGCAGCTGGAGCGCGCCTACCGCCTCCGCCAGCTGCTCGCCCGCACCGTCTGCTCTCCTGCCGTCAGCACCACGCCTGTGGCCCGCTACTGAGCGGATGCCGGATGAGCGCCGGCGGACTTGCTATTCTGCTCTGGATGAGACCGTCTGCAGGCCGCCTCTGCGTGTCGGCTTCATCTAATTTGCAGGTGCGCCGACAGGGAGGCTCTAGAAATGCATCACGCGACAGGCACGTTCGAGGTGAAGCTCGCACCGCAGAAGGCCGACAACCCGCAGGCCGAAGCCGCGGCGCTGGGCCGCATGTCGCTCGACAAGGAGTTCCACGGCGATCTGGAGGCCACCGGCCAGGGCGAGATGCTCAGCTTCCTCGATCGCGATAAAGCGTCCGGCGGGTACGTGGCGATGGAGCGCGTCACCGGCAAACTGCAGGGCAGGGAAGGCAGTTTCATCCTGCAGCACAATGCGACCATGAACCGCGGTGCAGCGGAGATGAACATCATGGTGGTGCCGGATACGGGCACCGGACAGCTGGCCGGAATCGCCGGTTCGATGACCGTCCGCATCGACGGCGGTCAGCACTTCTACGATTTCGATTACACGCTCGAAATGCAGGCTTAGTCGGGCCGGACCGGCTGCGGCGGATTCGTCACTTCGATGGTTACAGATTGGGCGGCGCCGGCGGCCTGGCTGTCGCCGACATCGCGGAGCACCTCTCCCGCCAACAGGATCGAAGGGGCGGGCAGTGGCGTCCTCCGCCCGAGCTGCCCGAGCGTGGTGCGCAGAATCTGCTGATCCGGCTGCGCTGCGCGCGAGACCACCACACAGGGCAGATCGTCCGCGAGGCCTTCGCTGCGCAGCTGTTCCGCCAGAGCACCCCAGTCTTTGCCCGGCATGTAGATCGCGCGCGTGGCTCCGGCGAGCGAAGCCGCCTCCAGCTGCGAACCGGGCGCGTGGTGGCCTGCGGAAAAGCTGACGCTCGAAGCGCTCCGGCGATCGGTCAGCGGCCGTCCCACTGCCGCGGCGGCTGCAAAGGCCGCCGTGATGCCCGGAACCACTTCAAAGGGGACATCCGCCGCGCGCAGCGCCTCCATCTCTTCGCCGGCCCGTCCGAAAAGGAGCGGGTCGCCGGACTTCAGACGGATCACGGCCAGGCCGCGCCGCGCCTCGTCGATCATCATGGTGTGTATTTGCTCCTGCGAGATGCTCTTGCGCCCGCAGCGCTTTCCCACGTTGATGAGCAACGCGCGCTCGGCCTGCGCGAGGATGGCCGGCGGCACCAGGTCGTCATGCAGAACGACGTCGGCGGCCGCCAGCAGACGCGCTGCCTTCAGCGTGAGCAGTTCCGGATCGCCCGGGCCTGCGCCCACCAGATACACGGTGCCGCGCTGCGCGGCAGTTGCAGGAACCTGGCTCATCCCGCGACCTCAACGGGAACGCGCCCGCTGGGCACATCGCGCTCGACGGGGATAAATTCCTCGCTGGCCAGCGCCGCGCGCAGCTCCGCGTCGCTGTTACGTCCAAACCAGGCGCGCAAATTCTCGCCCGCATCGCGCTCGTCGAGATACTTCCGCAGCAGCCGTTCCAGCGCTTCGGGAACCAGATGCGCCGGCGAGCGGAATCCCACTGGCCGCGCGACGCCAGCATGGCGGCCCACCGAGCCGCCCACGCAGAAGTAGTACGCGTCGGTGAGTTTACCCTCGTGCTTCACCTTCTTGCCTTCGAGGCCGATATCGGCGATCCAGTGCTGACCGCAGCTGTTGGGGCAGCCCGTCACATGCAGCCGCAGCTGCTCATCAAACTGCGGCAGCCGCACCTCCATCTCCTCCACGAGCCAGCGCAGGAAGCCTTTCGTCTCCGTGATCGCCAGCTTGCAGAATTCGGTTCCGGTGCAGGCGATGCCGCCGCGCCAGAACTGCGAACCCTGGACGTGCAGCCCGAGCTGCCCCAGCTCGCCTGCCAGCTCCGACGCGCGATGGCTGGGCACATTGAGCACGATCAGGTTCTGCATCACGGTGAGCCGCAGATCGCCGGTGCCGAAGATTTCCGCCAGCTCGGCCGCTGCGGCCAGTTGATCGCCGGTGAGGCGTCCGCGCAGGACGCTCGCTCCCACGTAGCTAAGGCCGAACTGCTTCTGCGGATGAATGCCGGTGTGGTCGCGCAGAATGTCGTCGGGGACAGCTTCGTCGACAGCCGGATCCAGTTTGTAACCGATGCGGTTCTCAATTTCCGCGAGGAACTGCTCCGCCGTCCAACCCTCTTTCATGAAGAGATACTTCAGCCGCGCGCGGTCGCGGCTCTCGCGCAGGCCCTGCTGATCGCGGAAGATCTCCGCAATGGCGCGAACCACGGCCGACGCCTGGTCCTGACGGACGAACGCATTCAGCCGCAGGGCAAGATGCGGCTCATTCGACAAGCCCCCGCCCACGCGCACCGAGAAGCCCACCTCTTTGCCGCGCCGCGCAGCAGTCAGCCCAATGTCGTTGATCTCCGGATAGGAGCACCAGACCGAGCAGCCGGTGATGGAAACCTTGAATTTGCGGGGCAGGTTATAGAAGTCGTTGTTGCCCTGCAGCGCGCGCGAGACCTCGACGGCCAGCGGCGAGGCATCGATCAGCTCATCATGCGCGATGCCGGCCAGGGGGCAGCCGGTCACGTTGCGCACCACGTCGCCGCAGGCGCCTTTGGGCGAGAGGCCCGCTGCATCGAGTGCCGCCATCACGTCGGGCAGAGACTCGATGGTGAGCCAGTGAAACTGGATATTCTGCCGCACGGTGATGTCGGCCAGATTGCGCCCGTGCTTCCGCGCGATCTCCGCCAGCACGCGCGCCTGATCGGCGCGCAGGATGCCGTTGGGAATGCCCACGCGCATCATGAAGTACTCGGTGGCTTTGCCTTCGCCGCCCTTGCCGCCGGTCACGCCGAGGCCGTCGCCCTGGCTGTAAATGCCCCACCAGCGGAAGTAGGTGCTCCACTCAGCGGGGATCGAGGCGTGGCCGTCGCGCGCGAACCCGCGAATCTCCTCGATTGCGTCCCAGGGATTCTTCTCGCGCTTCAGCCGTTCCGACTTCTGCGCTTTGGTCTCTTTCACTGCGGCAACGTCTGCCATCGGTAGCTCCATAAGATTTGAGGGGAAAATAAAAAACCCGCGTCAGCGTTGGCTGATAGCGCGGGAGTGATGGGGTGAAGCTGAGGTTAGAGGATCACCCACCCATCCGGCGCGGCGCACAACAACAAGCGCAACACATCACCGGATTGGGGCAGAATGCCATAGATCGATGGTAGAGGAGGGTCCGCGCCGGGTCAAGCGAAAGTCGGCTCCGGGTCAAGCGATTCGGCTCCTCTTCTACAAGTTTTTGATTCACTCGCTCGGCTGGTGGTCGATGAATTTGTCGGCCCACGAGATGAAATAGGTCATGTTCGGCGCATCCGTGTGGCCGCCGTC
>JBKICP010000156.1:0-10328 GCA_046567085.1 Acidobacteriota bacterium
CATGATAACGTGAGAATCGACTGACGCATGGCCAAGGGACTGACTAAAGGGCTTTTCGAGGGAGCACACGGGACGAGGAAAAATCGAAGAGATCGCGCACTTCGAGGCCAAACGACTTGGCGATGCGTTCGAGGGCAGCGGGGCGGGGCCAGCCTTTTCCGAGTTCGAGGGAAGCTACTCGTCGGGCGCTGAGACGCACTTTTGCAGCATACTCCTCGCGACTCATACCGGAAAGATCACGCAGTTCCCGGATTCGCGACCCTAACTGAGCCTGCAGTCTCAACACAACGTAAGTGTTGCGAATTCACCCGTCAAGGAAAATGATCTCTAGCTTCACAATTCGTGCTGCTTGTATTCAATAGAGGTTCTGCGGATCTTATAGAGGATTTGCCTGATTATGGGCTCTGAAGCCGTGTATTTCTCGGATGCACTTGCGAGGGCAGATGAGGTGTGCGATGGGGCATTCGCCTCACCGGAGCGCCGCTCCAATCCCTTGCGTGATGCGCGGGAAGCACCCGGGGCCGACCGGCCGCCCATCGTCTCCGAGGAAGAGCTAATGGATCAGGTTCGCACCGGGGACCAAGAGGCACTGGGCACCCTCTTCCGCCGTTACGCTCGCATGGTGCGGTCCGTGGCCTGTCGTATCCTGCGCGATACGGCGGAGGCGGATGACCTGGTCCAGGAAGTCTTCCTTTTCGTCTTCCACAAAGCCAGCCTCTTCGATCCTGCCCTGGGCTCAGTTCGATCCTGGCTGATCCAGGTCGCATGGCACCGCGCGATCGACCGGCGCCGCTATCTTACATCGCGCCATTTCTATACCAGCGTCGAGATAGCGGACGATCTGCTGACTTCAGGCCCGGCGCCGGGGCTGCTGAAGCTCTACGAAGAGTCGATGGAAGGTGCGCTGGGGCGAGATGCGTTGCGCAGGATCGACGAATCGCTTTCGGAGGACCAGCGGCGCGTGATTCATCTCTATTTTTTTGAAGGAAACACGGTCGGAGAGATAGCCGCTCTCCTCGGCCAGACGGCGGGAAACATCCGGAACCATTATTATCGTGCTCTGGAGAAGATGCGCCGCGCGGTCTTCCCCTCAAAACCGCAAAAAAGATGAGTGACAAGATGGAAGGTGGCTCGCGCGGAGGAGACCGGCCGTTGCCGTTCGGCGAATCCCATGACGTGTTTCTCGAACTCTGCGCCCTTTCGACCGCCAATGTCCTGAGCGCCGAGGAAAGAGATCGCCTCAGCCGGCATCTCGCCAGTTGCGCAGAGTGCCGTGAAGCCCTCGCGCAATACCAGTCCCTGGCCAGCGCCGGAATTCCCGCCGCCGCACTTGCAGGGCGATACGAAGAAAGTCCCGATTCCGGTTCGGACTGGTCGCTTGAAGATTCCGAAGCCCGGCTTTTCGCCCGGATCGAGAAAGAAGGGGAGCCGGACCAACATCACTTCCCGAACATCCTGCCGATTCCATCGTTTGACGGTAGCGGGAGTCCTGACAACGTCGGTCCGCGGGTCGATGCTCTGTGGCGCCACCTGTGGCTTCAGTTGGCTGCCGCCCTTCTTCTCGTGGTCGCTCTGGGATACACCGCCTACCGCATCGGAGTGGACCGGGGGACCAGGGCACCGCGGATGGCCGCCGGGACGTCCCTGCCCCGGGGGCACCTTCCTGCCGAATCTGCCCAGGCACCGGCCAGTCCGGAGCTGACGGCCACCCTTGCGGCCCTCCGGAACGCAAGAGCACAACTCGCCGCTCTCGATGTCCGTATGCGGAAACAGGCCGCGAAGGTGGCCGATCTTGAGGCGCAGAACAGGGAGGCGCAGAGCGATCGCAGCAGAGATCTGGCTCGGCAGGCCAGCCTCGAACAGTCCCGAGCTGATCTTGTCCGCCAACTGGACGCCGCAGAGGCGGACCTCGACCAGGCTCGGCAAAAGCTTTCCGATGCGTCCGCCAATGAAGCCAGCGGCTCATTGCAGGCCGAGGCACTGCGCCGGCAGATCAATGAACTGAACACCAGAGTCGCCGAGCGCGATCACGATCTGGACCGGGCCCAGGCACTGCTCGATCATGATCGCGACATCCGGGATCTGATGGGCTCACGGAATCTCTACATCGCCGAGGTTTACGATGTCGCCAGAAATGGTCAGACCAGGAAGCCCTTCGGGCGCGTCTTCTACACGCGGGGTAGATCGTTGATCTTCTACGCTTACGATCTGGACCAACAACCCGGCGTCCGGGATTCAAGTACGTTCCAGGCATGGGGCAGCCGCGGCTCGGATCGCGCCACGGCAGTAAATCTTGGCATGTTCTACCAGGACGATGCGGCTCAAAAGTGCTGGGTTCTCAAAGCCGAAAACCCAAAGGCGCTTTCCGGCATCGATGCCGTTTTTGTGACGGTCGAGCCGCATGGAGGCAGCAGCCGTCCAAGCGGCAAACCATTGCTCTACGCGTACCTCCACATCGAGCCGAACCACCCGTAAGTGCTCAGCCCGCCTGTTGTCCTGGATCTCGCCCAGGTGGCGATCTCTGCAGGAGCCTGATCCACATCCGCGAGCTGAACAGCGCGAATCCGTTCGATGGCGTGACCGAACTGCAGCGGCACGCCGAAGATCTGGCGCGGAATCCAACGGAGTGGACGCCGTGCAACTACCGAAGCCGTGTCGCCGAGTCCTCACGCGTTACCATAGCCCGGATGGCCGAATAGGATACTCGGCGGCCAGAGGCAGGGGAGCATCCCGATATGCCCGTAAAACGGGCCTCCGGAACGCAACAATTACGAGACGTTTTCGGCCACCCCGGCAAACGGGCAAAAACCGCGCTTCGCGCGGGTCTCTACGCCCTTGTCTCCACGCACGATCAGCAGACGTTGCCCATGCAGAATCGCGCCATGCGCGAGTATGTTGCCCGCCGTGGCTGGACGATCGCCCTGCAGGTGAAGGAAGTTGGCTCCGGCGCTTCGCAGCGGCAGATTCGGGAAAAGCTGGTCGAAGCTGCACGGCGCCGCGACATCGACGTGGTGCTGGTCTGGCGACTGGACCGCTGGGGCAGATCGGTGACCGATCTGCTCGCCACCCTCCAGGAACTGGAGCATCTCGGCGTCGGCTTCGTCTCGCTGACCGAAGCTCTCGACCTGACCACCCCCGCCGGCCGTGCCATGGCCGCCCTGCTGGCGGTGTTCGCCGAGTTCGAGCGCGAAATCCTGCGTGAGCGCGTTCGGGCCGGTCTCGCTCATGCCCGGCAAAGCGACAAAGCACTGGGCCGTCCTCTCACCGCCGGCCTCAAAGCTGACCGGATCCAGAAGCTCCATCGATCCGGCACCAGCAAATCCCAGATCGCTCGCCAGCTCAGCATCGGCCGCACCTCCGTGCGCCGTATCCTGAACAGGCCGCGCTCATCGTAATCGCCATGGCCAAACGCAAGCGCAACTCCGTCCGGGAGAATCGAATCCATGACGAAATCATCGTCGACGCGAATGGACCCGAAGAACAGGCTATGAGCTGGTACTACTATCTGGAAGCCAAACTCCACTTCCCCTTCCGCGCCAAATGCACCGCCTCCCGAACCACTTCGCCTCTCCGCAAAGGCGAATCTGTCGAGGTCCGGCACATGGCACCGGAAGACGCCTGCTCAGGAGACATGCTCGTGACAATCCGCTGGCAGGATCGAAACTTCGCAGTCCCGCTCTCGCAACTGACCGCTGCCGATGCCGACGGGTCAACCCGCCAGGCCATCGAGGACTGGCATTACTGGGTAGCACAGGGATACTGCTTCTGATCTGTGCACGTCTGCCGAAAGCTCACGCTGTTCCGGATTTTTGCAGGTTCGCTTCCGGACGCTGCCGACCACCTTTAGGGCGAGGCGCCGACCTCAAGCACACGATTGATGATCAAATTCACCGGCAGAACCGGAGACCGTCCGTTGTGTGAGCCGGTCAAAGCAGCTTGTGGGTGCCCCGGTTGCCTTGCGCCGTCTGCAATGTCCATCCGCTCCACATCTGCAACGAGTCCAGGCGTTTTGTGCTTCTCTTCCGGGTTGCGGCAAATATTTTCGTTTTCATCATCGGTGCTAGCCTTCTTTCAACGGCGGTCTTCGGTCCCTCCGGGTATCGGAGTGCTTCCTGCCTGGGCAGGAGCTGTCACCAGATGTTCTGGCTTGACGTACATATTGAACCAGCGGCTCTCTTCCCACAAAAGATCGAGCAGGGATTCGTTTCCCTGGTAACCATGGGCCTCCAGTGGCAGGAGAACGAAGCGAACCGTGGCACCCTCGCCTTTCAGAGCCGCGAAAAAGCGCTCGCTCTGAATGGGGAACGTTCCCTGGTTATCATCGGCCTGGCCGTGAACGAGGAGGATGGGAGCGTGAATCTTGTCAGCGAACGAGAAAGGCGACATGTCGTAGTAGAGCTTCGGATCCTGCCAGTAGGTTCGCTCTTCGTTTTGGAAGCCAAAGGGGGTAAGGGTGCGGTTATACGCTCCGGAGCGCGCAACGCCGGCGCGAAAGATGTCACTGTGCGCGAGGAGGTTGGCGGTCATGAAGGCTCCGTAGGAGTGACCCATGACGCCGACACGTTTAGGATCGACCACTCCCATTGAGGCGCCATAATCGATGGCCGCCTTGGCGCTGGCGACCAGTTGCTCGACGTAGGTGTCGTTCGGCTCCTGCCTGCCTTCTCCCAGAATCGGAATACTGGCATTCTCCAGAACGGCAAAGCCGTCGGTGGCAAAGAATATCGGCGAGCCCCAGTTGAAGCGGGGAAAACGGTACGGGGAACCGCGCATTTGTCCGGCTGCGGAGCGCGTTTTGTATTCCGTTGGGTAAGCTTCCATGATGGTTGGCAAGGGACCCTGCTCTTTGCTGTAACCGGGAGGCAAATAGAGATTCGCGCTCAGGTCCACACCGTCGGCGCGCTCATAGTGCAGGATTTGCTCGCTCGGAAGTGCGACATCTCCATAGGGATTGGCAAAAAAAGTCACCTGTTCGGGGTCGCGAGCCGAGGCGCTGAGATCGACGAGAAAATAGTTCGGTGGATCGGTATGGCTCTCGCGGCGGATCAGCAGCTTATCGGGCGAGAGCAGGTCCAGAGGATCTTCGTAATAAGGTGCCTGGGATCGAAAGATCTGCTTTTCAGTGCCATCGGCAAGGCTGAGGACCGAGACAAAAGGCCGATCACCTTCCGGGGAGGCCCCCAGTCCCTGGACGTAAACACCCTGCGCATCTGCCGTAAAGTGAAGCGCCTCTTTGCCGTAACGGTTCTCCGCGGTCAGAGGTATGCCCGGCGCATGATAGATATCCTCGCTGGATCCTTCGCTGAGAATGCGCACCTGGCCGGGATGACCGGGATTCACGAGAAGCGTTGCCCGCTGGCGATCTTTGCGGCGTCGTTCAAGGACCAGAGCCGTGTCTTTCTTACCCCAATAAACGGCAACGAAGCGCATGGGCAGCTCGGCCAGCACGGAGGGCGTTCCTGTAAACGGCGCCTGCAGCGTCACGATACGGTCGTGCACGGCCACGTTGCGACGGGGATCTCCGCCGTCGCCGGCTTCGACCCAGGCCACGGTGGCGGGTGCATCCGCGCGCCACTCATAGTCTCTGGGACCGGGAGCGACGGCATCGAAGGCGATCGGAATGCGATCGGCGAGCGGACGATCGGAGAGTTGCCTTTCCGAGTGGGTCGTGAGATCGACGACGAGCGCTCGTTCGGGGAAGTTTTCCACCGGGAACTCGTAGGAATAAGGGTGGTGGCACTCGATGATGAGGACATAGCGGCCGTTGGGCGAGGCGGTTGTCGCGGTGATCACAGCCGGCTTGCCGACAAGCCGAGCGGAACCTGCAACCGGAACGATGCGAAGCTGCGCCGTCGCGTAGTAGTCAAAGATGCGTTCGTCTTCAGGACTCTTCAGAAGATCTTCGTAGGTTCTTCCTGGTGTGGCCTTCCCGAGGTTCTCCTCGATAGTCGGGCCGGAGGGAACGGGGCTGTGCGGGGGCAGCATTGGGCGGCGATCCGGAACGGTACGACAGAGGAGTGCGAGGCTGTTGCTCATCCACTCGCACGCGCTGTGCGTCGATCCCGCATTGTTGCCGAATGGATTGCTGAGGCGAATCCCGGGAACACGATGCGCAATCGCCGTGCTGACATCGATCAGGTCCAGATACAGGCCGACAGCAGGACCGGACTCCACGGTCTCGGTAAAAGCAATGCGCTTGCCGTCAGGCGACCACTGCACGTGGGTGATGTGCGGCTGGCCAACGATTCCCTTCACCGCAACGCCGCCAGATCGCCAGCGGACCGTATCGGTTGTATTCAGCAGGCGCAGGCTGGTGATCCAGGGGCCGCGGCTTGGGCCATCCGTTTCCGGGTTGAAGCGCGAGCCAGCGAGGCGGTCCTCAGGCCGGGCAAGATCCTCGATCCTGGGATAGCCGTAGGGTTGCTCAATCACAATCGTCTTACCATCCGGCGACAGACTGAGCAGCGGGGTTGGTGGCGCATCCAGAAGCCTTGCCATCACGGTCGACGGCCGCTGATAAGTCTGCAGATTCTGTGCTGAAAGAGTGAACGCCCCAAGGGCGATGGCGCTGAAGGCAATCCAGGCGGTGAAGCTGCCGCGTTCCTGCGTCATTCGATCGCTCCTGATATCTGACAGAGTTCAAATGTAGAAGCGACCCAGATACCGAGTCGGAAGCCGGTTCGCGAGAAATCAGATACAGACAATGGGACGTTCTGCGGGCAGGGCTGCATGTGAAGCTTACCTGACCTCGGGGTGAGCATTGGCCACTTTTTCTTTTTCCGCCGGGAAAACCACCTCTTCGGTGGAAGTGGTGGTTGTGCCAAATCGAGGATGGATGTAGTGCTCGAGGAACGCCAGTTCTTTGCCCCATGCATCGAGGCGATGGGCCGGCTCCGCAAATCCATGCAGTTCGTTCGGATAAGTGAAATAGTAGACGGTTTTATGGTGTTCGCGCAGCGCTTTGACGAAGAGGGCCGAATCTGCCGGCGGCACCTGGGGATCGTTCTCGCCATGCATTACAAGCAGCGGCGTTTGCACCTTGCTGACCTGCAGCAGGACGTCGGCGCGCCGGTAGACATCTGGCTTTTCCGAGGGTGAACCACCCATCTTCATCATCCAGCGAATGGACGACGGAGGATTGGTTCGCTCCACGAAGAGTTCGCGATCGACAACGCCATATAACTCGATAGCGGCAGCAAAGAGGGTTGGATAGTGAACTACCATATAGGCGACCATCGTACCGCCGTGACTGCCGCCGCCAATGGCGAGTCGAGCCGGGTCGGCGAGCCCCCGGGTTACGAGATACTCGGCACCGGCAGCGACATCATCCACTTCGCCACCGTTTGAATCTTCTACGTTCAGGTTACGGAAAGCCTCGCCATAGCCATTCGATCCACGATAGTTCGGCTCGAGGACAACATAGCCAGCCTGAGCCAGGAACTGCGCCCAGCCATCGGCGCGATAGACGTCTTGTCCCTCCGGACCGCCGTGGATCCAGAGAACCGCCGGCAGTTTCGCTCCCGGCTTTGCGCCTCGAGGGGTGAACAGCAGGCCGGAGATCTCGCGCCCGTCCCTGCTCTTCCAGGTTACCTTCTCAGGAATCTGGGCACTGGCGAAGTTGGCCGGCGTCGTCCGCGTCAACTGTCGCGGTTCGTCACGGCCCGCTGCATCGGCGAGATACAAATCGGCCGTCTCCACGGGAGACTGATGATGGAAGTAGATGTGACGGCTGTCGGGCGTCCATTCCGGATCGGCTGTCACCCCTGGGATGGTGAACTTAGCCACCTGTTTCGCCTCTCCACCGCGAGTTGGTATGACCCACAGGTTGGTGCTTTCCAGCAAACCCCTGCTTGAGACAAAAGCAATACTCTTTCCGTCTGGCGAAAACACGGGGGCCGCATCGTCGAACGCGCCGTCTGTCATTTGCTTCGGCTCGCCCCCCCGGACGGGGATGAGATAGAGATGGTCCCAACCGGAGTTCTGCAGAATCGTGACCAGTTGCGTGTCGTCCGCAGACCACTCGGCACGCCGAATCGCCCAGCCACCGCCTCGGTCAACGGGTGCGGTGTAGAGGTCGGTGGCAGGACTTCCGGGCTGTCCGGTGTCGGCATTGAAGTGGATGATTTTGATACGGCCGCTGAAGTATTCCCGGGCACGCGCAACGTAGGCAATGCTGGCGCCATCGTGGGACCAGGCGCCCTCGGCAGCCTCTTCGTCAGGCGGAGTGAGAAACGCAGTGACGTTACCGTCTTCGCTGACTACCATGAGGCTATTCGTACCGCGGCGTCCGCTGGTGAAGAGAATCCAATGCCCGTTCGGGGACCATTTCGGGGCGCGATCTGTCGCTTGTCTGGGATCGCCTGATCCAGGAGGTGCGTTGGTCAGGCGTCGTGGTGCACCGCCGCCTGCAGCTACAACCCAAATACTTCCCTGACTCGCGTAGGCGAGGCGTTTGCCGTCGGGCGACCAGGCGATTTCGGTTTTGCCGCCCTGAGTACTGGTCAATAACACCGGCCACCCGCCCTCGGCCGGCATCAACATAATCTGACCGCTACGCACGAAGGCGATGGTCGTGCCATCGGGCGAAACCGCGGTATCACCGAAGGGTTGCAGTGTGAGTAGGTCCTGCAGGGTGAGACGATTCCTCTCCTGGGCCGGGGCTTGATCCGCGATCCCAGCGACCGCAGCCGATGCTATCCACATTGCAACCACCAGCGAGCCTGCGATACGCATTCGCTTTATCTCCTGATTCGCGTCAAGGTTTTGGGGTTCAAGCCGGCGATCCCATGGGAACACCGGCTCTGGTCTGAAGGGGACGGCAAACTCAGAACTGAAGTTTCGCGCCGAACTGAATTTGCCGAGACTCGGTTTGTCCGAGAGCACGGGTTGAGAGCGATTGTCCAAACAGGGGGCTGGTAATGCTGGAGGTCAGATTGTTGAAGTTCGCGTGGTTGAGAATGTTGAAGAAGTCGGCCGTAAAGCGGAGATGGAGATTCTCGGTGAGATCGGTGGTCTTGTTTGCCTGAAAATCCCAGTTGAAGATGCCAGGGTTGCGAAGAAAGCCGCGATGCATCCGAGCCGTGGGATCGATCACTCCGTCTCCCGCTGCGAAAGGGCACCCGCTTCCGCAGGCGGGAAAGTAGTTCACTACGGGTGTGGCCCCGCTGAAGCTCTTCGTGAGTTTGCCTCTCCGGTTGGAAACCGGGCCGATCGCCATGGCGCGGTCGCCCGTATCGCCATCGCGGTTGCTGTCGGCTCCGGTGGTAGGAATAAAAGGAACGCCGGTTTGGGAATCAAAGATGGAAGCGACACCCCATCCGCCAACAAGGCGCTGGCCAGCCGGACCGAGTCCCGAGAGTAAGGCATGATTGCGGCCGAAAGGAAGCTGGTACATGACGCTGGCGGCAAATCGCTGACGCACATCAAAAGAAGAATCGCCATAATTGGCCTTCAACGATGCGTACCGGATGTACTTACTCAGGAACAGCGCCTGCGCCTCCGCCTGGGAGAGTGTGGGGTTGCCTTCCGCGCAGCGTACGGCCGCAAGCAACCGTGCCGCTGCCGCAGCGGTTCCATGAGCCGCTGTGCAGGTGCTGGAACTTGCCATGTACGGGGCAACCAGATTCTCCAGAGTGGCTGCGGGAAAAGCGCTGTCGGTGCTGCCTGCCACGTCGTCGGAAAGAACGTCGAGGCTGTGCGTGTAGTTATACGACGCCTCGAGACTCAGGCCGGCATTGAGATTCCGCCGAACGTTGACCAGCAGCGCGTTGTAGTTCGAGTTTCCATTGGACTGGCGGTAGGTCATGTTGCCGAACGGTCCGCGGATGATGCCCGCATCGATATCTTCCTGAGTGCGCGCCGCCGCTCCCTGGTTGGAAGGGCGAAAAGCATCCGCGAATGAGGTGCCAAAGTTCGGTCGCTGAGTCACCAGCAGATGATCCGCCAGAGCCCCGACGTAGGAGATGGTGAGGGCGGTCGTGCGATCCAGTTGCTGTGACACGGCAAAGTTGAAATGATGCGTAGCTGGATTTCTCAGCGCCGGGTCAATGTTTGTCAGGTTGTAGCTTTGTGTGGTGTTGACGGTCGAAGCGGCGATTGCCCCGGTGTAGTTTCCGCTCGACAGCGTCGTGGTCAGAGTATAGGGCGGATTGAAGCGGGCGTTTCCGTACACGTTGCCGAAGACGCGATCGTAGAACCAGCCATAGCCACCGCGCACGACGGTCTTTCCATTTCCATAGACGTCGAGCGCAAATCCAACGCGTGGGCTCCAGTAATTGAAATCCGTGCAGTAATTCCCGATACCATACTTTGCTGGGTTGATGACCGCC
>JBKICP010000157.1:0-7081 GCA_046567085.1 Acidobacteriota bacterium
CGAGGAGGGTGGTGGGGACCTGGAGATAGTCGATGCCGCGCATGTAGATGGCGGCGAGGAAGCCGGCGAGGTCGCCGATGATGCCGCCGCCGAAGGCGATGAGGACGGAGGAGCGGTCGGCGCCGGCGGCAGCGAGTTCGGTGGCCAGGCGTTCGACCTGGGACATGCGCTTAAAGCGCTCACCGGCAGGGAGGAAGAGCACCGTGGGTTGCTGATCTCTCGGGAAAGCGGCGAGGAATTGTTTGCCCCAGAGGGCCCAAATCTCCGGCGAGGTGACGATGAAGACTTTGCCGGACGCACGCAATTTCTTCGGGATCTGCGCGAAGAGGTTGCGGCCGACGATCACGGGGTAGTTTGCGGAGGCGGTCTTGACCGGGAGGGTAGGCATGGGAGTTCAGCGTATAGCGTACAGCGGATAGCGTTCAGACGGGCGTGCCTGGCATATACTGCCGGGTTCTGCGGAGGGTGAGAGAGTATGACGGCCAAGGTGCGGGGACGAGGCTTTTGGGTTGGCTTATGCGCGGCGGCGATGGTGGTTCTGGGATCTGGTGTGACGACTTGCCTGGCGCAGATGCCGGGGCAGAAATTGCCGGGACTGGCGCCGGTCACGGTTGAGCAGACGGAGCATGGGCTGCGCGCACACGTGGGGCAGGAAGTGGTGGATGTGACGGTGTGCCGGGATGCGGTGATCCATGTGGTGGCGTGGCCGGAGGGAGTGGCGGCGGAGCATCCGAAGCCATGGATGCTGGAGGCGAAGGAGGCGTGTCCGGGAGCGGCGTTCACCTTTGCGAAGAACAGCGAGGCGGCGAGCCTGACGACGGCGGCGCTGAAGGTGGGGTTTTCTCTGAGCCGCGGGAACGTGACGTTTGAGGATGCGGGTGGCGCGTCGCTGCTGCGCGAAGGCGATGCCATTCCGCGAACGTACGAGGCCACGGAAGCGAACGGCGAGAAGACAGACAGGATCACGGATCGGTTTTCGCTCGATGCGCTGGAGGCGGTGTACGGGCTGGGGCAGCATCAGAGCGGGCTCTTCAACTATCGCGGCGCGACGGTGGAACTGGCGCAGGACAACACCGACGTGGCGATTCCGCTGCTGCTCTCGACGAAGGGCTACGGCGTGATGTGGAATTCGGCGGCGTACAGCTATGTCGACAACCGGTTTCCGCTGGAGCTGAAGTTCACGTCGGTGGCGGGGAATTCGGTGGACTACTACTTCCTCTACGGGCCGGAGATGGACCAGATCCTGCACGAGTACCGGTCGATGACGGGACACGCGCCGTTGCTGCCGAAGTGGTCGTATGGGCTGTTCCAGTCCAAGGACCGGTATGTGTCGCTGGACCAGATCGAGCAGATTGCGGGGCGGTATCGGGCGGAACATATTCCGCTGGATGGTATTGTGCAGGACTGGTTCTGGTGGAAGACGGAGGGGGATCCGGTCTTCAATGCGAATTATCACGATGTACCGGCGGATTTGCAGAAGCTGCACGACGAGCATGTGCACGCGATGATTTCGGTGTGGGGGTTATTCGATCCGAAGTCGCAGAACTACGCGACGATGACCGAGCATCACTGGGATGTGCCGGGGGCGCATGTCTACGATGCGACGAATGCGGCGGCGCGGGACTTTTACTGGAAGAATCTGGTGGGTCCGCTGTTCGGGATGGGGTGGGATGCGTTCTGGCTGGACAGCGCGGAGCCGGAGGAGTACTGGCCGCATTTCGGCGACGCGATTTTGCGCAACAAGATGCTGGCGATCGGGAACGGCGCCGAGTACACGAACGTGTTTCCGCTGATGCACACGATGGGCGTGCAGGAGCACTGGAGGGCGACGAACGAGCAGAAGCGGGTATTCCTGCTGACGCGGTCGGCATTTCTGGGACAGCAGCGGGTGGGCGCGACGGTGTGGTCGGGTGATGTGTACAGCACGTGGTGGGGGTTGCGGCACCAGGTGGCGGCAGGGCTGAATTTTGCGCTGTCGGGCTATCCGTACTGGACGACCGATATTGGCGGCTACTGGCCGGCGTACAACGGCAAGACGCAGATCGCGGATTATCAGGAGCTGTACGCGCGGTGGTGGGAGTACGGCGTGTTTTGTCCGGTGTTCCGGACACACGGACATCGGCCGGAGAACGAGATCTGGAGTTATCCGCAGGTGGAGCCGGTTCTGATTCAGTACGACAAGCTGCGGTATCGGCTGATGCCGTACATCTACTCGCTGGCGTGGAAGGTAACGAGCGAGGATTCCACGATCCAGCGGCCGCTGGTGATGGACTGGCGAACGGATGCGCGGACGTGGGACATCGGGGACCAATTCATGTTTGGGCCGGCGCTGATGGTGGCTCCGGTGATGGAGCCGGGAGCGGTGAGCCGGCGGGTGTATTTGCCGGAGGCGGCGGGGTGGTACGACTTCTGGACGGGTGAGCGGGTGCAGGGTGGACGCAACGTGGAGTCGGCGGCGCCGCTGGATCGGATTCCGCTGTATGTGCGGGCGGGGTCGATTGTGCCGATGGGGCCGGAGATCGAATATACGAACGAGGATCCGAATGGCCCGATCGAAGTGCGAGTTTATCGCGGGGCGGATGGCCGCTTCGATTTATATGAGGATTCCGGGGACGGCTATGCGTATGAGAAGGGGCAGCACGCGGTGATTCCGATGCGCTGGGACGATGCGAGATCGACGCTGACGATTGGCGCGCGCGAGGGGATGTATCCGGGGATGGCGGCGTCGCGGCAGTTTCGTGTGGTGCTGGTGGGAAAGGATCACGGTGCAGGCGAGTCGGTATCGGCGCAGGGCGCGGATCAGGTGACATATACCGGGAAGGCGGTGACGGTGAGGGTGGGGCGGTAAGGGGAGGGGACTCCCGACCTCTGGCAAAGGCGGCCCGATGTACGGCACCCGGGGGGGACGATGGGCGAATTTAGGTGCGTCGTCGGCCCAGCGGGTTGCCTCGACGGTCGCGAAGGCCTCGGGCGAGCGCGGGGCACCCGGCAATCCACGAAAACAGGGAAAACGTCATGGGTTTGAACCGCATCCAAACGGGCTGATTCGAGGGGGGGCAGGAGTCACCGTTCCCATGAGTTTTCGTGTGAGGTTAGGCTGGGTTCTGTCTTATGCAGTGCTGACGGCAGGTCTTTGTGGTTGTGGAATGACGAGCGGAACCGGGTCGGGTTCGGGCGGATCCGGGGGCTCGGGTCGATCGACGGCAAGCTTGTCCTCGATCAACCACATCGTTTTTCTCGCGCAGGAGAACCGCTCGTTCGATCACTATTTTGGAGCGCTGCGGCAATACTGGGCACAGAACGGCATTCCGGATCAGTCGTTCGACGGACTGCCGCAGTTCAATCCAACGTCGGGCGCATCGCCGATGCAGGGGCCGGCACCGTCGATTCCGGGATGCGATCCGAGCCAGCCGGCACCGGCGGACTGCGTCTACGATCCGAAGAATCCGGTGACTTCGTTTCATCTGGTCACGCAGTGCGCGGAGAATCCGAGCCCGTCGTGGAATGAATCGCATGTGGACTGGGACTACAACGATCAGACCGGACAGAGCGCGGCGCAGCTGAATGGGTTTGTCTGGACGGCGGCGCACGATGCACGCGTGATGTCGCCGCCGTTTACGGATACGAACGGGTTGCGCGCGATGGGATATTACGACGGCGGCGATCTGAACTACTACTACTCCATGGCGTCGGATTTCGGGACGTCGGATCGCTGGTTCGCGCCGGTGATGACGCGCACGCATCCGAATCGGGAGTATCTGATTGCGGCGACGTCGGGTGGCTATGTGTATCCGGAAGGCAGCGACGCGCAGGACACGGCGAAGCTGACGCAGACGACAATCTTCCAGGAGCTGCAGAAGGCGGGGATCAGCTGGAAGATTTACGTCGATCCGACAAACAGCGGGTGTTCGGGCCCGCCGTATCAGGCATCGTGCCTGATCGGACTGAGCTACGTGCAGAACTTCACGTTTGCGGACACGATCGTGAGCCAGTATCCGAACAACATTGCGCCGATCTCGCAGTACTTCACCGATCTGCAGAACGGAACGCTGCCGCAGGTAGCGCAGATCGAACCGGCGTCGGATGCGGGGCTGGACGAGCATCCGACGAATTCGGATACGGCGCTGAGCAATGTGCAGTCGGGTGCGGCGTATGTGGAGACGCTGATCAACGGGCTGATGCAGAGCTCGTCGTGGAAAGATTCGGCGTTCATCCTGACGTTCGATGAGCCGGGAGGCTTTTACGACCATGTCTCGCCGCAGCCGGCGGTGAGTCCGGACGGAATCAAGCCGGTGGATCTGATGCCGGGGGACGTCTGTTCCAGCACGACGGGGCCGACGTGCGACTTCACCTACACGGGATATCGGATTCCGCTGATCGTGGTTTCGCCGTATGCGAAGAAGAACTATGTATCGCACACGGTGGCCGATTCGACGGCGATTCTGAAGCTGATCGAGACGCGGTTCAATGTTCCGGCCCTGACGAAGCGGGACGCAGCGCAGATGGATATGACGGAGTTCTTCAACTTCAGTTCGCCGCCATGGATGACGCCGCCGACGCCGCCGGCGCAGAACACGAATGGTGCCTGCTATGCGGATCATTTGCCGTAAGAGGCAGGGAGTAGGGAACAGGGAATAGTGAGTAGGGAACAGGAAAGAAGTGAGGGCGGAGTTCTTTGGAACTCCGCCGCTCTTTCCTGGCCCGATTTTCCTGTACCCCGTTGCGCTGGGCGGCGCACCACGAATGGACAAGCGATGTCACCGCCGATCAGGCAGCTTAGTATTTCGCGAGCTCCGTGATGGCGTTGAGGATTTTTTCCGGTTGCGGGAGGATGACGTCTTCCAGCTGTGGCTGATAGGCGACGAAGGAATCCATGGCGCCGATGCGGCGGACGGGGGCATCGAGGGAGTCGAAGAGCTCTTCGCCGATACGGGCGGCGATTTCGGCGCCGTAGCCCCAGCTCAGCGTGTCCTCGTGAGCGACGATGACTTTGCTGGTCTTCGTCACTGAGGTGGCAATGGCTTCCCAGTCGTAGGGGTTGAGCGTACGGAGATCGAGGATCTCGGTTTCGATGCCGTGCTCGCGCTGGGCGCGCTGTGCGGCCTGCAGAGCGCGAGGCACGATGGCTCCATAGGTGATGAGGGTGAGGTGCGAGCCTTCGCGAACGGTCTTCGCTTTACCGAAGGGGATCATGTAGTCGGGGCCGGGGTAAGCGGCGCGGCCGTAGGTCTCGCGATAGAGGCGCTTGTGCTCGAGGAAGAGCACGGGGTCGTCGCAGCGGATGGCGGTGCGCAGCAGCCCGTTAGCATCGAGCGCATTGGAAGGGAAGACGATGCGGATGCCGGGCGTATGGGTGAAAAGGCTCTCGCCGGATTGCGAGTGGTAGATGGATCCTCCGGTGAGATAGCCGCCGATGGGAACGCGGATGACGGCGGGGGCCGCCCAGGTGCCGTTCGAGCGCCAGCGGAGGACGCTGAGCTCGTTGCGCAGCTGATGCATCGCGGGCCAGATGTAGTCGAAGAACTGAATTTCCGCGACGGGTTTGAGGCCGCGGGCGGCGAGACCGATGGCGCGGCCGACGATGGCGGCTTCGGCGAGCGAGGCGTTGAAGACGCGGCCGGAGCCGTATTCGCACTGCAGGCCGGCGGTGAGCTTGAAGACGCCGCCTTTTCCTTTGACCTGCTTGTTCTCGAGGTATTCCTCGCGGGAGCAGTCGGCAACGTCTTCGCCGAAGACGACAATGCGGGAGTCGCGGCGCATTTCGTCGTGGAGGCAGGCGTTAATGAGGTCGGCCATGGTGCGCGGGGGGCCGTCCTGGGCGGGCTGCGTCTGCAGGTCGGGGCGGGTGGGGTCGTAGTCCTCGGAATAGCGATGGCGCAGGATGGCCGCGGGCTCGGCGGAGGGGAATGGAGCGGCGAGGGCGCGCTCGGCGGCATGGCGGACTTCCTGGTCGACCTGCTTTTCGGTCTGGTCGAGGGCGTCGGCGGCCGCGATGTCGTGGTTGAGCAGCCAGGCGCGGAAATTCTGGATGGGATCGCGCAGGGCTTCGGCGTCGCGCTCGGATTCGGGGCGGTAGAGGCGCGCGTCGTCGGAGTAGGAGTGCGCGTAGGGGCGGATGACGTGGCCGTGGACGAGCGCGGGCCCTTTGCGGGCGCGGCAATGAGCGACAGCGGCACCGAAGGCCTTCATGCAGGCGATGGGGTCGGTGCCGTCGACTTCCTCGAAGTGGAAATTGGGGAAAGCGGCGAGCAGGCGCGAGATGTTGCCGCCGGGGGTGTTGACTTCAACGGGGACGGAGATGGCGTAGCCGTTGTCTTCGACGACGAAGAGGACAGGGAGTTTGCGATTGGAAGCGACGCTGATCGATTCCCAGAACTCGCCCTGGGAGGTGGCGCCTTCGCCGATGGAGACGTAGACGACCTCGTCGCCGTGGAAGTCGACGGAGTGATAGAGGCGGTAGTCGGGGTCTTCGGGATCTCCGGGGCTGGCGGCCTGGGGGTGCTGGGCGAGGTAGATCGACGCTTCGGCGCAGCCGACGGCCTGCAGGCACTGGGTGGCGGTGGAGGACGAAGGCGTGACGATGTGGAGCTTCGGGTCGGACCAGTGCGAGGGCATCTGACGTCCGCCGCTGGCGGGATCGGTGGCGGCGCCGACGGACTGGAGCAGTTGCTCTTCGACGGTCGTGCCGAGGGCGAGAGAGAGCGCCCGGTCCCGGTAGTAGGGAAAGAACCAGTCGTAACCGGGGCGGAGGGAGAGTCCGGCGGCGACGAGGAGCGCTTCGTGGCCGGCGCCGGAGATCTGGAAGAAGACCTTCTGCTGGTTTTTGAGGATGATCTCGCGGTCGTCGGTGCGGCGCGAGAGGAGCATGAGCCGATAGATCTGGAGGAGCTTTTCCGATTGAAGGCCGTGACCGCTGCCGTTATGGGAGACAGGTTCGGCGGATTTTTTCAGCTCAGCGCTGGGGACTGCGGTACGCGCCATGCGGACCTCTGCTTCCGTTAGATGTTCGCTACTTCAGTGTAGAGCCTGGGGTGGGGACCCATCCATCTGGACGCCCGAACCGTGGGGCGACCGAAGATTG
>JBKICP010000158.1:0-4667 GCA_046567085.1 Acidobacteriota bacterium
AGGATCGCAAACCGGGCGAGGGCCAGAAGCCGTGGCAGAAAAAGCCTGCTTTTCGGGGCGAGCGTCCAGCGCGGGCTGCCGAAGGTGGCGAAGAAAAGCGCCCGTGGCAAAAGCGGCCGTCAGGACCGGGAGGGTTCCGCAAGGATCGCAAGCCGGGCGAGGGCCAGAAGCCATGGCAGAAGAAGCCTGCCTTCCGGGCCGAGCGGCCAGAGCGGGCAGCCGAGGGCGGCGCCGAGAGACGTCCGTGGAAGAATCGGCCCTCGGGCCCTGGGGGTTTCCGCAAGGATAAGCCGGGCGAGGAAGCCGGCCCGCGTCCGCGGCGCGAAGGGAGTGGCGCGCGGGGTGAGCGGCCGGCGAAGGGCGGGGAGAGTCGCGCGGGGCGGCCATTTCGTCCCACGGGTTACGGAAAGCCGTTTCGCGGCAAGGAGGGTCGGCCGGGCGGGCGCGATGCGCGGCCGGGAAGATCGTTTCCTGCGAAAAACAAATTTCGCAAAGCGTCCCCCGCAGAACGAAAACCGCGCAAGAATCGTAATCAGGAAGAGACCCCCGAATGACACGCGGCCCTATTATCGCCATCGACGGCCCGGCCGGCGCGGGCAAGAGCACTGTTGCGCGGCATCTCGCCCACCATTTTGGGCTGCTGAATCTGGAAACGGGTGCGATGTACCGGGCATTCGCGCTGAAGGCGATCCAGTCGGATGAGGATTTCGACGATGCGTCGGCGCTGGAGCGGCTGGCGCGGGACACCGAGATCCGGCTGGAGCCGGACCGCACGGGCAACCGGGTTCGACTCGACGGGCAGGATGTGACCGAGCGGATTCGCGACTCCGATGTGACGCAGGGGGCCTCGCGGGTGAGCGTGCATCCGGGGATCCGGACGTGGATGGTGGACCTGCAGCGGGAGCTGGGGCGGCTGGGCGGCGTGGTGATGGAAGGGCGCGATATCGGGACGGTGGTTTTTCCGGACGCGGATGTGAAGGTGTTTCTGGATGCATCGCCGGAGGCACGGACGCAGCGCCGATACGAACAGAACTCGGCCAGCAATCGGATGAATTCGGGGAACGGGGAGCGGCTGGAGGTATCGCGGGAGCTGCGGGAGCGCGATGAGCGGGACCGGAACCGGGTGAGCTCGCCGCTGGCGCCGGCGCACGACGCGATCGTGATCGACTCGACGGAGCTGACTCTGGACGAGGTGCTGACGCGGATCGAGGACCTGGTGCGGCCGCTGTTTGCGCGGCGGGGGCCGGTGGAGAAGGCGGGCTGAGATTGCGGCGGGGTTCGTCTCTCCGGGGCTGAAAGCCCCGGAAACGTCCGCTCCGCCTTTTCTCTCAACCTGCTTGACAACCCAGGACAGTCGCTGAGCGAGCCGAACGGGTGCCGAATCCGCCCCAAAGGAATCGGGCCTCAGCCCCTGTATCCTCCTCGCGCGCAGCGCGGACGGTAGAAGCCCCGGCCTTCAGGTCGGGGAATGAATCGCCTCGCAAAGGAAATCGGGCTTCAGCCCCGGAAACGCTCACATACCCGCAGCCGCGTGAATCGCCAGCAGCGTCTCCAGCAGCGGCTTCAGATTCTTCAGATCCAGCGCATTCGCCCCATCTGACTTCGCCTCCGCCGGACAATCGTGCACCTCGAGAAAAATCCCATCCACCCCCGCCGCCACGGCCGCCCGCGCCAGCAGCGGAATGAACTCCGGCTGCCCGCCCGACACGCCATTCGACCCCGACGGAATCTGCACCGAATGCGTCCCGTCGAACACCACCGGCGCAAAACCCCGCATCACCGCCAGCGACCGCATGTCCACCACCAGATTGTTGTAGCCGAAGCTCGCTCCCCGCTCGGTCAGGAACACCCGCGCGTTCCCCGTGCTCGCCACCTTCTCCACCGCGTGCCGCATATCCCACGGCGCCACAAACTGCCCCTTCTTCACGTTGATCGCGCGCCCCGTCCGCCCTGCCGCCACCAGCAGATCGGTCTGCCGGCACAGGAACGCCGGAATCTGCAGCACGTCCACGCCCTCCGCCGCCATCTCGCAATGCGCCGGCTCATGCACATCGGTCAGCACCGGCAACCCCGTCGCCTCCGCCAGCCGCCGCAGAATCGCTGTGCCTTCCTTGAGCCCCGGCCCGCGAAAGCTCTGCACCGACGTGCGATTCGCCTTGTCGTACGAAGCCTTAAAAATGTAGGGAACTTTCAGATCCGACGTGATCCGCTGGATCGCCTCCGCCATCGTGCGCACATGCGTCTCGCTCTCGATCACGCACGGCCCCGCGATCAGAAACAGCCCGCCCCCGCCGACCCGCACCGGCCCAATCTCAAATTCCTGGCTCACGAGATCAGGGTACAGGGTGCAAACATCGGAGAAAAGCGGTGAGCGAAAAGCTGTTGGCGAAAAGCTGTTAGCGAAAAGCTGTTAGCGAAAAGCTGTTGGTGAGAAACGGTCAGCGAAAGACTCTTAGCCAGGAGCATCGCGGAATCAGGGCGTGTTTCACGGAATCTCGCCCAGGTCTTTGCCAGCCGCTAACCGCTATCCGCTATCCGCCAACCGCTATCCGCTATCCCCTATCCACACTCCACCTGATCGAACCCCAGCCCCAGCAGCAGCTTCGTCACCGTCGTGCACGCATTCTGCTGCGCCTTCCCCAGAATCCCCGCCTGCAGTGCCGACTGCCGCAGATTCTCCACCGCCTGCTCCCGCACCTCACCCTCCAGGCTCGGATCCACCGGCACCAGAATCCCCGTCGTCCGCGCGTACACATGCGTCTTCGCATCGTCCAGCGCCACCGTAAAAATCTGCGCCGGCGGCAGATGGATGTGCACCACCTTGCCGTTCAGCCACACGTCGCTCCGGCTCAGCAGCCCCAGATCCACCCCCGCCACCGCTTCGCCGTGCACCTCGAGCTCCACCTTGTCGCCTGTCAGAAACGCCGGCAGGACCCGGTTTTCCCGGTCCCCAGCCACCATCTTGTCCATCGTGTACGACACCGACTCCAGACGCGACAGCCGCCGCACCTGCTCCACCACCGTCGGCTGCGACAAGTCGATCCGCAGCTCGCGCCCGCTCACCGCTCGCGCCACGCGGTCCCAGATCCCCTGCCGTGCCTCATGCAGAAACACCGTCAGCGCCACGCCGCCGCCCACAAGGCCCAGCACCAGCGCCACCAGAATCGCCCGCAGCACCCCACCCGTGCGCCGTCCGGGTTGTGAAGAAACCGTTGCCATAGAGGATGAGATGATCATCCCCCAAAACAAAGGCGGCGGCAAAGTTCCGCCGCCGCCCCAAAAGAATTTTCCAGCCCCTGACTAAGCCGCTGCGCGAATCCGGTAGCCGTCCGGATCCTTCCCGCGCACCTTCCGCCACCACACCTGGAACGACGGCACGTTGATCGTCACGATGAACAGTTTCCGCAGCTGCCCCTCGGGACATTGCAGCGGCTTCACCCCATGCCACGAGTGCGGCGTCCTCTGGAACAGCAGGCTCCCGTTCCCGCTCGGCCGCAGCGATGCCGCCACCTTCAGATCCTCAAACCCCGGCGCCGAATGCGCCTTGAACCGCCGCTCGCTGTCGAGAATCAGGATCTCCCCGCCCCACCCCGGGTTCCAGTCCTCCTCCGTGTTGAAGTAGAAGATCTGCGTCGCCAGCTTGCGCACCGCGTCGCAGTGCGGCGATACCGCGCATCCCTGCCACGCGTAATACCACTCGAACGTCGGGATGAACGTCTTCGGACCCAGCACCCGCCGCAGAAAATCCATGTACGCCGGTCCCTGCAGCTCCGCCAGAAACTCCTTCCACGGCTGCGAAATCTCCACCCCCGGCCGATAGTGCAGCAAAAACCGGTCGTGCGGACCCTGCCCGTATGCCCGCTTCTTGCCCACCTGCTTCTCCGCCTGCGCCGGGTCCGGCATGCTCTGCCGCAGCGCCTCGTACCCCTCCGGCGTCAGCGTCTTCTCCAGATTCGCCCACGGATACGGCTGCCGCGCACCAAACTCCTCCGCCCCCAGCGCCGCCAGGGCAGCGCGATTCAGATACTCCATGGCAACCTGCTTTCAACCGAGAATCGGCGCGCGCAGGGTAGCGCAGCGCCACCCGTCCAGATAAGACTCTGTCCGCTCCAGGGTCAGTGACAGCAATCACAGGAATCCCCGCCGCCCCGCCGCACCATAGAAACAGGAGCACTGCCATGGAAGTCACCGTCAATCATCTGGGTGCCGTGCAGTTCGAAATCCAGGCGCGCAAACACACCATCGTCAGCGATCAGCCCGCCGAGAGCCACGGCTTCGACGAGGGCATGACTCCCCCCGAGCTCTTCCTCGCCTCCCTCGGCGCCTGCGCCGCCTACTATGCCGCCGACTTCCTCCGCCAGAAGAACCTCGCTACCGAAGGCACGCGCGTCAAAATCACCGCCGACAAGGTCCTCAACCCGCCCCGCATCGACAACATCCGCATCGAAGTCGAACTCCCCCTCGCCCTCGAAGAGCGCAACCGCGAAGGCGTCGACCGCGCCGTCCACCGCTGCCTCATCCACAACACCCTGCTGCAGCCCCCAAAGATCGAAATCGCCGTCCACACCCCCGCCGCGGTCTAGCTGTGAGGTTTCAATAGGTTGTCCATCTGACCGAGAACTGGGAAGCTGGGTTTGCGAAGACTCTGCGACTCAGGAGACCAGATG
>JBKICP010000159.1:0-3040 GCA_046567085.1 Acidobacteriota bacterium
CTCCGACCGCGTGAAGATGATCACCGTCGGCAAGACCACCGAAGGCCGCGACATCGAGGTGGCTCTCATCTCCTCGCCGCAAAACCTCGCAAAGCTGGATGACTACAAGGCCACCGCCGTCAAGCTGGCCACCGCGCAGGACCTCACCGACGCCCAGGCCCGCGACCTGGCCCACACCGCCAAAGTCATCGTCCACATCGACGGCGGCCTCCACGCCAATGAAGTCGCCGGTCCGCAGCACTCCATTGCCCTCGCATACAAACTCGTCTCCGCGCAGAACGATCCCGAAGTCGACACCATCCTCGATAACGTCATCCTCATGCTCTGGCCCACGCTCAATCCCGACGGCCAGGACATGGTCGTCTCCTGGTACCGCAAAAACCTCGGCACCCGCTTCGAAGTCAGCCCCATGCCCTGGCTCTTCCAGGACTACGTCGGTCACGACAATAACCGCGACGGCTACATGCTCAACATGAAAGAGTCGCAGGTGGTCGCGAAAACCGAAATCGACTGGGCCCCGGTCATCTTCTACTGCCAGCACCAGACCGCACCCTTCCCCGCGCGCATCTGGATCCCGCCCTTCTCCGATCCCATCTCCTCCAACATCAGCCCCTACGTGCGCAGCTGGTTCAACGTCATCGGCACCAATATGTCCGCCTATCTCGACGAGCACCAGATGCCCGGCGCCATCAGCGAATCGCGCTTCGATAACTGGTACCCCGGCTTCGTCGATTACGCCGGATCCTTTCGCAACGAGATTTCTTTCTTCACTGAGACCGCGCTCTACCGCTACGCCACGCCGCGCTTCTACACCGTCGACGAATTTCCCAAAGACATGCAGGACCTCAAGGCCCTCACCATGTACACCACGCCGTGGCAGGGCGGCTGGTGGCATCTGAAAGACGCCGTCGACTACATGGTCGCCGGTTCCATGTCCGTCCTCGACACCGCGGCCCGCTATCGCGAACAGCTGCTCTTCAACCGCTACCAGGCCGCACGCGACAACATCAAACGCTTCGAGGACGGCCCGCCCTTCGCCTACGTCATCCCGAGTGTCCAGTCCGACGCCCCTGAAGCCGAACTGCTCGCGCACATCATGCAGGAAAACGGCATCGAGATTCGCGAGTCGCAGACCGGCTTCCACGCCAACGATCGCGACTATCCTGCCGGCTCGTGGGTCATCCTCATGAACCAGCCCTACTCCTCCATGGCCAAAGAGATGTTCGAGGTGCAGCGCTATCCCGCCGCCCTCTTCACCGCGAGTGAAAAGCCCGTCGATCTGCCCTACGACGTCACCGGCTGGACCCTCCCCATGCAGATGGGCGTCCGCGTCGATCCCATCAGCGACCCCATCACCCCCGATGAACTCGCCCATCTCAAGCCCGTCACCAGTCTCGACCCGCCTCCCGCGAACGTCGAGGGCGGCGGCGGCGCCTTCATCCTCAGCCATCAGCCCGACGCCAGCTTCCGCGTCATCAACGATGTCCTCGCCGCGGGCGGTTCCGTGAGCTTCGCCCAGGATGAGGTGAAAACGCCGGAAGGAACCGAGAAAGGCGCCATCGTGATCACAGGCGCCAGCCGCACCAGCATCGGCGACCTCTCGAAGAAGTACGCCGTCTCCTTCCTCGCCGTCGACAAAGCTCCCGACCACCTCATCGCTCTGCACAAAGCGCGCATCGGCCTCTACCGCCCCTGGGACGCCTCCATCGACGAGGGCTGGACCCGCTGGATCCTCGAACAATATGGATACGCGCCCATCAGCCTCTACAACGCCGACATGCACGCCGGCGGCCTCCGCGATCGCGTCGATATCCTCATCCTGCCCGACATGCGCCAGCAGCAGCTCATCGATGGCTACCGCGACGGCATCGTCCCAGGCCAGTACGCCGGCGGCCTCGGCGAAGAGGGCATCGACAACCTCCGCGAATTCGTGCGCCGCGGCGGAACGCTGATCGCCTTCAACCAAACCGCATCGACCCTCATCCCGCTTCTCTCGCTGCCCGTCAAAAATTCCCTCGAAGGCGTCAAGAGCGACAAGTTCTTCTGCTCCGGCGCGCTCCTCCGCGTCGAACTCGGCGCCGCAGATCGTCCCGTCACCTGGGGACTTCCCGGCGAACCCATCGTCATGTTCGAACAGGGCCCCGCCTTCACCACCACCCCCGCATTCCACGGCGCCGTCCTCGCCCGCTATCCGCAGGACAGCAGCCCCCTCGAAAGCGGCCTCCTGCTCCACCCCGAAGCCATCGAGAACAAAATCGCCGCGCTTGAGTTGCCCTACGGCGCCGGCCGCATCTTCCTCTACGGATTCAAGCCGCAGTGGCGCGCCCAGTCCCACGGCACCTACAAGTTCTTCATGAACGCTCTCTACAAATACGATCAGCCGCCCTTCCCCAAGCCCGAGCCGGCTCCTGCAAAGGATCAAAATCAGAAGGCTGCCGAATAACCCCCGCGGAGTTGCTTCGCGCGCGCGAAGCATGGAGAATGACCTGTTCGAGAGGACCCTCGATGAATCAGGACGAATCGCCGATTCGCGCGCCCCGCGGCAACACCCGCACCGCGCGCGGCTGGATCCAGGAAGCCGCCAAGCGGATGCTGATGAACAACCTCGATCCCGCCGTCGCCGAAAAGCCCGCCGAGCTCATCGTCTACGGCGGACGCGGCAAAGCCGCGCGCAACTGGGAGTGCTTCCACAAAATCGTCGCAACCCTCGACCGCCTCGAGAACAACCAGACGCTGCTCATCCAGTCCGGCAAACCCGTCGCCGTCCTTGAAACCCAGCGCCTCGCCCCGCGCGTCCTCATCGCCAACTCCAACCTCGTGCCCCACTGGGCCAACTGGGAGCACTTCGACAAACTCGATCAGCTCGGCCTCATGATGTACGGCCAGATGACCGCCGGCTCGTGGATCTACATCGGCACCCAGGGCATCCTCCAGGGCACCTACGAAACCTTCCAGGGCGCCGCCGAGCGCCACTTCAACAACACCCTCGCCGGCACCATCACCGTCACCGCCGATCTCGGCGGAATGGGCGGAGCGCAGC
>JBKICP010000160.1:0-32514 GCA_046567085.1 Acidobacteriota bacterium
AGGGGCCGTCGCAGACGATCAAGAGCCACCACAATGTGGGCGGCCTGCCGGAAGAGATGAATCTCAAGCTCATCGAGCCGCTGCGGGACCTCTTCAAGGATGAGGTGCGGCGGATCGGTCGCGATCTTGGAATGCCGGAAGAGATTCTGCAGCGGCAACCGTTCCCTGGGCCGGGGCTGGCGGTGCGGATTCTGGGCGAGGTGACGGCGGAGCGCGTGGCGCTGCTGCAGGAGGCCGATGACATCGTTGTCGCAGAGATCAAGCGAGCAGGGCTGTACACGAAGATCTGGCAGTCGTTCGCGGTGCTCCTGCCGGTGAAGAGCGTGGGCGTGATGGGGGATCAGCGGACGTATGCGTACACGTGCGCGATTCGCGCGGTGCACTCCGAAGACGGGATGACTGCAGACTGGGTTCCTCTGCCGTACGAGGTGCTGAAGACGATCTCGAATCGGATTGTGAATGAGGTGCGTGGGATCAACCGGGTGGTGTACGACATCACGTCGAAGCCGCCAGGGACGATCGAGTGGGAGTGACTGGCCGTCACGGGCGGGCGCGCCTACGGCGCCACTCCTCTACAAACGCCTGTAATTGATTGTTAGCCGCTGAGCCTCTGCGAGCGTCCCGGGTTGCGCGCAAGGGGGGCATGTGCCTGGACGGCCGGTCCCCTGATATTCTTCATCCTTCGCTGCCAATCCCAGTTCCCTGAGGCTGTGCTTCGATGAAGATGCGTCGCCCACTGCTCGCTTTTCTTTTTTGTTCCGCTGCTCTTCCGATTCTCGCCCAGACCGCGATCAGCGGGACCTACGCGCGCGATCCGCAGCAGCCCGTGGATCAGCAGTACACCGATCACATCCGGAAGTACACGACGGAGCCGTACTTCAATTCGCCGCTGACCGACTATCTGCCCGCGTCGAAGACGGTGCCGACGCCGGAGAAGGTGCTGGGGGATGTGTCCGGTGCGCCGGGGATTCTGCCCTATGCGGAGGATGTCTACAAGTACTTCCGCCTGCTGGCAGCGAGCACCCCGCGGGTGAAGGTGTACACGATCGGGCACACGGAAGAGGGGCGCGAGCAGATTGCGGTGGCCATAGCGGATGAGTCGCTGCTGGCGAAGCAGCAGGAGAACGATGCGCGGCTGGCGAAGCTGGCCGATCCCAGGATCATCCATCTGGACGACAAGACGGCGCAGGATCTGGTGAAGCAGTCGTTCCCCGTCTACTACATCACGGGGACGATCCATTCGCCGGAGACGGGCGCGCCGACGGCGCTGATGGAACTGGCCTATCGGCTGGCGGTCGACAATTCGCCGTATATCCAGTACATCCGGACGCACATGATCGTGCTGATCACGCCTGTCGTGGAGGTGGACGGGCGCGATCGGATGGTGGACATCTATAAGTGGCACCTGGCACACCCGGGGCAGAACTATCCGCGGCTGGTGTACTGGGGGCACTACGTCGCGCACGATAACAATCGCGATGCGATGGCGATGACGCTGGACCTGACGCGCAATGTGCTGAATACCTATCTTGCGTGGCATGCGCAGGTGCTGCACGACCTGCATGAGTCGGTGCCGTTTTTGTATGACAACACGGTGGGCGATGGTCCGTACAACGCGTGGATCGATCCGATTCTGGCCGGAGAATGGGCGGAGATCGGGTGGAACAACGTGCAGCAGATGACGGAGTTCGGAATGCCCGGCGTGTTCACGCACGGCGATTTCGATACGTGGAGCCCGGGATACCTGATGTTCCTTGCAGCGATGCACAACGGGATCAGCCGGCTCTACGAGACCTTCGGCAACGGCGGGGCGGATACCGAGAAGCGGATTCTCGATCCCGATGAGTACGAGCGGACCTGGTATAAGCAGAACCCTCCGCTGCCCGTGGTGGAGTGGTCGCAGCGCAACAACAACAACTATGAAGAGACCGCGCTGCTGACGACGATTTCGTACTTTGCGCATAACAGTCCGCAATGGCTGGAGAACTACTATCTGAAGGCGAAGCGGTCGGTTGAGAAACCGGATGCCTCCGGGCCAGCCGCGTATGTGATTTCCGCTGACGGACAGTCGCCGAGCCGGCGCGCGGAGATGCTGCGCGTGATGGGACTACAGCATGTCGAGGTGAGCCGGTTATTGGAGCCGGTGACGGTGACCCATCCGGTGAAAGCGAAAGGGGAGCAGAAGAGCGAGCAGGAAGAGAGCGGAGGAAAGACGCTGACGTTTCCGGCGGGGAGTTATGTGATCCGGATGGATCAGCCGTATTCGCGGATTGCGGATGCGCTGCTGGATCGGCAGTACTGGGCTCCGGACGATCCGCAGAAGCATCCATACGACGATACGGGGTGGTCGTTCCCGGATTTGTTTGGCGTGCCGACGGTGCGGGTGACGGATGCCTCGATTCTCAAGGCAAAGATGGAACCGGTGAGCGATCCGGGGGCTGCCGGCGGATCGATGAACGGAACGGGCGATGTGGTAGCGATCGAGAACTCCGGGGATATCTCGCTGCTGGGGCTGCGGTATGAGCTGAAGGACGCAAAGATTTCGGTCGCAGAGCAGGGATTTGATGCGAGCGGGAAGCACTTTGGTCCGGGATCGCTGGTGATCCAGGGGGCCAGCGCGGATGCAGTGAAGTCTGCGATCCGGAATGCAGATGTTGAGGCGGTGAGCCTGGGGTCCGCTCCGTCAGTCGCAATGCACGACGCGCCGGCGCCGCGGATCGCGATGATGCACACCTGGCTCGCGACGCAGACCGAAGGCTGGTGGCGAGAGGCGCTGGACAAAGAGCATGTGCCCTACGACTACATCTCGACCCAGACCGTCTCGCATGAGGCCGATCTGCGGTCGAAGTACGATGTGATTCTCTTTGCGCCGGTGGGGCGATCGAGCACCCAGCAGATCGTGAACGGCATGCCGATGTGGGGGAATGCGCTGCCGTGGGAGAAAACGGAATTGACGCCGAATCTGGGACGCATCGACTCGACCGCAGACATGCGGCCCGGACTGGGCGAGGAGGGCGTTGCGCATCTGCGGGACTTTGTGCAGAAAGGCGGCCTCCTTATCACTTCGGAGGATACGGCGCAGTTTGCCATCGAAGAAGGGCTGGCGCCGGGCGTGTTCCTGAATCATGGCGTCAACGTCAAGGTGGTGGGCAGCGTACTGGCGGCGGAGTTTGTCGATCGCAAGAACCCGATGGCGTGGGGTTACGGCGATCATCTCGCCGTCTACAGCGCCAACGGGATGGCGTTTACCGTGGGGAATATGACGATCCCGCGGCACATTGAAACGGAGAAGGACTATCACCGGGCGACGGGCCGCGGCGGTCCGCAGGACCAGGACGTTCCGCAAGGACGCACGGCTGTGCAGCCGGAGCCACTGCCTTCACCGAAGCCGTGGGAGGCTACGCCGCTGAACGAGGAAGAGGCGCGTAACAATCCCTATGTCATTCCGGAGCAGGATCGGCCGGATGTGATTGTTCGATTCGGGGACGCGAAGGGCTTGCTGCTGTCGGGATTGCTGGAGGGCGGTGCGTCGATCGCAGAGAAGCCGATCGTAGTGGAGGCGCATTACGGCGCGGGGAAGGTGCTTCTGTTCGCGAACAACCCGATCTATCGCGGCGAGACGGTGGGGAGCTACGCGCTGGTGATGAATGCGATTCTGAACTTCGGTCAGCTGGGGAAGGGTAAGTAGCGTTTGTTGCGAATAAGCCGAGAATCTTGCGGACAAAACACGAATGTTGCGGATAAGAATTAGAAGTTTCGGATATGGATAGGCTCGGTCTGATTGCCGGCAACGGGCGGTTCCCTTTTCTGCTGCTGGAAGCAGCGCGGGCGCACGGGACCGAAGTGGTGGTTGCAGCGATCAAAGAGGAGACCGATGCGGAGATCGATGCGCGCGCTGCAGCCGATACGGGCGTGCGCGTGCACTGGCTCTCGCTGGGGGAACTGTCGAAGCTGATCGAGACCTTCCAGCGCGAAGGCGTGCACAAGGCCGTCATGGCGGGGCAGGTCAAGCACAAGCAGATCTTCTCGAGCATCCGGCCGGACTGGCGGCTGGCCAAGCTGCTGCTGAACCTGCGGACGCGCAACACGGACATGCTGCTGGGCGCGGTGGCGAAAGTGCTGGGCGATGAGGGAATCGAGCTGATTTCGTCCACGACCTATCTGGAGCCGCTGCTGGCACAGCCGGGTGTGCTGACGGCGCGGGCGCCGAACGAGCAGGAGGAAAAGGACATCGCGTACGGACGCGGGGTGGCGCGCGGGATTGCCGGATTCGATCTTGGGCAGACGGTGGTGATTGCAGCGCAGGCCTGTGTGGCCGTCGAGGCCATGGAGGGGACGGACGCAACGGTGGAGCGTGCTGGAACGCTGATGCGAAGCCTGGGGGAACCGCCGGCTTCGACTCTTCACCCCAACGAACAAAGTTCGCCGGGGACCCCGCTGCTGGAGCGCAGTCTGACCGTGGTGAAGGTCGCCAAACCGAAGCAGGATCTGCGTTTCGATGTGCCGGTGATCGGGATTCACACCATCGCAACGATGCAGCAGGCCGGCGCGACCTGTCTCGCGCTCGAAGCCGGGAAGACGCTGATCTTCGATCGGGAGGCGGTGCGGGCTGCAGCGGATGCGGCCGGCATTGCCGTAATTGCGCTGGAAAACGCATAATAGTCGGGCAGGCAGATTGAGTCGAACCCCCATTCCCCAATCCCCAAAACCCCAGGCCTTGCACGCGTTCACGCAAAAGGAGAGATGGTATGTCGAAGATTTTCGGAATCATTGCAGCCGCAGTGGTGGTGGTGGTCGTTGCGGGCTTCGCAATTCAGCGGAGTTTTGCTGCCGATAACGCACCAATGCCGGAAGTGGGACAGGCGGCGCCGACGTTCACGCTGCCGAACCAGGAAGGGCAGCCGGTCAGCCTCAACAGCTATAAGGGGAAATGGGTGGTGCTCTATTTCTACCCGAAAGATATGACAACCGGCTGCACGATCGAGGCGCATAACTTCCAGCGCGATCTGGCGAAGTACAAGGCGATGAATGCGGCCATCCTCGGAGTGAGCGTCGACACGGTCGACAGCCACAAGCAATTCTGCACGAAGGACTCGCTCACCTTCACACTGCTGGCCGATCCCAACAAGAAGGTCGTGGAGCAATACGGATCGCTCGGCAATTTCGGCCCCATGGTGATCGCCAATCGGAACACCTTCCTGATTAATCCCGAGGGCAAGATCGTCAAGGTGTGGACAAAGGTGAATCCGAACGTGCACAGCGAGGATGTGCTGGCGACACTTGGGACGATGGAGAAGTCGTCCTAACCAGCCACGGAAGAGCCGGGGCGGGCAGAATCAACGGCAGGCTGCGCTGTTCCACGTTTGGAGACGAATGTGGATCGGGCATGCAGCCTGCCCTTTTCATTGCACGGTCATGATGCCGGAGGGATGCGGCCTGTTATCCTGGCGGTTTCTGCGGCGTCTATTCGTCCTTGACCGGCGTAATCGGATGCCGGTTCTCCGGCGCGTTCGGCGAAACGCCGAAGTCCCAGACGTCGAGATTGATCACCCCGGGCTGAAGGACTTCCATCAGCGCGTACTCGCCAATGGAAAGAGGTTCCTTCGGGGTCAGTTTCATCCAGTGTTTGCCGGGAAGGATCTCGGCCTTCGTCGGGATGATGTTCGCCGACTGCGTGGTATCGCCCGCGCGGCTGATGCGGAGAGCGCCAATGACGCGCTCACCCGGCTGCACATCGACGCGAATGATCGTGTAGCGGCTGTCGGGGGAACTGTAGTCGTCTTTGTTCGGCGTCATGTCGGCAGCGTGCGTGTTCACAACCAGCGCATCCTCAGGAGCCACCTCTTCCGCATTCCCCGTGTCCAGCGAGACATAGAGGACTGGGTCGTCGACGTGAACCCGAACGCGTGCGGCCTGACCGTTGAGGCGGATCGGTTCTTTCGCGCCATGGAAGGATCCAAGAGCGGCGCGGAGGACATTATGGTTCTGATCGCGGTTCACATCGCCGGCGGCCTGATCCAGATGCACGAGTTCGGGGATGCTCTGGTAGTAGTCGAGGATGAAAATCCCACTGCGGTCGGGAAGGTGAAGGCCCGGTGCAACGAGAGGGATGCGAGCTGCCTGGTCGGCACGTTCGGCGGCCGCCTGGGCATCGATCTGGGCAGCTTCTTTCTGCTGCTCTTGATGCGTTTCGGCGGAAGGCGTCACCTCCGGGGGAGGCGCTCCCGGCTGATGTTCCTTATTCCATTTTTCGGTGGCGGGCCAGTCGACCAGGTTGTTGGGAACTTCTTCCCAGTCGGCGCGTTCGGCGCTGTAGTAGCGGACGCGATCCTTTTTGATTTGCCATTTCGTCGCAATCTGGTACGAGCCGTCTTTGAGGATCAGGCGCTTCGTGAAAGCGTTCTGCGTGGTGTCCCAGGGAGTGATGGTCTTGCGGTCCTGAGCCGGCAGGACGAGCGAACTGAGCGCAAAAAGCAGAACGGCTGCCGGAATGAGGCGAGCAACTCGCATTGCATACCATTAGATATGCCGGGCTGGGTATCCGTCACCTTGAGGGGCGGCCAGCCTTTGCGGCTACCGCTATATAGGCCCGGAGAGCAGCCGACCGGCCGAAGCCCCGGGGGGGCGAGGCGGCCGGCTCGCGGCAGGGCGAACGCCATGAGACCTCGGCGGTACGATAGAGGAAGCGGCCCGGATGGCGAAATCGGCAGACGCAGCGGACTTAAAATCCGCAGGAGCTAACCCTCCGTGGGGGTTCAAGTCCCCCTCCGGGCACCAGACAGTGTGCGGCCGGACCGCTTCGAACTTCCGAGGCGCTCGCCGGCCGGGGCATTCCTGAAGCGCTCCCCGCTTTCTCGGCATCCTTATTATTGCGGGCGCTGAGGCGTCACCCTTGCCGGATTTCCTCGGTTGAAAGCCGGGAGCGAGTCGGGGTACACTCTGATATAGGACTGCTTTAGTCGCATATTGGCGCTGGGAGCCGTGGATGGGTGGGAGCGCCGCAAGCCAACAGAATCCGGAGAGAGCCGAATGAGCACAGACATGAATGTCGTCCACGAACTGGCCAGCAAGGAATACGAGTGGGGCTTTGTCACCCAGATCGAGGAAGACCGGATTCCGAAGGGGCTGAGCGAGGACGTGATCCGGCTGATCTCGACGAAGAAGGGCGAGCCGGAGTTCATGCTGGAGTGGCGGCTGAACGCGTATCGCTACTGGGTGAGCCAGGAGAAGGCGAACGCGGAGCCGCAGTGGGCGAACGTGAAGTTCCCACCGATCAATTATCAGGACATCGCGTACTACTCGGCGCCGAAGCAGAAGAAGCAATTGACGAGCCTCGATGAGGTGGATCCGGAGATTCTGCGGACCTACGAGAAGCTGGGGATTCCCCTGGCCGAGCAGAAGCTGCTGGCAAACGTGGCCGTGGATGCGGTGTTCGATTCGGTGTCGGTGGCAACGACGTTCAAGGCGAAGCTGGCGGAGGCGGGCGTGATCTTCTGCTCGTTTTCCGAGGCGGTAAAGAATCACCCGGATCTGGTGAAGAAGTATCTCGGTTCCGTCGTGCCGCACACGGATAACTTTTATGCGGCGCTCAACGCGGCGGTGTTCAGCGATGGATCGTTTGTGTACGTGCCGAAGGGCGTGCGCTGCCCGATGGAGCTGTCGACGTACTTCCGCATCAACGCGGCGGAGACGGGGCAGTTCGAGCGGACGCTGATCGTGGCCGAGGAAGGTGCGTACGTCAGCTACCTGGAAGGCTGCACGGCTCCGGTGCGGGACGAGAATCAGCTGCACGCGGCGGTGGTGGAACTGGTGGCGCTGGATAACGCGCAGATCCGCTACTCGACGGTGCAGAACTGGTATCCGGGCGATAAGAACGGCAAGGGCGGGATCTACAACTTCGTGACGAAGCGCGGCAAGTGCCTGGGGCGGAACTCGAAGATCTCGTGGACGCAGGTGGAGACGGGATCGGCGATTACGTGGAAGTATCCGTCGTGCATCCTGCAGGGTGACAACTCGGTGGGCGAGTTCTACTCGGTGGCGCTGACGAACAACTATCAGCAGGCCGATACCGGGACCAAGATGATTCACCTGGGCAAAAACACAAAGAGCACGATCGTGTCGAAGGGGATCAGCGCGGGGCGCGGGCAGAACACGTATCGCGGGATGGTGAAGATCATGAAGGGCGCCGAGGGCGCGCGCAATTACACGCAGTGCGATTCGCTGCTGATCGGCGACAAGTGCGGGGCGCACACCTTCCCGTACATCGAGGTCAAGAACTCGTCGGCGCGGATGGAGCACGAGGCGGCGACGTCGAAGATCGGCGAGGATCAGCTGTTTTATCTGCAGCAGCGCGGCCTGAAGACTGAGGACGCGGTATCGATGATCGTGAACGGCTTCTGCAAGCAGGTGTTCAAAGAATTGCCGATGGAGTTTGCGGTTGAGGCACAGAAGCTGCTGGCGGTGAGCCTGGAAGGCAGCGTGGGGTGAGCGGCGCACAGCGCCGCGAGCGTTTAGCGGATAGCGTTTAGCGATTAGGGAGAGACGACGGAATGAGTTTGCTGGAGATTAAGAATCTGCACGTGACGGTGGACGGGAACGAGATCCTGAAGGGGATCGATCTGACGGTGAATGCCGGCGAAGTCCACTCGATTATGGGGCCGAACGGGTCGGGCAAGAGCACGCTGGCTCAGGTGCTGGCGCGGCGCGACGCCTATGACGTGACCGAGGGATCGATCACGCTGGACGGCAAGGATCTGCTGGAGATGAAGCCGGAAGAAGCGGCGTGCGAGGGCGTGTTTCTGGCGTTCCAGTATCCGGTGGAGATTCCCGGCATCGGGAACACGTATTTTCTGCGCTCGGCGCTCAATGCGGTGCGGAAGTATCGTGGTCTGGATGAAATGGACGCGATGGATTTCCTGCCGATGTTCCGCGAGAAGCTGAAGCTGCTCGAAATGGACGACAAGCTGATGAATCGTTCGCTGAACGAGGGTTTCTCGGGCGGCGAAAAGAAGCGCAACGAGATTCTGCAGATGGCGGTGCTGGAGCCGAAGCTCGCGATCCTGGACGAAACGGACTCGGGGCTCGACATTGACGCGCTTCGCATCGTCGCCAATGGCGTCAACTCCCTGCGGAGCAAAGAGCGCGCCATGCTCGTCGTCACGCACTACCAGCGACTGCTGAATTACATCGTGCCGGACTTTGTGCACGTGCTGGTGGATGGCCGGATTGTGCACTCGGGCGGCAAGGAACTGGCGCTCGAACTGGAAGAGAAGGGCTACGGTTGGACGGAGAAGGAGACACCGGCACTGGCAGGAGCACGCCGGTGAGAGAGACGGCCGTGGCGGTTGCGCATATCGATAGCTGGCTCGAGAATTTCACCGAGTTTGAGAAGAAGGCGCCGGGACGGAGTCTGCGGTGGCTGCATCGGCTGCGCGAGGACGCGTTTGCGCGTTTTTGCGAAGTTGGCTTCCCGACGACGAAGGATGAGGACTGGCGCTTCACAAATGTGTCGGGGATCGCGAAGACGCTGTTTCGTCCGGCCGCGGCCGCAAAGCTGGCTCCGGGCGACTCAGCAGCGTGGCGCGTGGACGATGTCGCGGCAACGCTGGTGTTCGTGAACGGGCGCTTCGATGCGGAGTTGTCGGAGGCGGGGAGTCTGCCGAAGGGTGTGACGGTTGCGAGCCTGCGCGAGCAGATCGAGTCGCATCCGGAGGAAGTGGAGAAGCACCTGGGACGGTACGCCGATACGCAGCGTGACGCCTTTGCTGCGCTGAACACGGCGTTCATGGGTGACGGCGCGTATGTGCACGTGGCACGGGGCGTGGTGGTGGAGGCGCCGATTTACGTGCTGTACCTGTCGACGAAGGAGAGCGCGCCGACGATGACGCATCCGCGCAACCTGATCGTCGTGGAAGACCAGGCGCAGGCTGCCGTGATTGAAGATTATGCGTCGGTGGGCGGCGAGTCGGTGGTCCTGTCGAATGCTGTGACGGAGCTGGTGGCGGGTGAGAGCGCGGTGGCGCAGCATTACCTGATCGAGCGCGAGCACCTGAAGGCATACAACGTGTCGACGCTGCGGATCCAGCAGGGACGGAGCGCGAACGTGGCATCTCATTCCCTGCTGCTGGGCGGCGGACTGGTGCGGAACAACGTGCATCCGGTGCTGGCGGGTGAGGGCGGCGAGTGCCTGATCAGCGGTTTGTATCTCGGCACCGGCACGCAGCATCTGGATAACTACATGCACGTGGAGCATGCCAGTCCGCACTGCAGCAGCCGTCAGTTCTACAACGGCATTCTGGACGGGCAATCGCACGGGGTCTTCCACGGACGCATTGTGGTGCACAAGGATGCGCAGAAGACCGATGCGAAGCAGACGAATCGGAATCTGCTGATGAGCGACGATGCGCAGATCGATACCAAGCCGCAGCTGGAAATCTACGCCGACGATGTGAAGTGCACGCATGGTGCGACGATCGGACAGATCGAAGAGAACGCGCTGTTTTACCTGCGGTCCCGCGGCATCAGCGAGAAGGAAGCGAAGAAGCTGCTGCTGATGGCATTTGCCGAGGAGTGCGTCGAGCGCATGCAGTCGAGCGTGGCACGGGAGCACGTCGAGCGCCTGGTCAGCGAGCATTTGATGTTCACCGAAGGCATTGCGCCGGCCGGCTCCGGCAAGCGGGTCACGCAGAACGCCTGACTCGCAGCAGCAGGGAGGACGTGGGATGAGTGTTGCAACCGCTGTACCGATTCGCGAGAGGGCCGTCTCTTCGTCGCTCGACGTGGAGAGGGTCCGCAGGGATTTCCCGATTCTGCAGACCAAGGTGCACGGGCATCCGCTGGTCTATCTGGACAATGCGGCGACCTCGCAGAAGCCGCAGGCCGTGATCGATGCGCTGGTTCGGTACTACGCGGGCGAGAACGCGAATATCCATCGCGGCGTGCATTATCTGTCGGAACTGGCGACGGCGGAATTCGAGAAGGGGCGCGAGGCTGTGCGCGCGTTTTTGAATGCT
Source organism: Acidobacteriota bacterium (assembly GCA_046567085.1). Taxonomy (GTDB): domain Bacteria; phylum Acidobacteriota; class Terriglobia; order Terriglobales; family Acidobacteriaceae; genus Palsa-343. Next base: position 11,013 of record JBKICP010000160.1, read on the forward strand.
ACGCGGTCGAGCGAGATCATTTTCACGCGCGGAACGACGGAAGCCCTGAATCTGGCAGCGCAGACCTATGGGAAGGCGAATGTGGGAGCCGGGGACGAGGTGCTCATCACGGCGATGGAGCACCACTCCAACATAGTGCCGTGGCAGATGCTGTGCGAGGAGAAGGGCGCGAAGCTGCGCGTGGCTCCGATCGACGATCGGGGTGAGCTGATCTTCGACGAGTACGAGAAGCTGCTGGGGCCGAAGACAAAAATCGTCGGGATCGGGCATGTGTCGAATGCTCTGGGCACGATCAACCCACTGCGGGAGATGATCGCGGCCGCGCATGCGAAGGGCGCGGTGGTGGTCGTGGATGGAGCGCAGGCGGTTCCGCATCTTCAGGTGGATGTACAAGCGCTGGATGCGGATTTCTACGCCTTCTCCGGGCACAAGATGTATGGGCCGACGGGCATCGGCGTCCTCTATGGCAAGCAGGCGCTGCTGGAGGCGATGCCTCCCTGGCAGGGCGGCGGCGACATGATCAGCTCGGTGACCTTCGAGAAGACGACGTACAACAAGGTGCCGCACAAGTTCGAAGCGGGGACACCGGACATGGCAGGCGTGGCGGGACTCAAGGCGGCAATCGAGTATATGAACGGGATCGGGATCGAGAGGATTGCGGCTCACGAGCACGATCTGCTGGAGTATGCGACCGAGGTCATGCAGGCGGTGCCGGGCGTGCGGCTCATCGGTACCGCCGCAGAGAAGGCTGGCGTCCTGTCGTTTGTGCTGGAGGATATTCATCCGCACGACATTGGGACGATTCTGGATCAGCAGGGGATCGCGGTGCGCACCGGGCACCACTGTGCGCAGCCGGTGATGGAGCGGTTCTGCATACCGGCGACGGTACGAGCGTCGTTCGCGGTGTACAACACGAAGAGCGAAATAGACGCGCTGGCGCGGGGAATCCGCAAGGTGCGTGAGGTATTTGCCTGATGGCGGAACTGAGGGATCTTTATCAGGAAGTGATTCTGGAGCACAGTAAGGCGCCGCGCAACTACAAGGTGCTCCCCGATGCGAATCACAAGGCCGAGGGTTACAACCCGTTGTGCGGCGATCGGTTCACCGTGTTTCTTGAGATGGATGGCGACACGATCCGCGAGATCGGCTTCCAGGGAGCCGGCTGTGCTATCTCAAAGGCGTCGGCTTCGATGATGACCCAGAGCGTGAAGGGCAAGACGAAGGCCGAGGCAGAGGCGATCTTTCACCGTTTTCACGATCTGGTGACGGGGCATGCGCATGGAGACGAAGCCGAACTGGGCAAGCTGGCGGTGTTCTCGGGAGTTTCAGAATTTCCCGCGCGCGTGAAGTGCGCGAGCCTGGCGTGGCACACGCTGGAGGCGGCGCTGGAAGGCAAGCAGGAGAAAATCTCAACGGAGTAGCCGGTAGCCGGTGGCCTGTTGCAAAAGACAATGATCATTACCAACCAAACCGTTGCTTTGAAGCGCGAATGCGAGGCGATTGCCGTTCCCTACGGAACGAAGCAGATGCTGCCGCCGGGAACGTGCGTGCGGATCACGCAGGCTGCGGGCTCGAGTTATACGGTTGCGGTGGAAGGGGCGCTGTTTCGCATCGACGAAAAGGATGCGGACGCACTGGGGCTGAGCGGTCCGGCGGCAGAGTCGCATACGCCACCGGCGTTCAGCGAGCGCATGGTGTGGGATCAGCTGAAGACGGTCTACGACCCGGAGATCCCCGTGAACATTGTCGATCTGGGACTCATCTACGGGTGTGACATTGCCGATCATGCCGACGGGGGAAAGAAGATCGACGTGCAGATGTCGCTCACGGCGCCGGGATGCGGCATGTCGGATGTGCTGAAGGCGGATGTGGAGAAGAAGCTGGCGCGCCTGCCCGACGTAAAAGAAGTGAAGGTGCAGGTCGTGTTCGATCCGCCCTGGAATCCGGGGCGCATGTCGGAGGCGGCAAAGCTGCAGCTGGGCTTCGATCTCGACTACGGCACGAACAGCAATTCCTTTGGGCCGTTTCCGATTTTGCGATAGCGGCTGCGAGCTTTACGGCTCGACGGGTTCCACAAAGAACATTTCGTTGGTGGAGCGGAAGCCTGCGGATTCATAGAGCCGCCGGCCTTCCTCCGTCGAATGCAGCGCAACTACACGGATGCCGCGCCGTCGCGCCTCGGCAAGCGCAAGCTCGATGAGGTTCGCGGCAAGATGGCGGCGGCGGTACTCCGGCTCCACGTACACGTTCAGCAGGTAGCCGCGGGTGGTGGAACGCGGATCGAGCGGATGCGGCGGCCAGTCGAGCAGCAGAAGTCCCGCGCCGGCGACAACTTTTCCGTCTTCTTCCGTGAGCCAGCCCAGATATTTGCCGTCGGCGATCGCCTGGGCGACCCATGGCTCATGGTTTTGCGCCATGACCTCGAGGACCTGATCGTCGCGCCGGCCTGCGTCGACAAACATGCGGCGGCGGTGGCGGGTGATAAGCGGAGCGTCGGCGGCCGTCGCAGGCCTCGTCTTCAGCATGATGAGCAGTATAGAGCTTACGATGGGGACGTGACACGCACGCCAGGGAAACACCCGATCGAATTCAATCGCAATTCCCTGCGCGCAGGCATGCGCCTGGCGGTCGCGGTCTCGGGCGGTGCGGATTCGGTTGGGCTGCTGCGGACGCTCGCCGAGGCGGCGCCCGAGATTGGGCTGGTGCTCAGGGTGGCGCATGTGCACCACGGAATCCGCGGCGCAGAAGCCGATCGGGACGAGCGCTTCGTCGCGGCCCTGGCGCAGGGACTCGGGCTGGAGTGCTGGGTGCACCGCGTCGACACGCCCGCCGTGGCTCGCTCGAAGAAGCAAACCCTGGAAGAGGCAGCGCGGGAGCTGCGCTACGCATGGTTCCGCGAACTGCTGGCGCAGGGCAAAGCGGATGCTGTGGCGACGGCGCACACGCTCGAGGATCAGGCGGAGACCGTGTTGCACCGCCTGGTGCGCGGTGCATGGACGGAAGGGCTGAGCGGCATTCACCCGATGGTGCACTGCGCCGGCGGCGTCATTCTGCGGCCGTTCCTTGAAACACGGCGCGGCGAGATTCGCGCCTGGCTAAGTGAGATCGGTCAGGCCTGGCAGGAAGATGCCACCAATGACGACACGGCGCACACGCGGAACCGGATCCGGCACGAACTGATGCCGCAGCTGGCCGAATACAACCCGCAGATCGCACAGCAACTGGCGCACATGGCGACGATCGCTCGCGATGAGGAGACCTGGTGGGAATCGGAGCTGGCAAAGCTCCTGCCGGGCATCGTCCTGCCGGGCAAGCCGGTCCGCGGCGGCGGACGTGCGGTCTCGACGAATCCGGAGGAAGCAAGCCTGGGCATCGAGCTGGAGCGGCTGCGGGCGCTCGCTCCCGCGGTGCGGCGCAGGCTGCTCCGTGCAGCGGCGAAGCAGCTGGGATGCGCGCTTAATTTCGACCAGACGGAACGGCTGATGGCGATGTCTGCGCCGGAAGGATCGCGCAAACAGGAACTGGCGCTGGACCTGTGGGCGGATAAATCGGTGCGAGAATTGCAGCTGCTGCGAAAGACGGCCGGGGCTGGAGAAGATCGAATCTTAGCGCAAGTGGAAGTGACGATCCCCGGCGAGATCGCGGCGAATGGCGTGCGGCTGCGGCTCGCGCTTTTGGCGACCGCACCCGGCGAGGCGGCGGGAACAGCACTGCTGCGAGCACCAAGGGGCGGGGATCGGGTGCGAATCCGCTATTCGCGCGGCGCGAAGCCGCTGAAGGAGATCTTCGAGCGCATGCGGATCTCAGCGGATGCCCGCAAGGCCTGGCCGGTGCTGGAGTGGCAGGGGCGGATTGTGTGGATGAAGGACGTGGATCTGGAGCCGGAGCACGATCTCCCCTTCACTGTGGAGGCGATCCCGGAGGAGTAAGGTCGAGGCGATCGCTCTCTACCGCGGCGTATTCACAGGCCATTCGTACGCAACGATTCCGAGGTCGCTGAGGATCTGCATCGTGGCTTCGACGTTACGGCGAATCTGGGCGCGGTCGGTTTTCTGCTCCAGCGGATCTTCTTCGACGGCGATCACGCGCCCGTAGGGCCAAACCCCCTGGGGAGTTGCCGCCAGGGCCTCGGCAAGATCGGGGAGGCGCAGATCGAGTTCGCGGCGGCGCGCGGCGACGGGACGGAGGATGTCGCTCCCCGGGGTGCCAGCGCCGGGCCCGTCATCGGGATAGAGGATCGTAAGGTTCACGGTCGTTTTGCTGACGATAAGGAACGGGTTCGTCCAGCTTTGCCGCGTATGGATCGCGAGGTAGACGTTCTTCGAAGGCGGGGGAATGCTTTCGAGTTGCTGACGGTCTTTTTCCAGAGCGCTGGCAGCCGCGCGGGCCTGCTGCAGCGCGTGCTCACGCGCGGCAGCGGCGGCCTCAATGGAAGAGGCAGGATGATGCGACGACCGAGAACAGGAGACGAGTGTGGAAGCCAGCAGGATTGCGACCGCGGACGCGGCGAGAGATTTCATTGTCCGAAAAATGAGAACCAGAGGTTCGCTGCATTCAGAATATCAAGCAGGCCGAGGACCCGCGGTTGTGGTTTCATAACATTCACACCAACCACAGTTTCCGCCGGAGACGATGCGCGCACGACTGGAGCGATATTTCGAGTTCGCCAGGCTCGGGACGACCTGGAAGACGGAGATCTTCGCCGGCCTGACCACGTTCATCACGATGGCTTACATCATCGTGGTGAACCCCTCGATTCTGGGCGAGGCCGGATTGCCGATCCCGGCAGTCACGGCAGCAACTTGCGTCAGCGCGGCCTTCGGCAGCATTCTCATGGGCACGATCGCGCGCTATCCGCTGGCGTTGGCGCCCGGCATGGGGTTGAACGCCTACTTCAGCTACATGGTCGTCATGAAGATGCACGTGCCGTGGCCAACGGCGCTGGGTGCGGTTTTCCTTTCGGGTGTGATTTTTCTTCTGCTGACGGCGACAGGCTTGCGGCAGGCGATTTTGCAGAGCATCCCGCATGAACTGTACGCCGCTGTCGCGGGCGGTATCGGCCTCTTCATCGCATTCATCGGGTTCAGGAATGCCGGCATCGTGGTTGCCGATCCGGCGACCATGGTGACGCTGGGCAATCTGCGCGAGCCGCAGACCTTTCTTGCGCTGCTGGGCGTCTTGCTGATGGCAGCGCTGCTGGCGTGGCGCATCCGCGGGGCCATCCTGATCGGGGTGCTGACGATTACGCTCGCCGGAATCCCGTTTGGGCTGGTGAAGTGGAATCCCGCGCCCTACGGCTTCTCGGCGATTGCCGGAACCGCCTTCCGGCTGAACGTGCCGGCGGCTCTGCATATCGGGCTGGTGGAGATCGTGTTTGTGTTTCTGTTTGTCGATCTGTTCGACAATCTGGGAACGCTGGTGGCTGTCGCCAAGCATGCCGGGCTGATTGACGAGAAGCACGAGATCCCGCGGCTGGGCCGGATTCTCGCCGCGGACGCCACTGCGACCGTCGCCGGTTCGCTGCTGGGCACCTCGACAGTGACGAGCTACATCGAATCGGCGGCCGGAGTGGCGGCCGGCGGCAGAACGGGCGTGACTGCGATCATCACGGGAATCCTTTTTCTGGTCGCGCTGCCGGCGGCTTCCCTGGCAGGTATGGTGCCGACAGCCGCGACCGCTCCGGCGCTCATTGTGGTTGGCAGTCTGATGTTGCACACCCTGGGCGAAATCGACTGGAAACAGCCGCTGATCGCATTCCCCGCATTTCTGACGCTGGTCCTGATTCCGCTGACAACTTCGATTGCCAACGGTCTCGGGTTCGGCATCATCGCTTACGCGGCTCTGCACCTGGCGATGGGGAGGTTCGACCGCAGGGATTGGCTGTTGTACCTGTTATCCGTCCTGTTTCTGGCCCGATTCATTTATCTCGGAGCGTCGTGAGGGCCTGGGTACGGCAGGGTTCAGGATCGGACGACGTTCTCCGCTGCCTCGAACTCTGCAACCTGTACGCCGCCCCCTGTACCCTGTATGCGTGAAGACCAGCCTCTTCGATCTGTTCAAGGTGGGCATCGGCCCGTCCAGTTCCCACACGATGGGCCCCATGCGCGCAGCGCGGCGATTTGCTTTGGAACTGGAATCGGACGGCGTCATCGACCGGGTGACTGCGGTTCGGGTGGATCTCTATGGCTCGCTCGCGCTGACCGGTCGCGGCCACGGGACCGATCGAGCGGTGCTGCTCGGGCTGAGCGGTGAAGAGGCAGCGACCATCGATCCCGCGACCATCGATCCCAAACTGGCTGCGATTCGCAACTCGGGACAGCTGATGCTGCTCGGGACGCGCGCGCTTCCGTTTCGCGAGGTCGATCACCTGGTCTTCCATGCGAACGAGATGGTACCGCCCGGGGCAAGGACCCAGCACCCGAATGGGGTGCGGTTCACGGCGACCGATGAGGCGGGAGATGTGCTGCTCGCGCAAACCTTTTTCTCGATCGGCGGCGGATTCATCGTTGCGGACGGAGAGGAGCAGACACCAAAGGCGGCAGCCGACGTAGCGCTGCCCTATCCCTTTGCCAGCGCCGCGGAGCTGCTGCAGATGGCAAGCGGGAAGCGGCTGGCGATCTGGGAGTTGATGCTCGAGAACGAAACTGCGCTGCGCAGCCGTGAAGAGGTGCGCGCGGGAATCCTTCACATCTGGGATGTGATGCAGGGCTGCATCGAGCGCGGCATGGCGACCGAGGGGATCCTGCCCGGAGGTCTGAGCGTGCGCAGGCGAGCCCCGCGCCTGGCCTCTCGACTTCGAGAAAAAGGCTCGACCGATCCGCTGGCGCCGCTGGACTGGGTGACCGTGTACGCAATGGCGGTGAATGAGGAGAACGCAGCAGGCGGGCGCGTGGTAACGGCGCCGACCAACGGCGCAGCGGGCGTGATCCCGGCGGTCGCACGCTACTATCGCGATTTCACTCCAGGCGCCGATCAAGAGGGCACGCTGCGGTACTTTCTGACTTCGGCGGCGGTGGGTGTGCTGTACAAGGAGAATGCTTCGATCAGCGGCGCGGAGGTCGGCTGCCAGGGCGAAGTCGGCGTAGCCTGTTCGATGGCGGCGGGCGGACTGGCGGCGGCGCTGGGCGGCACGAACGACGAAGTGGAGCACGCTGCAGAGATTGCGATGGAACACAACCTGGGAATGACGTGCGATCCGATCGGCGGCCTGGTACAGATTCCGTGCATTGAACGCAACGCGATGGGCGCGGTGAAGGCGGTGCAGGCGTGCCGCATCGCGATGAACGAAACCGAGGGGCATAAGGTGTCGCTCGATCAGGTGATCCGGACGATGTACATGACGGGACTCGATATGCAGTCGCGGTACAAGGAGACGAGCCTCGCGGGTCTGGCGCTGAATGTCATTGAATGCTAAACGGCAGGGAATAGGGAGTAGGGGTTAGGCGATAGTCGTCGCTATCTTCCTAAGTGCGGCCATTTGCCGGCTTTCCGATGGGGTCACTGTCTCAGTCACGGTCGCCTGATTTTCGTCGACGGTCTCCCATAGGTTACGTCAGGCGCCCGTAGCAGACCGTGCAGTCGTGGTGCATGGTGACGGTGCCGTTGGCTTGGTTGGCGGAGAAGAGGCGCTGGATCGCGCTGCGCATCTCTTCGAAGCGTGGGTGGCCAGGACGCGGGATGTAGGACGAGGAGAGGATGCGGCCTTCGAGGGCTTCGAGGGAGAGTTGCTGCGGGTTGGGGAGGGTGGCGCAGGCCATGGGTGCGGGCGCGAAGAACTCCGCGAGGCGCTTGCGTCCGACGTGCTGCTGCCTGACGGCCCCGTAGTCGATGCCGAAGTCGACGAGGAATCGCTCGTAGGCGTCGTGGAAAGGGTCGCCGGAGAGGCGGCGGTTGTTGTAGAGGATGGCGCAGGGTCCGCCTGGTCTCAGGATGCGGGCGAATTCCACGCGGGTCTTCTCGAGATCGAACCAGTGCATGGCCTGGGCCACGGTGATGAGGTCGATGGAGTGATCGGCGAGGCCGGTGGTTTCGGCGGTTCCATCGACGAGCGTCAGATTGGGATAAAGAGGCAGGAGATCCGCACAGGCTTCGCGCATCTCGGCGTTGGGCTCAACGGCGGTGACGCGGAAGCCGGTGGCGAGGAAGATTTCAGTGAGCAGCCCGGTGCCTGCGGCGATGTCGGCGATCTGCGCGTCGGGTGGAAGGCTGCAGTCGCGGCGGAGAAGATCGACGATGGCGTGCGGGTAGGTCGGGCGAAAGCGGCGATAGCTTTCGGCGCGGCCGGTGAAACGGTCGGTGGGATTGGGCAGCATAGCGATTCGACAAACACTCTTCGGCGGCGACGTCGCGTTTGCCCGGGTGGCTAACCCCGCTCGATGCACATGGCGACGGAGTTGCCGCCACCGAGGCAAAGGGCGGCCAGCCCGCGGCGAGCCTTGCGCCGCGCCATCTCATACATCAGGGTGACGAGGACGCGTGCACCGCTGGCGCCGATCGGGTGACCGATCGCGACCGATCCGCCGTTGACGTTTACCTTCTCGGGAGGAACGCCCAGCTCGCGCATAATGGCCAGCGCCTGGACCGAAAAGGCCTCGTTGAATTCGAAAAGGTCGATGGAGTCGAAACTCCAGCCGGCGCGCTCGGCCGCTTTGCGCGCTCCGTCGACGGGGGCCATCATCACCCACTTCGGATCGATCCCGCTGGTGGCGTGCGAGACGATGTGCGCCAGGGGCGTAAGTCCGAGTTCGCGAGCCTGGCTTGCGGACATGACGACGACCGCGGCGGCTGCATCGTTGACGCCGGGAGCGTTGCCTGCGGTCACCGTACCGTCCTTTTTGAAGGCCGGCTTCAGGGCGCGGAGCGCTTCGATGCTGGCGTCTTCACGGATGGACTCATCGCGTTCGAAGAGCGCGGGCGGCTGCCCCTTCTTCTTCGCGGGAATTTCGACGGGGACCACTTCGGAAGCGTAACGGCCCTCGCGCCAGGCAGCGGCGGCCTTTTGATGCGACGAGAGGGCGAAGCTGTCCTGTTCTTCGCGGCTGATGTTGTATTTCTCGGCGACAAGCTCGGCGGTCTGGCCCATATGGAAGTCGTTGTAGACGTCCCAGAGGCCGTCGTGAACCATGGAATCCACGGCCACATTGTTGCCCATGCGGAATCCGCTGCGCGCCTGCGGAAGCAGATAAGGGGCATTGGTCATCGATTCCATACCGCCGGCAACCACGATGCCGGAGTTGCCTGTCTGGATCGACTGCGCGGCGAGCGCGACAGCGCGCAGACCCGAGCCGCAGACCATATTGATGGTCACGGCACTCACTTCCGGCGGAAGACCGGCGAAGAGCGCCGCCTGGCGCGCGGGATTCTGGCCGAGCCCGGCGGACACGACATTGCCCATGATGCACTCGTCGATCTGCCCGGGCTGGAGACCCGCGCGGTTCACCGCTTCCCGGACGACAACGGCTCCAAGACGCGTGGCGGGAACGTCGGAAAGCGATCCCTGAAATTTGCCGACCGGAGTGCGGACGCCGGAGACGATAACGACTGGATCCATGGTGCTCCTCGTGGATTCGATGCGCGAACGCGATCAGTAGAATCCAGAGGGAAGATACCAGAGAGAGAGGATGGGATGCACGAAACGCCGTTGGATACGACGCAGGCTTCACGAAGCCGCATCTCGAAAGCGGTGGCGCCCTGGTGGCACACAGCGCTGATCGTCCTGCTGCTGGCCGCGACCTCAGCCCTCGGAGCGCGGTCTGCGCATCGCGAAGTGGCGGCATCGCACCATGTCGCTCGCTATGCATTCGGAATCTCCATGGAGTGGGGGTTGCTGCTGCTGGCCTGGTGGGGCATGCGGCTGCGGCGGACTCCGATGGCGGAGCTGCTCGGATTTCGGCGCGGATGGCAGACGCTGAAAGACGATGTGGGCGCGGCGGCAGTGTTCTGGATCGTCGCGGTGGTCGTGCTGGCGATCATCGGACTGCTGATGAAGGCGGCCGGATTGTCGGCGCCGCAGAAGACTCTGGTGCAAATGGCGCCGCACACACCGCTGGAGGTGTTGCTTTGGGTGATGCTCAGCAGCTCGGCCGGCTTCTGCGAAGAATTTGTCTTTCGCGGCTATCTCCTGCGCCAGTTCTCTTCTCTGCGGGCGGGATTATGGCTCGGCGTGCTCTGCTCGTCTCTGCTGTTCGGTATCAGTCATGGATACGAAGGCGCAGCGGGAATGATCGCGATCACCGCGTACGGCGCGATGTTTTGCGCATTGGCGCTGGCGCGCAGGAGTCTTCGTCCAGGAATGATCGCGCATGCGTGGCACGACATTTTCAGCGGAGTGATGCTCGCGCTGCTGCAGCATTTTCATGCGCTGTGAAGTTCGTTCGCGCGATGTTCCGATGCGCGCGACGAGTGACAAGAAAAGTTGTAGCCGAAAAGTTCATTTTTCTCTTGACACTGTATGCGCGGAACTCTATACATTCGTTAACTGCAGCATTTTATGTTGCAGACTTCGATGTAGACATCGAAAAGGGAGAATAGAAAACATGGCAGCGAAAAAGGCAGCTAAAAAGGCAACGAAAAAGGCAGCCAAGAAGACCTCCAAAAAGAAGTAAGAGGTCATCGGCAACACACCGGGGGGACGCGCAAGCGTCCCCCCGATGCTTTTGCGGGCGGTTTCGACACGATGGAAATAGCGCACCAGACGAAGACGATGCGCACGGATGACTGTAGGCTGGACTTGTGACGCGACGCCGATGGATTGCCGATACGTGGGATGAAGCGACGGCCTCGATTGCCGGCGATCAGGCCGGGCATCTGATCCGCGTCCTGCGCGCGCAGCCAGGGATGGAGTTCGATGTCGTCGCCGGCGGCCATGTGTGGCACAGTGTGCTGGCCGGCATCGCAGGCGACACCGTGCGGTTCAACCTTATCGCCGAGGTGCAGGCCGATCCGGCGCTGCCCGTCACGTTGCTGCTTTCCATCTACAAGTTCGACAGGATGGAGTGGGCGATCGAGAAGCTGACGGAGCTGGGCGCTGAGTGTGTGGTGCCGGTGATCGCGCGCAGGAGCGAAAAGCATCTGGCCCAGGCTGCCGGAGCGCGTGCCGAGCGCTGGCGGCGCGTCGCTCTTGAAGCGTCGAAGCAGGCGCGCCGGTCCGATGTGCTGCGGATTGAGGAACCCCTTGCGCTGAAAGAGGCGCTGAAGATCCATCCGCAGTCCCTGCGGCTGGTGCTCGCAGAACAGGAGCGGTCGACCACGCTGCATCACGCGCTGCGTGAAGCGCTGACGGATGCCGGCGACGAGGTGCCGGGCATTCGCGTGGCGGTCGGGCCGGAGGGTGGATGGACGGCGGAAGAAGAAGCGCTGTTCGACGCGGAGAACTGGAAGCCGGTCAGCCTGGGACCCCGCATCCTGCGCGCGGAAACGGCTGCAATCACCGCGATGGCGGTGGCGGCCGCGCTGCTGGAGTGAGAGAGACAGGGAGCAGGGAATAGGGAGTCGGGAGCGATGGGCTCTGCAAAAGAGAAGTGGCGCCCTCGGGCGCCACTTCTGCTCTTTGCTCCCGATTCCCCGCCCTTACGAGAACATTTCTTTCACCTTCTCGAGGAGACTCCGCGCTGTGGGAGTGTTCTCGACGGTGATCGTCTCGCCAAGCTGGCGGAGAAGTTCCTTCTGCGCCTTGCTGAGTTTCGTGGGCGTGCGGACGACAATCTGGGCGATGAGGTCGCCACGGCCGTATTCGTTGAGGTGCGGAACACCTTTGCCGCGAATCCGGAATTCCTGGCCGCTCTGCGCGCCCTCGGGAATCTTCAGCTTCACCTCGCCGTCGAGCGTCTGCAGGTTAATCTCCGCGCCAAGGGCGGCCTGCGGGAACGAGATGGGGATGAGGCAGCGCAGATCGTTCCCATCCCGCTCGAATACTTTGTGCTGCCGAACGCGCAGGACAATGTACAGGTCGCCCGCCGGTCCGGAGTGCGGCCCGGTGTCGCCTTCGCCCTGATAGCGGATGCGCGTGCCATCCTCGACGCCGGCAGGAATGCTGACGGCGATCTCGTGCTGGCGCTCCACTCGGCCTTCTCCGCGGCAAGTCGTGCATGGATCGCTGATCACGGTGCCCGAACCGCCGCAGTAGCTGCAGGTGCGCGCGATGGAGAAGAATCCCTGCTGGTAGCGAACCTGGCCGCGTCCCTGGCAGTGGGGACAGCTCGTGGGGCCGCGCCCGCTGGCGGTGCCGGTGCCGCGGCAATCCGTGCAGGCCTCCATGCGCTGGATCGTGATCTTCGTCTCCTTGCCGAAGACGGCTTCTTCGAACTCGATGGTGAGGTCGAAGCGGAGATCGCGGCCCTTCTGCACGCGGGATTGCCCACGGCGGCTGCCGCCGATGTTGAACATTTCGCCGAAAAGATCGCCGAAGATGTCGCCGATGTCCTGGGCGCCGAAGGGATTGCCGTCGAAGCCGCCCGCGCCCACTCCGGCATGGCCAAAGCGATCGTAGGCTGCGCGTTTTTGCGGATCGCTCAACACCTGGTACGCCTCGCTGCACTCCTTGAAGCGTTCCTCGGATTCCTTATTGCCGGGGTTGCGATCCGGATGATGCTGGAGCGCCAGTTTGCGATAAGCGGCCTTCAACTCCTGATCGGAGGCGCTGCGGGCAACTCCAAGAACTTCGTAATAGTCGGCTTTGGTCACGTTTTGAGTTCTGCTCATGCTTCCTTCTGCTGCGGGTTACTGGCGACCCGGACCATCGCCGGGCGGAGGAGGCGTTCGCGGATGCGGTAACCGCGGCGCACTTCCTCGAATACCTGATGATCGGGGAGGTCGGCGCGCTCCACCATTTCGATTGCCTCGTGAACGCGGGGATCGAAAGCGGCGCCCACGGACTCCACCGGCTGAACGTTGAGGGTGCGGAGCGCCTCTTCCATCTGCTTGACGATCAGTTCGACGCCGGCACGAAGCTGCTCCTCGGAGCCGGTCGACCTGAGCGCCAGCTGGAAGTTGTCGACCACGGGGAGAAACTGCTCCACCGCACTGGAGACCGCATAGTCGCGGAACTCGGCGCGCTCCTTCGCCTCGCGCTTGCGGGCGTTGTCGAACTCCGCCTGCAGGCGTGCCAGACGATCGAAGAGGAGATCGCGCTCGGCTTTGAGGCGGTCGTACTCCTCCTGCGGCACGTGGGCAGTTTCGACGGCAACCAGCGGTTCTTTGGCGTCGTCGTTTTCGGCAATTCCGGCGGCAACGGATCCCTGGTCGTTCGTCGGGTCGTCGGAGGGAGCGGCTTCGATTCTGTCGGCAGCGTTATTTTTCTTTTCAACCATAATGCGTCGCATAAATAGCTCGATTCGGGGATGCAGGCGATGACTGCGGTACGCCTGCTCACTGTAAATCAATTCAGGGCACGCAGCGTGCGCGCTCAGTGGGGTGGCTGGAAGATCCTGCCGGATAGCTGTGCGATGTACGACACGGCGTTGATCGTCTCCTGGTACTGGATGCGGGTGGGGCCGATCACGGCTACCGTCCCGAGATTCTCCGCCCCGAGGCGCGCCGTGGTGCCGATCAGAACGAAGTCGCGCAGTTCGGGGATCGCATCTTCAAGGCCCACGACGACGCGCACCGTGCGCTGCCGGGCATCGACATAGGCATTCAACAGTTCAATCAGCCGCTCTTTCGCCTCCAGTGCGTGCAGCATGGTGCGCAGCCGCTCGCGGTCGGTCTCGCCGGCCAGCAGGTTGGCGACGCCCTCGACAAAGAGAGTGGGCACCACGGCGATCTCGGCGGCCAGTGCACCCTTGCGGTAAAGCTCTTCGAGCGAATGCATCAGCCGGTCGTATTCGCTGCGTTCCGCTTCGAGACGGCGGGCCATTTCCGCGCGAATGCGCTCGATCGACCAGCCGTGGAAATTCTCGTTCATGTAGCGGGCCGCCGTCTCCAGTTCGGAGATATTCAGATCGTGATCGAGAAGAAGCACGCGGTCGAGCACGCTGCCAGCTTTGGTGATCACCACCGCCAGCACGCGACCCGGCGCCAGCCGCGAAAAGTGGATGTGCTCCAGAGTGTGCAGTTCCTGGGTCGAAGCGAGCGCCACGCCCAGCCCGCTGGAGATGAGCGCCAGCACGTGCGAGGTCCTCTCCAGATACTGCTGGCTGGTGCCGATGCCGGCAAAGCTCTCCTCGATCTGCTCGAGGCGCTCCGGCGCGAGGATCGCCACCTGAGCCCCGCCCAGGTGCTCCGCATAGAAGCGGAAAGCGCGTGCTGTGGGGATGCGGCCGGCAGAAGTATGGGGCTGATCGAGCAGGCCGGCTTCGGCAAGGGACACCATCACATTGCGGATGGTGGCCGAACTCATGCCGTCCTTATTCCCGAAATGACGCGCAAGGGCCTGCGACGCTACCGGCTCCCCGGTAGCGATGTACGTCTCGACAATCGCCGTCAGAACGGTGCGTTCGCGAGGACTCAGCCGCAGATCGGAACCCATGGAAACACGCTGAAAACACCCGGAAATGGGTGAATTTCTCCTGTTTAGATTGTAGGTTTCGCGAAAAAGCGGGTCAAGAATGGGACAGAGGCGGAACGTGTGATCGGGCTGGTGCAGGGATCGCCGCCCCCGGCTCCCACCCGATCGCTCGCCTTCCTTAATATTCGCCGGTCACAATGTTCTCCAGCGGCTCGCCCCGCAGATAACGTGCAATCTGCGCGCCGGCAAACTGCATCGCGCGCACCATGAACATCGGCGTCGATCCCCCCACGTGAGGTGTAATCAGCAGGTTCGGCGCATGCCATAACGGATGATCGTCGGGCAGCGGCTCCGGGTCCGTCACATCAATCGCAGCCGTGATGCGGCGATCGTTCAGCGCGGCGAGCAGCGCGTCGGTCTTCACGACCGGTCCGCGGGCTGCGTTGACCAGCAGCGCGCCCTGCTTCATCAGGCCGAGTTCGGTCTCGCCGATCATGCCCGTCGTCTCGCTCGTGAAAGGCACGATCAGGATGACCACGTCGGCGGAAGGCAGGAGCCGGTGCAGTTCGTCGACCCCGTGCACGCCCTCGCGCGCGGTCCGGGCGACCCGCACGAAACGGACGCCGAAGGGCTGAAGCCGCTGCTCAATCGCCTGGCCGATGGATCCGTAACCCACGATGAGCACCTGCTGTCCGTGCAGTTCGTCGCACAGGATCGGCGGAGAGAGACGCTTCGCACGCGGATGGAGCGCATGGTAGAGATCCTCGGCCTCTTTGCGGCGCGACCACACGGCCGCCTGCTGCATCTGGCCGAAGAGCGGGAAGTACTTCGTGGAGGCAAGAACGGCCGCCACCGTCCACTCGGCGGTGGAGATGGTGTGCGCGCCCCGGGCATCGCAGAGGGTGACGCCGGACGGCTTGATTTTGATCAGCTGATCGACGCCGGCAAGCGTCGCCTGCATCACCTTCAGTCCACGCAGCCAGGGCAGTTGCCGTGCCGCCTGGCCCTGCCACGGTGGCGGAACCCAAAACTCCACCTCCAGCGGTTCGGTTGGCTGCACGGGGATGAGCTGCAGAGAAATGCCTTCAGGCAACAGGCGATGCAGATCGTGGTCGACGGATTCGGGCACGCCTACTTTGAGCATGGAACAAGACTCCGGTGCAGCGGGAATACTTCGATGCCAGGGCTGTTAACACTCCTGGGATGGTCAGCGTTGCGAGCGAAAATTCGGCCAGACAAGGCGGAGCCCGAAGGCTGTGCCGGGTCCAACGTCGAGAGCGACAACAAAGGATGGCCGGATTTGCGCCGCAACCCGGAGGGACGGGGCCGATTTTCCGCATTTCTTCGTCGCTCGTCGCTAAGATACACCCGGTATCTGTCTCTCCTCGCTCCTCGAACTGAGAAAAACCGGCTCCCGTCGCTGGCCATTCCATGAGTGTTAACAGGCCCTGGCGCGACCCAAGACTCAGGACGGAAACCGAAGTCACGGGCAGAGCGGCTCACGGATACCACCTCAAGACACGATGCGCTCCACGACGCCCGTTCCCGATCAGTCCTTCTGATGGAAGAAGCGGCTGTTGAGGTCGGGCCAGAATTCCTTGAATGCGAAGGTCGCTCCATCCAGGCCGACGTTCAGGAGCCAGCGCTGTCCGGTCTTGGTCCAGGTGCGCTCCGGCGAAGGATAGTACAGGTCCGAAATGCCCGCTGCCGCCCCTGCGCCCACCACTTCCGACGCATTGAAGGCTTCCCCGCCGCCATCGGTGCGGGTGACCGCGATGCGGCTGAAAGCATAAAAGAGCCGCCGTGGAAATCCGCCCCGGCCGAGCGTGTAGTAGCGCGAATCCTGATGGAGAGCGGCAGGAAAGAGGAATTCCACCTGATAGTCCTCATCCACCTGGTCGGCGAGCGAATGCCAGTAGTAGCGGCCATAGCCAACGGCGCCCTGATGGAATTCCGGATAAGAGTTCTGGGCCTGCCCCACGCCGGCGAGAATCGCGACAAAGACGAAGTCGGAATAGTCGAATGCGTCTTCGGAACTCTCCCTGAACTTCTCCTTCCAGTTCTCAGGGGGCAGTTTTGCGTCGACCGACACGGCGCGAAAATTGGGCACGATGCCAAGAATGCGCTTGGTCTGCTTCCCCTCAAGACTGTCGTGCAGGGAGCCAGCCGGCGCCGGAGGCGGAACCGCCGGGCCGGTTACCGGGTTGGCGACCTGACCCGCCTGGGCCACCGCAGGGGCATCGGGCAACGAACGGCTGCTGTCGGACTGCGCGGACGCGGACGCCACGAACAGAGCAACGAGGGACAAAAGCGCGAACGCGCAGAGGGCACGGGGGCGAATCGATCTCAGCATATCGGAGCAGTTCCGGGGGCTTTATGCGCGCAGAAACACACGCAACCGGCGTACATAATGGACGCACTCCAGGAACAGGCGGATACATAAATTTCTGTGCTTCAGGAAGTCCCGAGGGAGTCTCGATCACCGCCGGGCCAGGGGAACACCTTACGCAACGCCTCCAGCCCGGCAGCAATGGCCTCCTGCGGCACCGCGTAGCTGAAGCGGACATGCCCCTCGCCCTGCGCCCCGAAAACCACGCCGGGGATGGTGGCCACGTGCGCCTTCTCCAGAAGCATCGCTGCGACCCGACGGCTGTCCTTGTCGATCCTGCGGATACTGGGGAAGGCGTAGAAAGCTCCAGCGGGCAGATCGCATTCGAGGCCGAGTTCGTTCAGTCCTTTCACGAGCAGGTCGCGGCGCTCGCGATATTCCTCGCGGCGCGCAGCGATGGTCGCCTCCTGCACGGCCAGAGCTTCGAGTGCCGCCCACTGGGTAGGCGTAGAGACACCGTTCGTCGAGTACAGCACAAGCTTGCGCAACCCGGTCATGAAGGGCTCTTTGGCCACCGCATAGCCCACACGCCATCCCGTCATGCCATACGTTTTGGAGAACGTGTACGTGGTGATGGTCCGCTCGGCCATGCCCGGCAGCGACGCAATCGAGACGTGCTCGCCCTCGTAGACCAGGTCCTCATAGGCTTCATCGGCAATCACCACCAGATTGCGCTTCTTCGCAAACGCGGCGACCTCTTCCGCCTCGCTGCGCGAGAAAACCACCCCGGAGGGGTTCTGCGGGGTGTTGTAGTAGATGGCGCGCGTCGCGGGGGTGGAGAAGTGTTCGAGGGTCGCCGTCAGGCCGTTGCGCCGCGCCGTAGCGGTTGGCACCATCACGGGCCGCGCCTGCGCCAGCGTCACCATGTCGCGGATCGGCGTCCAGAACGGCGAGAAGAGGAGCATGTCGTCGCCGGGATCGAGAATCGCCTGAAAGGCGACGTAGAGAGCGTGAGCCCCGCCGGCAGTCACGATCACTTCGTCGAGCGCAGCGTCGATGTGGTTCTTCGTTTTCAGCTTCTTCGCGATCGCCGCGCGCAGGGGTTCGATGCCCGACGACGGCGCGTATCTTGTCTTGTTCTCGGTGAGCGCCCTGACCGTGGCGTATTTAATTGCTTCCGGGGTCTCGAAGAACGGCTCTCCGCCATGGAAGGCGTGGACGGACTGGCCTGCCGCGCGGAGTTCGAGAACCTTATTGCGAATCTGCACGATGTCGGAGAACCCGACTTCGTCAAGGCGCTTCGCGAGGTGGAGAGACTTGCTTTTTGTTGTCATGTCGAATCACCGGCCGTAGCGGACGTTACAGCTTAGAGCATTTTGATGCCGGGTGGATAGCGAATCACCGCCCGGCTCGAATCGGCGGCCCTCTCAGGTCGTCAGAAGTCCCGAGTAGACCGCCATCCCGGCGACCGCGTCCACGCCAAGCGTTTCAAGGGTGTCGATTTCGTCCTGGGCGCGAATTCCCCCGGCGACAATCAGCTGGCGGCGGGTCAGAGGGCGCAGGGCCCGCGCCACCTCTATGGGAAAACCACGCAGCGTGCCTTCGGTGTCGACATGGGTATAGAGGAACGCGCCGCACCATGGATCGAGAGCGGCGATAGCCTCGGCGGGAGTAAGGTCGACGTTCTCGGCCCATCCGCGGACGGCAATCCTGCCCGCTTTTGTATCGATGGCAGCGACGAATGGATCCGTGCCGAGGCTGGAGGAGACGGCGGCGGCAAAATCGGTATCGATTCCCTTGTCGCGAAAGAGCGCCGAGCCGAAGATAACCCGCCGTGCACCGGCATTCAGAAGAGCGCGCGCCTGATCCGCCGTGCGAACGCCTCCGCCAACCTGCACGGGAAGCCGCTTCGCAATCAACTCGATCAGACCGCGATTGTCTCCCACACGCTTGGCGGCATCGAGATCGATCAACTGGACCAGAGGGAAACGGGAAAAACGTTCGATCCAGTATTCAAAATCGTCGAAGGCAAGCCGCAGCGTCTCGCCGTGCTCGAGTTGCACGATGCGTCCACCCATGAGGTCGATTGAAGGAATCAGCATGGCAGTCTCACAGGAATTCCATCGCGCTGAAGTTGCGATTTGAGTTCGCGGACATCGTGAATGCCGAAGTGGAAGATGCTGGCGGCGAGCGCGGCATCGGCTTTGCCTTCGCCGAAAACCTGCGTGAAGTGCCGCGCATTGCCGGCACCCCCGGAAGCGATCACCGGAATCTGCACGGCTTCGCTCACTGCGGCGGTGAGCTCGCAGTCGAAGCCGGCGCGTGTTCCGTCGGAATCCATGGAGGTCAGGAGAATCTCGCCTGCGCCACGGGATTCGGCCTCACAGGCCCATTCCACAGCGCGGCGTCCCGTTGGCTTGCGGCCTCCGGCGACAAAGACTTCGGCCTCGCCTGCCGGGCGCTCGGGGACGCGCCGGGCATCGATCGCAACCACGACAGCCTGAGCGCCGAACTTCGCACCGATCTCGCCAATGAGTTCGGGACGGGCGAGCGCAGCCGAGTTGACGCTGATCTTATCCGCGCCGGCATCGAAGATCGCCGCGGCTTCATCCACGGTGCGGATGCCTCCACCCACCGTGAAGGGCACGAAGATTTGCCGGGCAGCACGGCGGACGGCGTCGATCAGCGTACCGCGGCCCTCGTGGGTCGCCGTGATGTCGAGGAAGACAATCTCGTCGGCACCGGCAGCTGCGTGGCGTACGGCCAGTTCCGCAGGATCGCCGGCATCGACGATGTCGACGAACTGAACGCCCTTCACCACGCGCCCACTGCGGACATCGAGGCAGGCGATGATGCGTTTGGTCAGCATGGACGCCACTCCAGAAAATTGCGCAGGACGCGCAGCCCGGTTTCACCGGATTTTTCGGGATGAAACTGAACCCCCATCACGTGATCGCGCTCGACCGCCGCAGCGAAGGACTCACCATAATTCGTAACAGCTGCAGTGACATGGGTGACGGGAGCGCGCCAGGAATGGGTGAAATACGCAAAACTGTCGTTCTCGATTCCCGAGAAGAGCTTCGATGCAGGGTTAATCGAGAGCGAGTTCCAGCCTACGTGCGGCACCTTCTTGCCCGGCGTGAAGCGCTCGCAGAGTTCCGGGAACTGCCCGAGCCCCTGAACAGCAGGCGCCTCGGTGCTCCCCGCGAAGAGCCACTGCAGGCCGACACAGATGCCAAGAAAGGGTGTTCCGGCGGCGATACGGTTCTCGATCGCTGATTTCAGCCCGCGCTCTTCGAGGAAGGTCGTCGCAGCAAAGTGGCCCACACCCGGAAGCACAATCCGCTCGGCGGCGATCACCTCATCGGGCTGTTCCGTGACCGTGACCTCCGCGCCGAGGTGTCGCAGAGCCTTGACGACCGACGTGAGGTTTCCAGCCTTGTAATCGATCACGGTCACGCGCATCACAGCAGCCCCTTCGTGCTGGGCAGCATTTGCTTGAGTTGCGGGTCGCGCGAACAGGCAAAGCGCAGGGCGCGGGCGAAGGCTTTGAAGATCGCTTCGATCTTATGGTGATTCGAGCGCCCGTACATCGTCTTGACGTGAATGTTGGCGCGGGCGCCGCGGGCGAAACCTTCGAAGAAGTCCTCGACGAGTTCGGACTGCAAATCGCCGACGAGGCGTGTGCGGACTTTGGTTTCGACCTGATGGGCGGCGCGACCACTGAGATCGACAGCGGCGAGGCCAAGGGTTTCGTCCATCGTCATGAGGAAGTAGCCGGCGCGCAGGATGCCGCGCTTGTCGCCGAGCGCTTTGTCGAAGGCCTCACCGAGCGCGATGCCGACGTCTTCGACGGTGTGATGCTGATCGACGTCGAGATCGCCCTTGCAGCGCAGGTCGAGATCGAAGGCGCCGTGGCGGGTAAAAAGCTCGAGCATGTGGTCGAAGAATCGGATACCGGTGGAGACGGTGTAGCGACCCTGTCCTTCGATGGTGAGGCGCAGGCGAATTTCGGTCTCAGCCGTCCTGCGATCGATACTGGCGATGCGTTTTTTCATTTTGCGGCTCCGGCGGTTGTCGGGGACCATTGGATCTCGGCAAGGGATTCTTCCAGCGCTGCGATTCCCTGTTGTGTTTGCTCGCGCGTGCCCAGGGTGATGCGGACGCAGCCGTCGCAGCCCGGATCGCTGGAGCGGTCGCGCACCAGGACGCCTTTGGCGCGCATTGCCGTAACGAATGCGCCATGCTTCGCTCCGATGTCGGCCAGGACAAAGTTGGCCCGCGACGGCCAGTACGGAACGCCGAGGCGCTGGAGGGCGGATTCGAAGAGCGGCCGCGATGTGAGGACTTCGTCGACGTACCAGCGCAGGTAGTCTTCATCGTCGAGCGCGGCGGTCAGGCAGGCAAGGGCGACGGAGTTAACGCTGTACGGAGAGATGGCGCGGCGCAGCCACTGCATCGGCTCCTCGCCTGCGGCCAGAACACCCAGGCGGAGTCCCGCCAGACCGTAGGCTTTGGAAAATGTGCGAGCCACGATTACATTTGGGGCGCGGCCGATCAGATCCACCACTGATTCGCCGAAGAAGTGGAAGTACGCCTCGTCCACCAGGACGGCAGCGTGCGGAGCCGCTTCGATCACCTGCAGCAATTCCGCACGCGACGCGGTCTGGCCGGTGGGGCTGTTGGGATTGGCGATCGCAATCAGGCGCGTCGCAGGCGTAATGGCATTC
>JBKICP010000161.1:0-3788 GCA_046567085.1 Acidobacteriota bacterium
TACGCCTGAAACGCGCCACCGGAGCCCCGATTCTGCTCAACCAGAATGACTTGCCGCTACTCAAAATGATGGATGTGCAGGCGGGCTGGCTGGGGATCGCCACGCCGGAGGTGGCTCCCCCGGACGCCAGCGCCGAGGATGGCATGGAGACCGGGCTCTCCGGACACACCGCGCGCATCATTCACACGCCCGGACACACCCAGGGCAGCGTCTGCCTGTACTTCGCTCCGGAAAAGCTGCTGCTGGCCGGAGACACGCTCTTCGCGGGCTCGATCGGCCGCACCGATCTGCCCGGCGGCGATTCCCGGCAGATCATCCGCTCGATTCATGACCGCCTGCTGGTGCTTCCGGAGGAGACCCGGGTGATTCCGGGCCACGGTCCGCCTACGACCATTGGCGAGGAACGCCAGTCCAATCCGTTCCTGCGTCCTGGGGTGCGGGTGTAGCTGGCCGGCCCCGGTCGCAGCTTCGCCGGCGCGCGCTGAATCGGAGCTTCCCTGGTATCATCAGAGCATGACGCAGCTCGACGTGCTGTACCGTTACGAAGGCCATCCGACCGAGCAGGCGATGGTTGCGCTCGGCAATATTCGCGAGGTATACGGCATCCGCCGGATACAGATAAACGAAGAACTGAAGACCATCCGCGTCGAATACGACGCCACGCGGCTGACGGGCCCCATCGTGCTCCAGCTGCTGCGGCGCTGCGGGATCACAATCGTGGAGGAAGTGCCACTGATCCCCGTGCAGGAAGCGGCTCCGGCGGTCGCCGAAGCGGCGAAGTAAGCCTCGGATTCATGGGCTGGTGTGCAGCGTGACGGCTCTCGCCGCCGCGCTGCACACGTTCCCGACCTTCCATCCGCAGTCATCAGGCTGCTTGCCGGCGGCCAGCCCGTCTGGACGATTTTGCTGCCGCCTCTGATTCGGCAGCTGCGGTTCCCGGCCGCGTACGGCCGGTGGCGGCGCGAATGATCACCGCGTCCACTTCTCCGCCGATCAGGAAAGCCAATCCAGTGAGATAAAACCACAACAGCAGCACCATCACCGCTCCCATGGTCCCGTAGTCCGATGTGTAGCTGTTGAAGTGTTGCAGGTACACTCTCAGTCCGAAGGAAACGATCGCCCACAGGAGAACGCCAGCCACTGCTCCGGGGGTGACCCATTTCCAGTTTGGATGGCGCACGTTCGGCGCGAAGTAATACACCACGCAGAACGAGACCAGCAGAAAGAAGACCGCCACGGGATACTGCGCCACCTGCCAGAGGACGTAAAGCCCTCCGCCGCCCGCGGCCCTGGCGACATCTCCGCCGACGGTGATCAGGAAGATGGCCGCGCAAATCAACATGCCGACCACGATGGTTAGCCAAAGGGCGGTCCAGCGCTGTTTCAGCAGCGGCCGTTCCTCTCTGGCATCGAAGACGGTGTTCAGCGTCTGGATCATGGCGGCCATTCCGGAGGATGCCGACAACAGAGCAAGAACGATGCCCAGCGCCAGCTCGCCTCCGCCGCTGTTGGCCAGCGAGCGGTGGATGGTGGTCCGCACCAGCCCGGTGGCTGAAGATGGCATGGCCCGGGTGAGGTCATGGGTGAGCCTGTGCACCATAGGCGAGTGCGGACCAACAAACATGGCCATGGTGGCGGTGAGGAAGATCACGAGCGGGAAGATCGCGAAGAAGAAGAAATACGCGAGCTGCGCGGATTGGCCCAGAACCTCGTCCTGCTGCATCTCGCGCCAGGTTCGACGCGCAACCTGTCCCTTGCTGAGGCCTCCGAAATGCCACGGTCCTCTGAGGGGCGCTGGAGCGGGTGGGAGGGCAGTCATGGACGCGGGCACTGGCGATTCGGGCATGGACCCCTCGGCAACTCCTCCTTTGGATGCGGGCGTGGGGTTGGGCTTTGCCAGGCCTGAAGACGAATGGCAGGATGAGCAGCTTTGCCTGGGGGTGAGCTCCCAGTGATAGCATCAGCTTTCCGGACGATGAACGAACCGCTCACTCCATCGCGACTGATCCGCATTGAGGCTGAAGCCCTGCTGGCGCTCGCCGCTCGCCTGGAAGGCCCCATGGCCGGCGACTTCGACCGTGCACTGGGACTGATCCTGCGCTGCGGAGAATCGCGGGGGAGGGTGGTGCTCACCGGGATGGGCAAGAGCGGCATCGTTGCCCAGAAGATCGCCGCCACACTCAGTTCCACGGGCAGCCCGGCCCTGTTTCTTCATCCCGCCGAAGCGGTCCACGGCGACCTGGGAATGATCGTCGAAGGCGACCTGGTGATTGCGCTTTCCGCCAGCGGCGAGACGGAGGAGATCCTTCGCCTGCTGGCCACGCTCGAGCGCCGCGGAAATGCTCTGATCGCGCTGGTCTGCGATACCGGATCCACGCTGGCACGGGCGGCCGCGGTAGTGCTGGACTGCTCGGTTCCCGGCGAAGCCTGCGGGCTTGGACTGGCGCCCACCGCATCCACCACCGCCATGCTGGCCATGGGCGATGCTCTGGCCATTGCCGTTTCTCTGCGGAAGGGCTTCCGCGCCGAAGATTTTGCCGCCCTTCATCCGGGCGGCAAGCTGGGCAAGCGCCTCGCCACGGTCCGGCAGCTGATGCACTCGGGCGACGCTGTTCCGCGCGTGACGCCCACCACCCCGATGCCGGCCGTCATCGATGAAATGTCCAGCAAAAAGCTGGGAATGGCCGTGGTGGAAGAGAACGGAATTCTGGCCGGCATTGTCAGCGATGGGGATCTGCGCCGGCTGCTCGAGCGCGATGGCCCGGAGGCTCTGCGCCGTACCGCCGCGGAGGTGATGAACCCCGCTCCCAGAACCATCTCAGCCGGCGAATTGGCCGTGCGCGCCCTCCGCATTATGGAGGAACGCAAAATCACCTCGCTCATCGTGAGCGACGATCAGAAGCATGTCGAAGGCGTCCTCCACCTGCACGATTTGTGGGGCACGGAACTCATCTGATCAGCCGGCTGCTTTTCCATCCGAGAAGGCCGGGCAAGTCGCAGGATCTTCTTCGTTTGGAGGTCACGGAAATTCGATTCTGCTCCCTCCGTCTCCGCGCTACAGTACATCCATAGAGTGCCGATGTCATCCCATCGACAGGGAGGAGCACTATGGAAATCAGCCGTTTCACTTTCGGATACGCGGGAGACGTGCACACCAGCTTCGACAAGGCTCTTGCGCGTACGAAAGAGGTTCTGGCCGCTCACGGCTTCGGCGTCCAGGCGGAAATCGACATCGCCCAGGCGCTCAAAACGAAAATCGGCGTGGAGATTCCGCGCGAGATCATTCTTGGCGTGTGCAATCCAAAGCTGGCCAGTGGGGCCATTCAGGAGGAGCCGCATGTGACATTGCTGCTCCCCTGCACCGTCACGGTGAAAGAGACACCCGGCGGAGCACATATTGCCGCCGCCGACTTTCAGATGATGGTCAGCGTTACGCAAAATGCCGAACTGGCGAATGTTGCGGCTGAAGCTGAAGCGCTCATCCTGAAAGCGCTCGCCGAGCTCTGAGAGCGCAATACCGGCAAAAACGCTCAGCAAAGACATCGACGCCGACGATTCCGTCACGCTTATCCAGCGCATGGCCACGCCGGACGCCCACCTGCGCGATCACGATGGAGCGGCCTTCGACGATTACGCCTCCAGTACCCGCAAGCTGATTCCCTTCCTCTATTAATCCTGGTTCGTTTACTCTGGTATACAGCTTGAGTCAGGCGCTTTTCGTCCCCTTCAACACCAATCCTTCATCTCTCTCGTCCAAAACTGTGGACAGGCCACCCGACGGCACGGCC
>JBKICP010000162.1:0-6962 GCA_046567085.1 Acidobacteriota bacterium
CTCTGCCGCTCCGCCTGGCTCCATCTTCCGTCCTCTGAAGGTCTTGCTCCTCCTGCTTGTACAGCCTTCCAGAGCCCAGCTCAAATCCAAATGTGCGAAATTTAGCCTACGTTATCACAAGATTGCGATGCGATCACGAACCATGTCATCCTCATTTCCAGAATATTCAGTACAAGTCGCCGTCCCTGCAAGCTTCCAACGTCCCCAGAGCTTGATCCAGCAATCCAGCTTTTCGATTCTGCAGTTCCCATTCGGGGGTGACGTCCACCCCTCCCGACGCCGCAGGCGGCGTGCTCGTCGCTGGACTCGCCACGGCTGCAGGAGAGCCGGAGATGGTGACACGTACTCGCGGATGCTGGTGAGCATCCGGGGCTAGAAAAAGCCTCTTGCCAGCAGTTCGTCGATGGACGTGCGGATCGCCTCTTCGGTCAGTTTTGGCAGGATAATTAGATTTCGCTCCGCAAAGTACTTTCGTCCGGACGCGAAATCGGCTTCCAACTCCTGGCGAAGACGCACCGGGTCCCAGAAGCTGAGGGGCACCAAGGTCCCATCGTCCTTCTGTAACTTCGCCTGCTCATACCAGCCCTTGTTCTGAACGTCGAAGGCAGTTGCCTCGTCCCACTCAAGTCCGATTACCCTTGGCATTCGCTGCTTCCCCTTTACTTGAATTTCACCTGGTTGAGCAGATTTTGATATTGCTCCATTGTCATCGGCTCCTTAGGAGTCAGTTCATAATGGTTCGGATTCTGACCGACCTGTCTGATTTCCAACCCTTCGGGAATTGACTCGATCTCGTGCGCTCCTCCAAAACGTGCCAGCCCATCAGGATCAGTGCTCAAGGAAATACCTCTGGTGGTTTTTAACAGACCGGTCTCTGGATCGATTTTTACGTCTATCGAACGCGCAATGATGCTACTCCCACCCCGGTACATTGCTGTGCCACCTATTAGGCCAGCTTCCATCGCTTCAAGGTCGTTGTCAGGCTTGGCAAAGGCTCCGTTGTGATACGCATTCAGAACTTGCTGATCGTTCAGTTGGGGCCTATTTTTCGGAGCAACTCCACGTTCGGTCCAATACTGGTTCTCATAGAAGCGAGCATCCCTGACCTGCTCCGCATGTGTTTGAACGAGGCCGAGCGCATGGCCAAAGCACCAGAGCCCGCCATGCTTTTCGCCGTCAACTGTGCATTCATGACCGTCGGGGTCTGTGTGGCTCAGTGGGTTGTTCCGAACATAGGCGTAGAGATTCAGGCTCTGCGGATCGTCCAGCTGCGCGTACGGCACGGGAGAGATCAACTTGCTCCAGTCAGGCGACAAGAACCGCCCCATCGTAGACGCATAGTATCTGGCCCCGAAGTAGTCGTTACCGGATTCTGTGTCCCGTTCTTTGCCGGTGAAGTGCAGCGGCGTTGAATCCTCGATCTCGCCTGGTGGCGGATTCGAGGCCGGGGACGCAACGAGAGCGTCACCATAGGGGAAGTTTGTGAACTGTTCTTCCGGCCATCCGATCGCATCCGTCTGTACACGCCGCGTTCCCAGGGGGTCCGTCACGTCGAAATGGAGGCCGACGCTGTCGTAGGTAGCGATCAGCCGGCTTCCCGCATAGACGTTGTTTCTTATTGGCGCCCGTAGGATCGAGAGTAGTCATCTGCTGCCCGGCCAATCCGAGAATATAGCTCTCGGTCAGCGTAAACCCATTTGCCGCCGGGTCGCAGGAGATCGGCGTCGTGAATGGCTACGGAGCCGGCTGGCTGATCCGTCCCGAAGGGGCAGGGCTCTGCGCCCGCGCCACAAGAGGCACGCCGCATGCAGCGCTGACGATCCAAGACAAGGCAAAGAGTAGAAGACGAAGGAAGCGCATGGCGCCTCGTGTATTGAAAGCCGCTGGAAACAAGGTCAAAACGCAACGACGGGTCCAGCAAAAGCAGCCTCGGACTCCGCATCCCCACTCCATGAGCGAAAACGAGGTATCCTCCGTCTTTAGAGCAGACGTACACGATTTTCCCCGTACCGGATCGAGCCCGGCAGGGGGATGCCAGGATTGAGTCAGGATGAGTTGTTTCGAAGGCCAGCTCGCTTCCTGGGCGACGCCTGCTCCGGTCGCGAAGCCCTTGGATAACGCCCAGACGATCGCCGCGCTGGTAGCCGAATACTCGACGGCACTCTACCGCGTGGCCTTCTCGGTCACGCGCAACGCCGCCGAAGCCGAGGATGCCGTGCAGGAGACATTCCTGCGGGTGCTGCGCCACGAATCGCGCCTCGGCGAGATTCGCGACTACCGGGTTTGGCTCGTGCGTATTGTCTGGAACATCGTCCTGGACAAGAAGCGCCGCGCAAAAACGCGGCCGGAGGGCGAAGACCTTGCCGACCACGCCCGCGTGCTTACCTCCGGCGATCGCGCTGCCGACGCCGCAGCTATCTCAACCCAGGAGCATGCCCGCATCCTCGCCCTGATCGATTGCCTGCCGGCGCGCGAACGCGAAGCTTTGCTCCTCTCGGCGGTCGAAGAACTGACGACTGCCGAGATCGCCGCCGCGCTTGGCACCACAGAGTCGTCCATCCGCTCGCGCATCTTTCGTGCCCGCCGCGAGCTGGCGGTACTGCTCGAGAAAGAAGGAATCCCGCGATGAATCGCGAATCGATTCACGACCCCGGCACGGATCCGCGCATCGACCGCGCGCTGCAGAGCGTCCGCTCGGCCACGCCCGCGCCCGGTTTCGAAGGCCGCATCCTCAACCGGGTGGCTGCCGCCCGCATGACCATGGACGCGCGGCCGGCACATATCTCGTGGATCTCCCGCATTTCTGCCCTCCCCCGTCTGCCCCGGCAGGTGCTCGGCGTCGCTGCCGCCTGTCTGCTCGGATTCGTGATCGTCGCCGGCTCGGTCAGCCACTCACGCCGGATCGGCGCCGAGCATGGCACCATCGCGCCGCCCCTGCCGGCTGCCGGACAAGGCATTGGCGCCGCGTCGGCGGTTCATCCTGCCGCCCCGGCCTCCACCCCGGCGCCCGCCGGACAGCCCGGCCGCGCCCTGCGTTCCTCCCGGCATGGCCGCGCCCGCATCGCTCCGCACTCGCGCAAGGCGCCCGGCGCCGTGCCCGCTCCACCCGCGAGCAAGCCGGCCTCCGATTCTGAGAACTGAGCTGCAAAACGGCCCCGCAACCCATGCGCTCGCGGTACTCTTGGTTTGTGCGCACGGTACTCACCGCCACTCGTCTCTACACACCGGACCACCTGATCGAGCGGCCCGTCGTCGTCATTGAGGATGGCGTCATCGCCGACGTCTTCTCCCTCACCCATGGCGAGATTCCCGAGGGCCGCCACGTGGAGCTGCCCGAATCCACGCTTGTTCCCGCCCTTTTCGACCAGCACATCCACGGCTCCGGCGGCCACGACGTCATGGAGGCGACCGAAGAAGCGCTCAACCACATCGGCATCTTCCTGGCGCGGCGCGGGGTCGGCGCCTACTGCGCGACAACCGTCACAGCTCCTCTGGAGTCGCTGCTCCGCTCGCTCAGCGGCCTGGCAAAACTGATCAACGCCCCGCTCGACGGCGCCCGCCCGGTCGGAATCCACCTCGAAGGCCCGTTCCTCTCGCCGCACAAGCGCGGCGCGCACTCGGAAAGCCAGCTGCTCACCCCCTCCATCGCCTTGTTCGATCGCATGTGGGACGCCTCCGAGGGCCATATGCGCGTCATGACGATCGCGCCGGAGCTGCCGAATGCCGAGGAGACGATCGCCCACGCCACGAAACTCGGGGTCCGCGTGAGCCTCGGCCACAGCAACGCCAACGCTGACGAAGCGCATGCCGGCGTGATGGCCGGGGGCGTCAGCGCCACGCACACCTTCAACGCCATGCGCCGCTTCGATCACCGCGACCCCGGCCTGCTCGGCGAAGTTCTCGGCAACGATCAGCTCTTTGCCGAGATCATCTGCGACGGACTGCACGTCGACCCCGCCGTCGTTCGTATTTTCTGGAAAAACAAGGGGGGCGAGCGCGCCATTCTCGTCACCGATGCCATGGCCGGCGCCGGGATGCCGGACGGTCCCTGGCGTCTCGGCGAGATGGAAGTCCGGGTCAAAAACGGCCGCTGCGTGATCGGAGAAGACACGCTGGCCGGCAGCACCCTCACCCTCGACCGTGGTCTGCGCAATTTCATGGAATTCACCGGAGCCAGTCTCGGCGAGGCCCTCCCGCTGGCGACCCGCAACCCCGCACGCATGACCGGTTTCGATTCCGACATCGGCGCCATCGCCACCGGCCGCTCGGCTGACATCACCGTGCTTTCCGCACGCAACGAGGTCATCGGCACGATTCTGCGCGGCGTTCCGCAGCTGGGACCGCCAGGCGACGGCACCATGAACGGCTGAGCCGCCTGGTCGGAGCGGCTACGGCTCCGCCGGCTCCTTCAGCACACCCGACAACACCCCGAGACTGCCATCGGTCGGCGGCGCGTCCAGTTCGAGCAGCTTCGCCAGCAGCGGATACACATTCACGTTCTCAAACGGCTTCAGCCTGACCCCGGGGCGGATATCCGGCCCTTCGGCATAGAAGACTGCCTTCATCTCCGGCATCATGTACGGATCGAATCCGTGGTTGCCGGCCGTCGGGGCTCTGTCCTCGTGCCCCGGCGCCGGACTCTGCCCTCGAATCGCGTAGGGCCCGCGCGCCACGATCACCGGATCGCCTTCGCGCGGATTGCTGTTGTAGTGCAACTCGGCCGGCACATAGGCGCGGCGATAGACCATAAACGCCGCATCCGCAGCCTTCAGCTTCTGGTAGGCCCTGTTGGTCTCCTGCTCGGTCGGCGCATAGAGATAATCGCCCACGGTCGTCACGTTCATCATGGGCGCATACTTGTCCAGATCGATCCAGCCGCCTTCGATCTTCACCATGCCGTGATCGGAAACGACGACGAGATCGACCGGCAGATGCGTCGCTTTCAATTCTTCTTCCAGCTTGCCCACCAGTCCATCAACCTGCCGCACCGCCTCGGCCGTCTGCGGACTGTCCGGGCCGTACTCGTGGCCGGCGTGATCGACATTCGAGTAGTACAGCGTGATGAAGTGGGGCCGCTGCTCGGCGGGCAGTTTCAGCCAGGCGATCACCTGATCGATGCGTTTTTCATCGGGAAACTTATTGTCGAAGTGGAGATAATAGCTCGGCCGCTCACCCGCAATCTCCGCCTCCGAGCCGGGCCAGAAGAAGCACGCCGTGCGCATGCCCTGCTTCTCCGCCAGCGACCACAGAGGCGTCCCGCCATACCACGTGCCGTCGCTGCTCGTCTTCGGGTCCGTATACGAATACCGTTCCTTGCGCTGCGGATCGTAGAACGTGTTGCCCACAATGCCGTGATGCTCGGGATAGAGCCCCGTCACCAGCGTGTAGTGATTGGGAAAAGTCAGCGAGGGGTACGAGGGGATCATCCCCTCGGGCGCGCTGGCGCCATGCTCGGCCATGG
Source organism: Acidobacteriota bacterium (assembly GCA_046567085.1). GTDB lineage: Bacteria > Acidobacteriota > Terriglobia > Terriglobales > Acidobacteriaceae > Palsa-343. The sequence goes on from JBKICP010000162.1 coordinate 5,462, forward strand.
CCAGCAAGTACCGTGCGCCGTATTTCTTCGCGTAGTCGTAGCGGAAACCGTCCAGCGAAACCAGCACGACGTAATGCTTGTCCCGCTGGGCTTCCGCATTCGGCCCGTGATCGACAGCAATGACCGCGTGCTGGGCATGCGCCCCGCTCAGCAGGCCGACGAACAGCAGCCACACCGCCCACGATTTTCGTGCCATTTCGGGCCCCCGAGGGATTCGACGATTCAGCTTACCCGAAGGGGAGCACCCAGGTCCGCAATCACGCGTAGGCGGCGCTCATCTGCTGAAACTCCTCGCCCACCCACTCCGTGAAGCTGTCGCTCGACTGGCTGCGCCCCAGGAAATGCCGCACGATCTCCTTGCCCGGCATCGAACCGCCAGGCTCCAGCACGGTCTTGCGGTACCGCATCGATTCGGGTGAATCCAGCAGCGCATTGCGCGGAAACTGCGCGAAGAAGTCCAGAGCGATCACCTTGTCGTAGAGATACGTGTAGTAGTTCGACGAGTAGCCGACCAGGTGCGTGAAGCTCGCATACATGCGGTTGCCCTCGATCCATTCATAGGGCAGGAAGCGCGCGTAGAGGCTCCGGAACAGCCCCTCAGGATCGAGGGCCACCGGATTTTGCTGGTGCGTCTCCAGCGAATACGTGGTGTAGAGAAGCTGGGTCCGCACCCAGTCCGCGCGTCCGAAGGCTCCGGCGCGATTCATGCGCAGCACCAACTCAGCCGGGATCGGCTCGCCGGTTTCGACGTGATGCGCAAAGCCGGCCAGCAAGGTGGGATCGCGGAAGAACTCCTCCAGCATCTGCGAGGGGACTTCCACGAAGTCTCCCTCCGTTGCGATGCCGCTGATCCCGGCCCAGGCCTGGCGCCCGCCCAGCAGCGCGTGCATCAGGTGCCCGAATTCGTGGAAGAACGTCACCACGTCGGAATACTGCATCAGTCCCGGATTACCTTCCTTCGGCTCGGGGAAGTTGCAGATCAGCGCCGCTTCCGGCAGCTGCCGCCCGCGAATGCCAGGGATGAGCGGATGCGCGGAGAACCACTTGTCTTTGCCCTCGCGCGGATGCATGTCGAGATAGAAGCGCCCTGCGAGTTCGGTGCCGTCCCACACCTCCCAGGCGCTGACGGATTCGTGCCAGACGTCCGGATTCTCGATGCGCCGGAACTTCACCTGGAACAGTTGCTCCGCCGTTGCCAGGACGCCAGGCTCGACGCGCGCGTAGGGAAAATACGGCCGCACGGACTGTGAATCGAACTCAAACGCCGAGCGCCGGTACTGCTCAACCCAGTAGGCGCGGCTCGCCGCATCGATCCGGCTCAGGCCGGGCTGCTGCCCCTGCGCAAACGCCAGGATCATGGCGTATTCCTTCTCCGCGCCTGCTTTGGTCGCGTGATCCAGGTCGTCGAGGAACGCCTGCATGTTGGCGGCCGACTCCATCATCTGATCGGCGGTAGCCAGATCGGCCCAGTGGGCGAAGCCCAGGATTCCGGCGATCTCCT
>JBKICP010000163.1:0-35851 GCA_046567085.1 Acidobacteriota bacterium
CGATCTGATCGGGGCAGACAGAGGAATCGGCAGCGGCGGTGAAGGCTTCCTGATTCACTTCGCCGGAGACCTGGTGCTGGCCGTGGCCGTCGGTGATGTTGCCGGTGAAGGTGGAGGCGAGGACGAGCGGGTGATACATGCGCACAGCGCGGACGACATCGCACAGGACGCGGTCATGCCCCCACTGCTGGAGAGCTTCTTCTTTGGTTTTGGAGAAGCCGTAGTCGGCGACGGAGGCGAAGTACTGCTCGGTTCCGGAGTACTGATCGGCGAGGAGCAGTTCATTGGTGCGGATGAGGCCGAGGGCGTCGTAGCTTTCGCTCGACATAGCGTTCTGGCCACCTTCACCGCGGGTGAGGGTCATGATGGCGGTGCGGGCGCCCATGCCGCGGGACTCGAAGGCCATCATGCCGCCGTCTTCGTCGTCGGGATGCGCGACGATGAACATCAGGCTGCCCCAGGTGTTGAGCTTGCGCAGGGTTTGCGCCAGGCCGGCCGCGCCACGATCTTCGGGGAGCGTGTGCGCGTCGGGAGAGGCGGCGATCTGGACGCGCCAGGGGACTTCCTGCCCGAAGACGGTGAACGTGCAGATGAGGGCGAGCGCGAGGGTGCTGCGGAGGATGCGGAGCCAGGGTGGTGTGGTCAAGAGCATGGGATCTGAATTGCCAGTGTAATCGTGATGGGATTTGATACAAAGGCAGGGAGTAGGGAATAGGGAATAGTAATAGGGATTCGGTCGCCTTGCTTGCCGCGGGTTCACGGCGCACGATTCGGAACGACAGGGTGAAAGACATCCATCAGGACAAGAGCAGCGCCGCGCATCTTCAACCCAGCGCACCAGCACCGGGTGCGCCGGGGACCCCGCATCTGGAGCGGCGGATTGGCCTCGCCAATGCCGTCACGCTGAACATGATGTACATGATCGGCGTGGGGCCGTTCATCACGCTGCCGCTGATTGTGGCGGCGATGGGCGGATCGCAGGCGCTGCTGGGCTGGCTGCTGGGAGCGGGGATTGCGGTCTGCGACGGGCTGGTGTGGGCGGAGCTGGGCGCGGCAATGCCTGAGGCCGGCGGGTCCTACACGTTTCTGCGCGAGATTTACGGGCGTGAGGGCGCGGGGCGGTTCGTGTCATTTCTGTATATTTTCCAGCTGGGATTCAGCGCGCCGCTGTCGATTGCGTCGGGGTGCATCGGGTTTGCGGAGTTCGCGTCGTATATGCTGCCGGGGCTGCAGCGACCGATTTTCGCAGGGTGGGCGGCAGGTCCGCACTGGACGAATGTCGCGGCGGCGGGAGCGTGCGCGGTGATCGTGGGCATGCTCTACCGGGATATTCGGGCAATTCTGCGGACGGCGTGGGTGCTGTGGGCGGGGGTGATGGCGGCAATGGCGGTGGTGCTGATCGCCGGGTTCACGCATTTTCACCTGGCACTGTTACGGATGCCGCCGCACGCACTGAGCTTCTCGCCGGCGTTTTTTGCCGGACTGGGTTCGGCGACGCTGATCGCGACCTACGATTACTGGGGCTACTACAACGTGTGCTTTCTGGGCGGGGAGATCCGCGAGCCGGGACGTACGATTCCGCGCGCGGTGTTTATCTCGATCGGCGTGGTTGCGGTGCTGTACATCGCGATGAACGTGAGTGTGCTGGGAGTGATTCCTGCGCAGAGCATGCAGCAGGTAGCGCGCACGGTGGTGGCGGAGATGGTGGCACAGACGCTGGGGCCGGCGTGGGCGGTGGCGATTGCGTGCCTGATCATGTGGACGGCGTTCTCGTCGGTGTTTGCGCTGCTGATGGGGTACTCGCGGGTGCCGTATGCGGCGGCGCTGGACGGGAACTACTTCCACATTTTTTCGCACCTGCACCCGAAGCGGAATTTTCCGGACTTCTCGCTGATCGCGCTGGGGGCGGTGGCAGCGGTGTTCTGCTTTTTCCGGCTGGCGCAGGTGATTGCGGCGCTGGTGGTGATTCGGATTGTGCTGCAGTATCTGCTGCAGCAGGTGGGAGTGATGGTGCTGCGGGTGCGGCGGCCGGATCTGCCGCGTCCGTTCCGGATCTGGTTTTATCCGCTGCCACCGCTGCTGGCGCTGGCGGGATTTCTGTTCATTCTGTTCTCGCGGCCGCAAGCGCTGCATTACCTGGTGTGGGCGCTGGCGATTGCGGTGCTGGGGAGTCTGTTGTATCTGTTGCGAGCGCGACGGCGGCAGGAGTGGCCATTTGTGGTGAGATCGTCGGAGTTCGTGGGATGAACGGCTTCGTTCTTGCGGGTGGGCAGAGCACGCGGATGGGACGCGACAAGGCTCTGCTGCCGCTGGAAGGGCGGACGCTGATCGAGCACACGGTGGAGAAGCTGCGCGGGCTGGGGATGCAGCCGCGCATTTGCGGTGCGCGAGCGGATCTGGCGCGGTTTGCGGAGGTGGTGCCGGACCATTTCGAGGATGCGGGGCCGCTGGCGGGGATCGAGGCGGCGCTCGCGGTGTCCGATGCGGAGCTGAACCTTTTTGTGCCGGTGGATCTGCCGGGTCTTCCTGTTGCATTTTTGAGGTGGATGATGGCGCGGGCGGAGACGAGCCGTGCAGTGGCGACGATTCCGCGGTACGGGGACCGGTTGCAGCCGTTGTGCGCCGTGTACAGCCGGCGGCTGGTGGAGGGTGTGCGGGAGGCGCTGGTCGCGGGGCGGCGTAAGGTGATGGATGGGATTTTCGGGTCGGCCGCGGGGCGGCGGGAAGATGTGGATGTGTTCGATGTGGAGTGCATTGCGGCGGCGGGTTGTGCGGACTGGGGTGCGACGCCAGGGCTGCGGGAGTGGTTTCGGAACGTGAACACGCCGGGGGAGTATGCGGCGCTGACTGGACGGGTGGGGCGCCGGGCCTGAAGGCCCGATTCTCTCCAGGTCGTTTCCGCCAGGTTAAAACCTGGCGCTTCTACCGTGGAGCCGCTGACGCGGCGCTGGGTGGCAGCTCCCACCGGGGCGCTGGGGATGCAGGCGCCGGATGGACGGGTGGGGCGCCGGGCCTGAAGGCCCGATTCTCTCCAGGTCGTTTCCGCCAGGTTAAAACCTGGCGCTTCTACCGTGGCGCCGCTGACGCGGCGTTGGGTGGCAGCTTCTACCGGGGCGCTGGGAATGCAGGCAGGACCAGCCGGCGGAGATGCGATGAGCCACGCCGGTGACCGATCGTCTGCTGGAGCAAAAGGCGGACATCCAATAAGCTGACTGCAGGCAGTCGAAAGGCCCTGGCTTGACCTATCCCCCAGACGTTCCCATCGAGGTCAAAGGCGAAACGAACGGTCATACGGACCGGCAGCCTTATATCGCCTTCGAGAATGTATCGAAGTCGTTTGGCAGTCTGGATGTGCTGAAGGACATCAGCTTCTATGTGCTGCCGGGAGAGACGCTGTGCATCCTCGGCCGTTCGGGCGTAGGGAAGTCGGTGTCGCTGCAGCACATCATGGGATTTCTGAAGCCGGATGCGGGGCGGATTTTTGTTGCCGGCGAAGACATCACGGACTTCAACGAAGAGCAGATGCAGGGGGTGCGGCGGAAGGTCACGATGGTCTTCCAGAACGGGGCGCTCTTCGATTCGCTGACCGTGGGGGAGAACGTGGCGTTTCCGCTGCGTGAAGGGCGGGGGCTGACCGAGGATCAGATTCAGCAGATCGTTCGCGGGCTGCTGGAGATGGTGGGCGTGGCGGAGATGGTGGACCTGCTGCCCTCTGACTTGTCGACGGGAATGAAGCGGTCGGTGGCGATTGCGCGCGCGCTGGCCGCCGAGCCGCAGGCGATTCTGTATGACGAGCCGACGACGATGGTGGATCCGCTGATCGCGCGGCTGCTGGGGGATCTGATCCAGAAGCTGAAGAAGCAACTGCACCTGACCAGCATTGTGGTTACGCACGATATGCGTTTCGCCGAGAGGCTGGCGGATCGGGTTCTGTTCCTGCACCAGGGACGGGCGCAGTTCTTCGGAACGATTGAGGAGATGAAGAATACGAAGGATGAGGTGCTGCAGCAGTTTCTGGAGCTGGATTCGCTGGTGCTGCCGGATGTGTGAGGGGCAGCGAGGAAGTGGCTAGCCAAGAAGCGGTTAGCGATGAAACGGCTAGCAGTGATACGGTTAGCGGCTGTTTTGATTCGGTGCAAAGCCATCGGCCCCGTACCGATTGCTACACTGAATCTGTGAAGATTGCGCTGGCGCAGATCAATCCCACGGTTGGGGATTTCAGCGGTAACACTGCAAAGATCATCGAGTTCACGCGGCGCGCACAGCAGAGCGGCGCCGATGTGGTGCTGTTTCCGGAGCTGGCGATTTGTGGTTATCCGCCAGCCGATTTGCTGGAGAAGCCTGCGTTTGTGGCGCGGTGCGGCGAAGCGATCTGCGAAGTGGCGCGGGCGACGGCGAAGGATTCGATTGCGGTGATTGCCGGGTATGTGACGCCTGCCGAGCATGGAGCCGGGAAGCATGTGATGAACTCGGCGGCGCTGGTGCGGCACGGGCATATCGAGTTCGTGCAGTCGAAGATGCTGCTGCCGTACTACGACGTTTTTGATGAGCAGCGCTACTTTGCTCCGGCTTCGAGGCAGCGCCTGTTTGCCTTTGACGGCAAGCCGATGGCGCTGACGATCTGCGAGGACGCGTGGAACGACAAGAGCTTCTGGGAGAATCGGCTGTACACCGTCGATCCTGTGGAAGAGCTGATGAAGCAGGGCGCGGGGCTGATCTTCAACATTTCGGCCTCACCGTGGTGGCACGAGAAGCGCGCGCTGCGGCAGGAGATGCTTTCGGCGATTGCGAAGCGGCAGCGGGCTCCGGTGGTGATGGTGAACCAGGTGGGCGGCAACGACAGCCTGGTGTTCGATGGGTCGAGCCTGGTGATCGCACCGGACGGGAAGGTGATCGCGCGGGCGAAGAGCTTCGAGGAGGATCTGATCTTCGCAGATCTGGACACGCTGAGCGGCGACGTGCGGGAGCAGACGCAGAGCGAGGATGAGGCGATGCTCGAGGCGCTGACGCTGGGGACGCGGGATTATGTTCGCAAATGCGGATTCTCGAAGGCAGTGATCGCGCTGAGCGGGGGGATCGATTCGGCGCTGGTAGCGGGAATCGCGGTGCGGGCGCTGGGTGCGGAAAATGTAACGACGCTGGGGATGCCGAGTCCTTATTCGTCGCAGGGCTCGATTGACGACAGCGTGCAGCTGGCGAAGAACCTGGGGATCCGCTACGAGACGATCCCGATCAGCGAGATTTTTTCCGGGTTCAATCATGCCCTGGAGCCGGTGTTTGCGGGACGCAAGCCGGATATTGCGGAAGAGAACCTGCAGTCGCGGATTCGCGGGACGCTGCTGATGGCGTTCTCGAACAAGTTCAACGCGCTGGTGCTGACGACTGGGAACAAGAGCGAGATGTCGACCGGCTACTGCACACTGTACGGGGACATGGTGGGGGCGCTGGCGGTGATCGGGGATGTGTTCAAGACGCGGGTCTACGAGCTGTGCCGGTGGATCAATCGGGAGAGGGAAGTGATTCCGCGGGCGATTCTGGAGAAGCCGCCATCGGCGGAGCTGCGGCCGGGGCAAAAGGACACGGACTCTCTGCCGCCGTATGAGGTGCTGGACCCGATCCTCGAGGCATATGTGGAACACTATGAAACACCGGAGAAGATAGCCGCAGAGCGCGGTCTGGATGTCGAAACGGTGCGGTCGGTCGTCAAAATGGTCGAACGCAGCGAATACAAGCGGCAGCAGGCGGCGCTGGTGCTGAAGGTGACGCCGAAGGCGTTCGGCATGGGGCGGCGGTTCCCCATTGCAGCCAAAGTACAGGTTTAGGATTTATCCCCGAAAGGATTCGAATGCAACGATTTATCTATGCGCTACTAGCGCTTGCGCTCAGTCCCGCTCTGTGCCTCGGGCAGGCCGCTCCCCCCAACGCACCGATGCCGCAGGAACCTTCCGCGCCGGCGCCCAAGACGGCGGGCGAGCCGCAATTTCCGCCGGTGAGCGAAGCGAACTTCGATGCGCCGGCGCCGACCAAGGCGGATGTGGAAGCCTTTCTGAAGACTTCGTGGGGCTACGACGAGAACCGGGTTTGGGAGGTTTACAGCATCAAGAAGACGATTGCGCCGGGTGTGAGCAAGGTGACGATCTTCGTGGCTGAAAAGCAGTCGCCGCAGCAGATTGCGAACCTGACGTTCTTTGTGACTCCGGACGGGAAGCACCTGATCGCGCAGGACGCGGTTCTGGATTTTGGGCCGCACCCCTACGAGAGCAACTACCGGATGCTGCAGCAGAGCGCGGACGGGCCTTCGCGGGGTGCGACGGCGAAGCAGTTCGAGCTGGTGGAGTTCGGGGATTTCCAGTGCCCGCACTGCAAGGAGGCGCAGTCGATTGCGCAGAGGCTAGTCCAGGATTTCCCGCAGGCACACTTTGTGTTTGAGAATTACCCGCTGGTGAGCATTCATCCCGAGGCATACACGGCTGCGACATGGGGCGCGTGCGTGGGCGAACAGGGGGGCAGCGAGGCGTTCTTCAAGTACGCGGATTCAGTGTTTGCGGCGCAGAACGATCTGGCCGGACAGGGAGCGACCCAGGCGCTGCGGAACGCGGCCACGGCGGCGGGCGCCGATCCGGACAAGATTGCGGCGTGCGCCGATTCGCCAGCCGGGAAGAACGCGGTGGATGCGTCGCTGCGCCTGGGGCACGATCTGAATGTCGACGAGACGCCGATGCTGTTTATCGATGGACGCGGGATGCCGATGATGGCGGTGCCGTACGACCAGTTGAAGAAGATCGTCGAGTATCAGTTTTCGCTGGACAAGTAGAGGGGGCGTAACGCGGATGGCAGGGGAAGGCACACTCGATTCGGCACGCACGGCGGTGCTGAGCATGGACCTGCAGGCGGCGATCGTGGCGATGTACACGGCGGGCCAGGCGGAACTGATCTCTCGGGCGGCGAAGGTGCTCGAACGCTGCCGGGATCGGGCGATGACGGTCGTCCACATTCAGGTGGGGTTTCGGCCGGGACTGCCGGAGGTGAGCCCGCGGAACGCGCTGTTCGGGGCGATTCGCAACAATCCTGAGCGGCAGAAGCTGTTTCAGGGAGAGGCGGGTCAGATTCACCCAGCGCTGGGGCCGGCAGCGGACGACATCGTGATCACGAAGCATCGAATCAGCGCCTTCACGGGGACGGATCTGGATATGATTCTGCGTGCAAAGCAGATCGAGACGCTGGTGATGTTCGGGATTGCGACCAGCGGCGTGGTCCTTTCGACGCTGCTGCATGCGGTGGATGCGGATTACCGGGTCATCGTGGTAGGGGATTGCTGCGCCGATCTGGATGCGGACGTCCACAAGGCGCTGGTGGAAAAGTTTTTCCCGCGCCGTGGGACGGTGATGGGCGCGGCGGCGCTCCTGGAGAGCCTTGCCGGGTGAATGGCAGTGGCCGGTTAGCGACCGCCACGGAAGACGGTGCTGTCCAGAGCGAGGTAGCCGGGACCGTCTGCCAACAAGAGCAAGGAGAGCGCGAGCAAGCTGAGGGGGAATTCGTATCCCTGAGCGCCAGTCAGGCCGTGGCGCAAGTGGACTTTGAGAATGGCGACGGCCATCTCGATGGCGATTCCGAGGGCCGCGATCGGGGTAAGGAGGCCGAGAATCAGCGCGATTCCGCCGAAAAACTCTGTAAAAGCAGCGACATAGCCCATCCAGTAGGGGAGCCCGAGGTGGGCGACGAAGTGGGCGAAGTTATACAGGGAACCCCGGGGGACGACCTTGCCCCAGCCGTGGGCGAGCATGATGGCGCCCAGAACGAGGCGGCCGATGATGGCTACAGAGGGGCGAATCCGCTCAAAGTTTGACAGCAAATGCTGATCCTCCAATCACTTTTCGAGGATACCTGAGCGGGGGCGAAGGGCTGTGGAAGGGCAGGAGAAGAGGCTGGAGAGGTAACTGCCGAGTTAATGGAGGAGCTGCGACCTTTCGGTGTTTCGCCCATCTAACTGAAAGGGAAGCTGGTTAGGGCGGAGGAAGGCTGCCACGGTTGTGCAATTTCCTCTTGATTTCCATAGAAAAAATACCTATAATAATAAAGTTTGTGACCTCCCGAGACGGCCTGTATAGGCCTCCGGATTTTCCGTTCGTCACTTTCACTAGCAGAGGGTAAATCATACATGGCAAAGCGTCGTGGCAATCCGAACTGGGGCAAGCCGGAGCCGATCGGACCGGTCGTGCCGACGGTGACTTCTTTCGAGCAGGTTGTGAAAGAGTTTAAACTCACCCCAGATCAGTATGTTCGTTCCACCCGTTTGCGCGAGTGGGCTCGCCGCAACCGCAACTCGAAGTACATCCCTGAGGCGCTTCTGGAAGCGTGGGGCTTCGAGATCGAATCCACCCTTTGATTCGATCCAGCAAGGAGTTGTACCAGACGCCGCCTTCGGGCGGCGTCGCTGTTTATGGCGGAGATTTCGCCGGCGACCCGGGAGGCGCAGTCCGAGTGCGAAGGCGGTTATGGGATGATGCGAGGCATGGGCCACCGTCTTCCTGTTTCAGCGCTGCTCTCTTTTGCTCTGGTTGCGTTCACGGTCGAAGCGGATAACGAGGCGGAACACCGGCTTCCGCACAGAACCACACGGGGGGGCAGCGCGACCGGCGGCGGGAGTCTGGCTGACTTCGATAGCGATGTGGTTCAACTGCATGGTATGGGTGCCGGAGCAGGGAATCACGGCACGTGAGCTCGAACGCCGGGCCCGCACCCGCCCGAACTGGGATGGGATGCGACGCTGGGGATACGTCTGCCTCGAGCCGGCCCGCGGGGATCATCGGCTGCAACCACCGGCCTCGTCTCTGACGGTCCGCGCCACGGAGAAGGGGCGGCGCGCGGGCAACGTATGGGGGGCGGTGATTCCTGAAATTGAAGGGCGCTGGCGGGAGCGTTTCGGAAGCGGTGCGGTGGACGCTTTGCGGAGAGCGCTGATCGCGATGGTCAGTGGGCTGGATCCGAGGCTGCCGGACTGTATGCCGATTCTCCGATTCGGATTGGAGACCCGGCCAGCAAGGCACGCGTCGTGCGGCTCACCGCCAACGGGATTCCTTGCCCAGGAAGCTTATGGCAAGCTGGCGGAAGACGTTGAAAAACGCTGGGCGGAACAGTTCGGAAGTGCAGTCATCGCGGCCATGCGAAGTGCGCTGGAGTCGCTCGTTGGGGACGTGACGGCCAACGGCTCACCTTTGTTCGCGGGACTTGAGCCTTATCCGGAAGGCTGGCGTGCGCAGATTCGCCGGCCCGAGACACTGCCTCATTTCCCCATGGTTCTCCACCGCGGCGGTTATCCGGACGGCAGCTGAGGGGGGCGCGTTGCGAGCCCCAGCCGTTCAGTAGACTTCGAGCTTGTTCGCTATGTATTGCCGGCCGTTGAAGCTGGCGGTTACGCCGACGCGCGAGCCGTTGTGCAGGTTGCGGGCGGCGGGAAGCTGCGCCGGATCGAACCCAACCGTGTAGCTTTTTTCGTCGCGCGGATCGGTGATGGCCATCATTCCGGCATGGAGGTCGAGATAGGTGACATTGCCGGCAAAATAGAAGCCCGCCCCCGGAGTGGCCAGGATCGAGATCGCATCGGCGATTCCATTGCCGTGGTTGTCGGATTCAAATTTGACGGAGATGAGCGCGCCCCGCATGAGATCGGCCGTGCCGGTTTGTGCGGCGGTGAAGGCCGGCTGACCGATGCGTGCAATGGTGGTTCGGGGCTCGACGCGCAGCCTGATGGGCGTGCCGGAGAGGGAATTGCGCACGGTGATTTCGCCGTTGCGGGGATCGAAGGCCAGCACCTGTCCGCGGCATTCGCCCTGAGGTGAGCTGGAGAGCATATGGACGCTGACCGCGAAAACATCGTCCCCGTCAAGAAGGGTCTCGACGGAGGCATGATCGTTGGGTTGCATGCCATCGAGGGGGGTCTTCACGCCGTTGCGATAGAACTTCGTCCGCTCATCGAAGAGGACCTTGACGGGCTTGCCGCTGCCGTAAACGCTGAGAGTCATCTGGTCGAGTACAGGATCGATGCTGCGGATCACGCCACCGATGACGGTGGTTTTGCCGGTGGGAGCCATGGGCAGAGGAGGCAGGAAGCTGGCGTCGACACCGGGGACCGAGTTGAGACTGGCGGTGGCCGATGCGGATGCGTCGGTCGCGGACGGCGTTGCGGCCGATCCAGGACCGGGTTCAGGATCCGACTTCGCAAAGCACGCGGGCGTTAACGCCACGACAGCCAGCAGAGCAGGAAGAAGAAAGCGTCGCATGTGCGCTGCACTCCGGGAAAGCGTTCAGCAAACTTCAGCACTGGTTGGATGTGGGAAGGAGGACGCCGGTTGGCCCGCGGCGCATTCTGACCGGCAAAATTCGCGCGAGCCTCGGCAAACGCTGCGCAGCGGCCAGCATCTAAGCCGTATGTTTTGGTGCCCGAGCCAGAAGAGGGCCAAAACTATTCGAAGAATAACTATGATCGCGAAAAAGCTTACACATCGATTGATTCCTGCAGCGGCGCTCCTCGCCATGACCCTGCCGCAGGCGCGTGCGCAGTATCTGAAGATCACGATTCCACGTCATAGCGCGCTGACTCCGGTGCAGCGACTGAACCGGGACGGGGTTGAGGAAGTGCGGAAGCAGCACTACTCCAGGGCGGAGGAGCTGTTCTACAAGGCGTATCTGTACGATCCGTCCGATCCATTTACGCTGAATAATCTTGGCTACACGGCGGAGTTACAGGGCCAGTTTGAGCGCGCGCAGCGCTTCTACAAGCTCGCGGCCGAACAGGGCACCAATGCGTTCATCGATGTGAGCAATGAGAAAGAACTGCAGGGCAAACGGATGAAGTATGCGCTGGACAGCCTGCAGGACCTGCCGATGCGGCTGAACCGGATGAACTTCGATGCGATGACGCTGCTCTCGCAGAATCGGACGGCGGAGGCGGGGGCCCTGCTGCAGGCGGCTCTGCGACTGGATCCGCACAATGCGTTCACGCTGAACAATCTCGGCGTCGCCAACGAGGCGATGGGCGACTACGATATGGCGCTGCGTTACTACGCGGCGGCTGCGGCGGCACGCTCCTCAGCGCCCGCAGTGGTGACGATGACGGGCGCGTTTCGGGGGAAGCCGGTAAGCGAGATGGCGCAGGCTAACCAGAGCCGGCTCGAACAACGGATGCAGGACCTGCAGACGGACCAGGCGAAATCGGCCCTGCTGGCATCGCGCGGAGTTGCGGCGGTGAATCGCAACGACTGGACGACGGCGCGCAAAGATTTTGTTGAAGCCTACCGTCTCGATCCTTACAGCGCCTTCTCTCTCAATAATGCGGGCTATGTTGCCGAGCGGGATGGAGACACGGAGACTGCGCAGTTTTTCTACGCGAAAGCGCGCGAAGCGGACGATGCACACGCCCGGATCGGGACGGCAACGCGGCATGATGCGGAGGGGAGTCCGCTGGTCACCATCGCCGATAACAACGATGACGACATGCAGGAGAAGCTCGAACTGGAACGCGAAGTTCGCCGTCGGCAGACCGGTCCGATTCAGTTGCTGCATCGCGATGGCACACCGGTGACCTCGAAACCGGCGCAATCCGCACCTGCGGGGAGCGCGTCACCAGCACCGACCCAACCGCCGCAGGCGCAACCCCACTAAAGGATTTCTGCACCGATGTCGAATGTACCGGCCCCCTCTCCCTCTGCCAGGAGCATGACGCTCCTCTCCCGCCTGCTGCTCTCTCCATATTTCGCGGGCAGGGAAGCGAATCTTCGAGCGAGCCTTCTGGATGCGGAACTGCTGAACATTAACCGGGATGACTTCGATCGGCTCACCGCACTGGCAAATTCGAACCATGTTGTGGTGCGAGGCATGGAGCGCTTTGCCGGTACCATGCGGGTGCACGGCGATACGGTTCGGGAGGAGTGGGCGGAGGACGCGCTCGCCGCGGAACGTTCACGGATCGGCACTGCAATTCGGTTCCTGCGGTCGATTTGCACGGCACTGGAAGAGGAAGGTCACGATGGGATCGTGATCAAGTCTCTCGACCACTGGCCGGATCTGGGAAGCGATCTGGATTTGTTCACGACGGCCGCCCCGGAGGTGGTCCTCGAGTTGATGAAGCGCCGCTTTGAGGCGACGCTGGCCCCGCGGAGCTGGGGCGATCGACTGGCGCGCAAATGGAATTTCCTGATCCCCGGGCTGCCGGAAGCGGTGGAGATCCATGTGGGCCGGCTGGGGCAGACCGGAGAGCAGAGGATTCTGGCCTCGTCCGTGGCGCGGCGGGCTCGGCATATAGCCGTCGATGGCGTGCCGTTCCGGGTTCCGCACATTTCGGATCGCCTGATGATCTCGGCCCTGCAGCGCATGTATCGGCACTTCTATTTCCGTCTGTGCGACATCATCGACAGCGCTGCGCTGGCGGAAAACGGGTCCATCGATTATGGGGATCTTCGCCGGGCAGCGGTTGAGGCGGATATCTGGGAAGGCATGGCTACTTATCTGGTGATCGTGGCCGATTATGTGAATCAGTACCGCGGCTCAGGGATTTCTCTGCCCGACGTAGTTACCTCCGCCGCGCGTTTTGGTGGGGAGAAGATTTACTACGCCAAGGAGTTTTTGCGGGTGCCTATCCTCCCGCAGTCAGCGGGTCTTTACAGGACGCAACTTGGTGGTCTGCTGCGCAAGGGAGAACTGGAGAGCAGCGTGCGACTTGGCCTGTTGCCGTGGCTGGCCGGAGCTGCGGTTGTCGGACAGAAGATTACCGGCAGCGACAAGGGTATCTGGTAACTTCCCCCCGAATTCTATATAGATAATCTGAAGGCATTGCGAACCGATCGAGTTGTCGCGTGATGGCTGGACAAGAACAAATGCGCACCGTGGGTGCGCATTTTTTCTTCAGGTGTGTATACCGTCGAGTTCGATCATCTATGGCCCCATGCTGGCGGGAGTGCAGGGGTCATAGCCGAGTGACTGGGCTGTGACCGGTGCAGGGGGCGTGGGCGGAGTCGACCATGGAATATTGTTGAAGTCGAAGAAGTTGAGCAGGTTGGGCTGAGCTGCATCGCGGTTGGTGAGGTGAGCTGACGCGCCGAGGAATCGGCTCTCTACGAACTTAATCACCGCGGTGTGATCCATGGGGATATGCGAGACGTAATGCCGGCGCGTGAACGGCGAGATGACGATATTCGGAAGGCGGAAACCTAACTGGGCGGCAAACCCCTGCTGCGCCGGCGCATCGGCGGGGTTTGAGCCAGGGTCACCGGATATCAGGTCGCAATGGACCGTCGGGGTTCCTCCGGTTGGCAAGCAAGGATTGTAGTTGTCGGCGTTGACAGCGATACTCGAAATGTCAGAGATCGTTCCCAGCGAGGCGTCGGTGTTCTGGTTGGAATGGCCCGGAACGGGAGGCACGTGGTCGTAGGGGCCGCCGCCTTCGTCATAACTGAGAAAGAAGACCGTGTCCTTCCAGGACGTGCTGGACATGAGGGAATTAACGATGTTGGCTACCTGAGCCTGTCCCAGCAGAACGGACTGACCGGATCCAGGATGCTCATCGTTGTTTCCATAACCCGCTTCGATAAAGGCAAAGCTCGGAAGCGTGCCATTATTCAGATCGGTAAAGTATTGCGACAGCGGTGCGACGTGATTCGGATCGATGCAGAACGAGTTCGAAGAGTCACCAACCGCGCTGGAAGGCTGGGTCGTTCCAGTGCAGGGCGCTCCGGATGGGTTCTCGTAGAGAAACTGGTAGGAGTAGCTCAGGTTCGTAAAGTAGGTGGCGGGGAATTCGGCGGCGGCTCCTCCTGAGCAATTGCTCTCGGATTGGCAGAAGCCCTGGGTCACGGAGTAATAGATTTTCCAGGATATATTGGCCTGCTCGAGTTCCTCGAAGATGGTTGGAATATTCAGCTGGGTATTCAAGTGGTCGTCGCCGTTGGGGTCCTTCGTTAGTCCCTGAGTTGTTCCGCCGGTGAAGGTCGCGATGCGGTTGTCGACGCTCTTGCTGGAGACAGGTGAGAACCAGCGATCGGAGACGGCGAATTGCGATGCCATGTAGTAGTAGTAGTTCAGGAAATCCTGATCGTAGTAGCCCATGGCGCGCTGGCCTACCGTGTCAGTAAACGAGCCGGAACAGCCGCCGTTCTGGCAACTCTTTGCGAAGCCCTCGGCGTTGTGGACGAAGCCATCCATGGGGTAAGTCCGGGTTGTGGTGAAGTCGTAGCGGTTGACTTCTCCGTAACTTGCCAGCCACGACGATGTCTCATCATCGATGCACGCGCTCTTGAATTTGAAAAGCGGGAAGACCTGGCCCTCGTCGTCCTGATTGCTGATCGTGCTCAGCTTATCGTCGATGCCGTCCACGTTATAGGTCACGCCGTCGTCGCCGACGTTGTATTTATTGGACTGACGATAGGGATTCAACATGCCGAAGTAGTTATCGAACGTGTGATTCTCCTGCAGCATGAAGATGACGTGGTCGACGGCGTCAACATTTCCCGAGCCTGCAGGAGTGACGGTGACTGTAGCGGAAGCGGTGGTGGTTCCTCCGGATCCGGTTGCGGTCGCGGTGTACGTGGTGGTGGCGGTTGGGCTCACCGTGTTCGTACCGCCCGTGGGCTGCAGCGTGTCCGAACTGCCGTCGCTCCCGGTTACGGTGACCTGGGTGGCATTGGTTGCCGTGACGGTGAGAGTTGAAGAGTTACCTGAGGTAATGGACGTTGGATTGGCGGAAATTGTGACCGTGGGAGCGGGCACGCTCGCGGTGACGGTTACAATCGCCTGGGATGTCGCGCTTCCGCCAGCGCCGGTTGCGGTAGCTGTATAGGTCGTCGTGGCCGTCGGACTCACTATGTCGGTTCCGCCAGCAGGCTGCAGGGTTTTCGAACTACCGTCGCTGCCGGTGACAATCACAGACGTGGCGTTCGTCGCGGTGACGGTGAGGGTTGAGGAATTACCAGCCGTGATGGAGGTAGGGTTGGCTGTGATGGTGACGGTCGGGGCTATGGTGGCGGCGGTAACCGTGACGGTGGTCTGCGCGCTTGCATTTCCACCAGTACCGGTTGCTGTTGCAGTATAGGTGGTGGTGGCGGTGGGTGTCACGATATCGGTGCCACCGTTCGGTTGCAGGGTCTTCGAACTACCATCGCTGCCGGTAATCGTCACAGAGGTGGCATTGGTTGCGGTGACCGTGAGCGTTGAAGTGCTTCCGGAGGTAATGGAGGCAGGGTTGGCTGTAATCGCCACGGTGGGAGAGACCGGAGCTGCGGTGACGGTAACGGTGGCCTGTGCTGTGGCGCTGCCGCCAGTGCCGGTCGCCGTGGCCGTGTACGTCGTGGTCGCCGCCGGAGTCACGGAGTAAGTTCCGCCACTCGACTGCAGGGTCTTTGAACTTCCGTCGCTGCCGGTGACGGTCACGGAGGTAGCGCCGGTTGCAGCGACCGTCAGCGTGGAAGAATTCCCCGCAACGATCGAAGCGGGGTTGGCTGTGAGACTGACGGTTGGCGCCGGAGTGGTCACGGTCGCGGTACCGGATGTCGCGCCGCAGCCGGCGATCAACACCATCCCAGCGAGTCCGGTCAGGATCCCCAGGCATCGGCGCGCGGTGGTGCTGGAAGGTCGCTGCAGGAACAGCCGGATCATCATCTTCCTCCTAAAGTACTGACAGAACGGGTTGAAGCGACCGGACTCTGGCGGACCGGTTCAGCCCTCGCTCTCAAGAGCGGCGCTGGATGGATGGGAGTCGAGGTTTGAGTCGTGGCGAGATGCGGGCACACCGGACCCATGCAGCGTGGCGGAATCATGGGAAAGGTTCCAGGCTCGAGCAGTATCGAGACAGACACACATCTGCGTGTCGGTTTGGGTCGCGGATGGGGCGGAAGAGGCTGATGGGTCAGGCGGAGCGGCCGGCGGGGCCGCCGCGGGAGAGGAAGGCTGCGACCTGCGGGCATCTCCGTTGTACATACTCTTTCTGATCCGGTGCAGTTCAAACCAGCGGAGGTAATTGCGAATGACCGCGTTCATCGTCATGCGGACGCCGGCGCGGTAATTATGTTCGGCCATGCGGCGCTGGAGTTCAGGTGAAGTGAGGATGGAGACTAACTGCTCGGCCAGGTCGTTGGCATCACCCGTTTGATAGAAGCTAACCGCCATATCTTCATCGACGGCCATTTCGCGCAGGTCAGGGATGCTGGCGGAAACGATGGGAATGCCGTATTCGCAGGCCTGGTGGGCCGGACCGCTGGAGCCAGTAGCGGAATCGTATGGCATGGTCAGGATGGAGGTGGACTGGTACAGTTCGGGAATATCCTCCTCCGGAACATAGCCGAGAAAGTCAATCGGTAAGTGGGCAGGCTGTGCGGCGCGGATCGACTCCCAGTAACCGGCGCGGGTGTGATGGTTCGCTCCTGCAATGACTAATCTGGCATTGGGCACTTTTTCGAGAACTTTGGGGAAAGCCTCCATCAGGGTTTCGAGGCGTTTGTAGGTTCCCCAGTGTCCGATGGCGAGGATGCGCTGATCCGGGTTGCCGCGTTTGGTGAAATCCGGAGGAGTCGGTTCGGCCGCGAAGGTGCCATGGGTTCCCAGAAGGACATTGTTGGCGGCGTACTTCGCCATCAGGGTGCGCTGATAGCCAGGGAGCAGGACGGAGACAGAGTCCGCTTTGAGCAGGGCTCGCGTGGCCATCTCGCTGCCCATGCGCAGCAGGGGGCTGGGGCGGACACCGGCGGCATTGAAGTCGACGTGCTCGAGGATATGGTGGAGGGTGATGTGGGTGAAAAATCCGAGGGAGTGAATCAGCGCCGGCGCCGACAGTCCGGCGAAGGCAGCGACGGGATTTTCCGGCGTAGCGAAACTGGAGAAGACCAGGTTAAACCAGACGACATCGGGCCTAATGCGGCGAATCGTGCGGGCGAGGCGCAGGGGAGTGCGAAGGCTGTTGAAACTCCAGCAGCGAATTACATTGAAGCCGGGTAACTCCTCCTGCTGTGCCGCGTCGATGGATCGGCCGTTGCCGTCGGTGGCAAATTCATAGGTGGTTAGTTCGTCGGCGAGGATGGTTAACTCGACGCCCGGATGATTCCGGAGTTCGCGCGCAATATGGAAGGCGTACTCATTGAGTTGCCGGCCACTGGGTGGGAAGGTTGCAACGAGACAAATCTTCATCCGATTCCCTTAGAACAAAGTGATACTTACGAAAGGTCTCCACTGCTGGCTTTGCCCAGCCGTGAAATTGAAGAAGGTCTCCTGTTGCACACCGGCGGAAAAGCGAATTGGGTACTGCAGGACAACATCTCCGGTTTCGTCATTGAACTGACGGTGGAAGGGCATAGCGTATGAGACGGTCAGGCTACTCTGAGCTGCGTCGTAGATATGGAATTCGCGGTTACTCGACCATGCTCCCGAGGCTTGAATCCCCCAGCGGGGAGTTACCTGGAAATTGAACATGCCGGACGGTCGCAGCACCTGAGCGATGCCTGAGTTGGGACTGACGATGCGCCACGCACGCAGATCTTCGAGGATGGCCTTGATGTCGAGCCGGCTGCCAAACTGGCGGTCGAGGCCGACATAAGAAGAGGTGTAATAGTCTTCAATCCCAATGGGCTTGAAACTCTGGTCGTTCTCGCCCCAGCCGGTAATGAATGCGGTTTTGCCCCACGGTGCTCCGACGCGGAAGTCCACGCCTGCAGAAAATGCGGTGGAGTGAAGATTGCTTTCAGTGAACGGGCCGGTTTCCCGCAGGACGAAGCCATCCATGGAGACGGCATTGAAGAACGAACTGGTCGACATGTAAGTGAACATGCGGAAAAGGTTCTGGTTCATCTGCAAGGGAGACAGGGTGTCGCGGCGCACGGTCTCCTGGATGCCCGGATTGAGGGTGATGACGTTGCGTCCGAATCGAATGGTGGGGTTGACACCGATGTTGAATTCGGAATCGATGGTGTTCCGGCTCACGATGGAATTTGTTGCCGGCACGGAGATCACGCCGTTGGCGTCGCGCAGTTGGAAAAATCCACTTACCGGCATTACGTTGCCCATGTGGAGGTGGAAGGCATTGGTCCACTGGGTCTGCAGCGAGGAGCGCGGCGGCGGGAGCTGAGCGATATCGGTGGGAGGAACGGGGAAGGCCGCGTCCAGTTTGGAATCGAGCACGTAGACCGAGGTGTCTTCGAAGATGCCGGAGACGATGGCGTCGGAGAGAACGCTGAAATTGCGGTTGAGGCGAAGGCCTTCGTCGGCGCCGGTCTGCAGGAGATTCTGCTCTGCGGTCTGGTCTTCGCCTGCGGCATCGGAAGCCTGGGCGAAAGCTGTCAGCGCCTCGGGGTTCTGATGTTCCTGGCGGTAGACGTTCGCTTTGGCCAGGAGGTACTGATAGTTCGGTGCGTCGTCCGGGGAGTTACTGATGGCCGCGAGTTCGCCCTGGGCGCGAGCGGTATCTCCCAGAGCAAGGTACGTATTGGCCAGTCCAACGCGCACATCGGTATCGGATGCACCGGCAGCCTCGGCACGTTGGAGGTAAGTCTCCGACAATTGGTAATCATGCATCTGGCGGAAGAGGTCGGCGGCCTGAATCATCTGAGAGCCGGTAGGCGGACGGGCGTCGCCAGCTTCTGCTTCCATGAGGGCGAGGGCGATTTCTCGGCTGGCATCCTGAGTGTGATTCTTCTGTGCCATGATGTCGGCGATGGCGAGGCGGACGCCGATGCGATCGCTGTTCTGCATAGTGAGTGCGCGGCGAAAGCGATCCATTGCGGCCTTCTGATCGCCGAGATGGTTGAGGGCTTCGCCGGTAAGCAGGAAGATCTGTGAAGCTTCCGATGGCTCGTTAGGATTGGGGTTGGCGACTGCGCGCTTCAGCATGGCGCGCTGCTCGGCGATATGGACGTACTGTATGGTTTGCGCGGGGTTGTCGAGCTCGGCCCACGAACGGGCCAGCCACGCGTAGACCATATCGTTGGATGGGTCGAGCTTCTGCGCGATGTTCAGCTCGTCGACGGCCTCATGAAACTGGCGCTCGGTATAGAGGGTGCTGGCGAGCGCAAGGTGAAGCGAGCCATCGTTGGGCGTAAACCGGATTGCCGCACGATATTCCTGGGCGGCCTTGCTGAGCGCTCCCTGTTGCCCATAGGCGGTAGCGCGGATGAGGTGGATGGGGAGGCTGTCGCCCATGGCGGCTTCGGCAAGGGCGACCTGACGCAGAGCGAGCTGCGGCTTGCGGAGATCGAGGCTGGTATAGGCAAGGCCGAGATGGGCCTGGCCGTCGCGCGTGTTCAGTTTGAGAGCCTTTTCGAAATCGGCCTCCGCGAGGCGCGGCTGATGCAGATCATGGAGGACATATCCACGATTCACGTACGCGGTTTCGACGCTGGGATCGCGCTGGAGAGTTTCGGTGAAATCGGCACGGGCTTCGTTGAACTGGTTGTTGTGTTTATGGACATAACCCGCGAGCAGCGGGATATCCGGCTCTTTGGGAAGAACCGAGTTGTATTTTTTTGTTAGTGCCAGGAGATCGTTGTAGCGGTTGAGATTGAGGTAGTCGTAGCCGAGGTAGACCACGACATCGCGATCTTTGGGCAAGATCTGAATGGCGCGTTCGCCGATGGCGGCTGATTGCTGGTATTGACCGCGAAAGCTCAGGTAGCGCTCTTCTTCACGCAGGATCTGCGGTTCATCCTCCATGTCCTTCGTGGCGCGGTGAAACCAGGTAGCAGCGGCGTCGAGTTTATGAGCCTCGATGTCGGCATTGAGGCCACCGGCAACGACGAGGGCATTGGTCGGAGCGAGCGCATAGGCTTTGGCGTATGCGGTTTCTGCTTGCGCGTAATCGTGGCGCGAGGTATCCATGTCACCCAGGGCCAGCCACGGAACATACAGGGTTGGGTAATCCTGCGCGAGACGTTCAAAGTATTTACGGGCATCCTGGTCGCGTCCCGCGGCTCGCGAGGCATAGCCCATGGAGGTGAGAGCGTAGCGGTTCTTCGGATCGATGGCGAGGATTTTTTTGTAAACGGTGATAGCGTCTTCGGTCTTGCCGAGCTTCATAAGGAGGTCGCCATCCAGCTGGAGACTGCCGGGATCGGTGGCGTTGAGCGCCAGCGCCTGATTCATGTCGCTGCGCGCGCCTTCAAGATCGCCGTCGTTCATCTTGATAAGGGCGCGGAGACGCAGGAAGGAGGCGCGATCAGCCCCCTGCTCGTTGAGAGCATCGATCGCGGAGCGGGCGGTGGCGAGCTGCTGGCTGGCCGCAGTGTCGTTGTGGAGATTGCGGTAGAGCTCCATCAGATCCATGTGGAGCTGGATGGCGTAGAGGGGACCTTCGGCCGGGGTCGCGGGAATGTGCGCGAGCGCCGCCTGGTACTCCTTCACGGCATCGTCGTCGCGCTCCTGCATGCGGGCAATTTCGCCGCGGAGGGCGTGGAGACGGTAGTGTTCAGGATCGATGGCGGCTGCGCGCTGCAGGAATGTGTCGGCGTTGTGGATAGAGCCGACCGAGACTTCGGCCTGCGCCGCGGAAAGCTGCAGGTTCAAATCCTTTGGAGCGGCGTTGGCCACCTGGGCGTAGAGTTTTGCAGCCTGCGACTCGTCGCCGCTGAGCTGGTAGGTGTAGGCAAGTTCGGCGAGGACATCGGGATGCGGCGAGCGAATGGCTTTTAACTCGGCGATGGCCTGCTGATAGTCGCCGGTTTCGCGGTAGTAGCCGGCGAGGGAGCGCTCGACGTCAGGGTTATTCGGCGTTCTGGCTTTGGCGAGTTCAAGATAGTGATGCGATTGATCGAGATTGTTCAGGTGCTGATAGGCCAGAGCCAGAAGCAGCTCGGAGCGCGCCCCGGGCTGCATGCGTTCTGCCTGGTTCAGGGTGGTGAGCGCATCCTGATAGTCGCCGGAACGGATCTGGAGGTCGCCGAGCAGGACGGCGTCGTCCGTCTGTTTGGGATCGGAGGCGAGAACTTTCTTCAGCAGATCCTGTGCCTCTTTCGTGCGGCCGACGACGGCGTAGGTCTGCGCCAGGCCGGATTGTCCCAGAATCGACGAGGGTTGGAGGCGAAGGCCGTGGTTGTAGGCATCGATGGCGAGGCCGGGCTCCGAGTCCAGGCGAGCCGCATAGCCGAGCAGAAACCACAGCTGCGCATTGCTGGGAGCCGACTGGGCTGCACGCTGTGCATAGATCACGGCCTGCTTGTGATCGCCACGTTTCAATGCAGCTTCAGCGGCGCCAGCCAGCCGGGCATTCTGGATGTTCGATCCCCATCCGAGCTGCCTGCCTTCGGATTGATCCTGGTTCTGGGGCTGATTCGGATTCTGCGCCGGCGGGTTATTTCCGGAGCCGACTTTGTAGGTCTGCGCAGGGACATGCCCGGCGATGAGGAGAACGACCAGGAGAATTGTGGCAAATCGAATCAAACCAGATCGAACAATCACGTTCAAGATGTCACCAAGATTCGCATCGAATACACGCCTTGGATGCCCGCAAGTGGATGAACGTTGGCCTCGTTCAACAAGGCGGAAGAAGGCGGCCAGACAACCAGGGAACTGCATGAGCGAATCCAATGCAATTTCGTGAGGGATTCTTTGCAAAAGTTAGAGCCTGTTGCACCTCCGTCGCGGCCCATACCGATGGGCTATTTGTTGCTTGCGGCGCTGGCAGTTCATCTGCCGCTTCTGCTGATGGAATTGCCGCTGAAGTCGTACGACACGAACCTCCATATTTTTTTCGCGTCGCACTATTTACATCACTGGTTCGATCCGTGGAATACGAAGTGGTACGCGGGATTTTCACAGACAACGTATCCGCCGCTGCCGCAGCAATGGATCGCGGTGCTGTCGCACGTTACGGGGCTCGATCTTGGCTACATGGCGGTGCAACTGGCCGCGATCCTGCTTCTGGTGGTCGGCATTTACCGGTTTTCGCTGTTGTGGGTGAGCCCACGGGCGGCGTCCTTCGCAGCCCTGGCGGCTGTCTTTCTTGGGGCGGAGAGCTTTCTCGTCTATAACGCCGGACAGTTGTCGACCACGGCTGCAGCACCGCTTTACTTCAACGCTCTGCCGTTCATGTTCGAGTGGATTCGAGAAGGGAAGAAGAGCTCGTTTGTGAAGGGGTGGGCGCTCTTCACCGCGGCTGCGGCTGCGCACCACGCAACGCTTCTCTTCGGTTCGTTCTTCTTCGCGCTTCCGGTTCTGGCTTTGGCGCTGATTGACCGGCGAGATGGGGAACGTATTTCGACGGGAGCTTTTCTCGGACGCACGATCTCGATCGTCGTGGTGGTGAGCGTGTCGGTGGTGATCGTTTTGCTGCCGTTCTGGATTGCACTGCTCCACTATCCGGTGACGCAGACGCCGATTCCGCATCCGAGCCGGGCGAATTACATTCTCAGTCCGCAATGGGGCGTGAATTACTTCCTCGTCCCGTGGGGCGCGCTGATTCTGGCCCTGCCATTCATCTTCCTGAGAGGCTCGGCGGTGCCGCGGCTTCGTCCACTGCTGATCGGTTTTTGGGTGGCGTTCCTGGTGGGACTCGGCGGGACCACGCCGGTGGGACACTGGTTGCTCGGGCGGGCCTTTGACGTTCTCACGTTCGAGCGATTCGGTTACTGGGCTTCGTTGTTGGCGCTGCCGTTTGTCGGCCTGCTGGCGTCGGACCTAATCGATCGCTATCGCGGGCGTGCGGTCGCGGTTCTGGCCATTGCAGCGGCGGCCACGTGCGCCATGGCGGTCGCCTGGACGGAATACCATCCGGCAGACGCGGAGGATTTCCGGGTGGACTCGGTGGCGAACTGGCTGAACCGCGACGGGCACGACAGCTACCGGTATGTGACGCTGGGGTTCGGGAACAAGATCTCGCGACTGGCGATGCTGACGGACGCAAGCAGCGTCGACGGGGAGTGGAATTCGGGCCGCATGCTGCCGGAACTGCAGGCGCATGGCGGCGGCCAGCTGACCAGTGCGAAGTATTTCGGCAAAGATGGGCTGGATTCGCTGCGGGCCATCCTCGAACATGCCGATCGTTACGGTCTGAAGTGGGTGTTCGTGCGCGATCCGTTTTACGATCCACTGCTTTCATTCGGAGGCTGGCGACACGTGGATGAGCTGGACAACGGCACGATCGCAGTGTGGAGCAAGGACGGCGTTCCGCCGGCGCAACCGGTGAATGCGCCGCAGAGGCCGCCTGCATGGCAGGGGCTGATGTGGGGCACGCTGCCATTCGGCAGCAGCCTGCTGGCGATTCTGGTGCTGCTGATTCCCGGTGAAGGGCGGCGCTCGTCCGCTGAAGAGGAGAGCGATTTTCCGCAGCCACATTACACAGCAGGAAGGATGGTGTCGTAATGGGCGGACGACTTCTGGCATTCGTCCTTGCCGCGGCCACCGTGGTGCTGATCTTCATTGGCACGAAGTGGCCGGTGCCAGCTGCGGCGGCCTATGCGGGGATTGATCGCACGGGGATTTCTTTTTCTCCCTCGACGGCGCAGGGAGCGGTGAATGATCTGGCTCATGCTCTCGGGCAGCAGAACTGGGGGCGGGCGTACTCCATGCTGCATGACAAGGGTGAGTTCAGCCAGCAGGATTTCATCCGGGACATCCGGGGCAGCTATCCGGGGCTGCGCACCTATGCGGTACTGGACAATTTCGACACGCAGCCGCTTCACGAGTCTGACAACCAGGCGGAGGTTCGGCTGCGTCTGCGGTGGTCGACGGTGGTGGGCACGTTTGTGGATACGCGCGATCTGCAGGTGGTACGGACGGGCGATCACTGGTCACCGGACTGGCCGCTGGTGAAGGAACCGCGTGTGCCTCCGCAGGTGATTCCGGTGAATTATCTGCGCTGGGACGTGATCTACCGCGGGCCGGGCGATGACTGGGGCGCGCAGGATGTGGAGACGCCGCACGTGCGGATCGTGGACATGAGGCCGGTGCAGCGTGCCGCGGGCGTTGCGGTGCTGGGCGAACTTCTGAACGAGGACGTGGTGCCGGCGTATGTGGCTGTCGATGCGACGCTGCTGCGGAAGGACGGATCGAAAATCGCGTCGGAGAGCGCCTTCGATAAGATTTCGCATCTGTTGCTACCGAAGCAGGTGACGCCGTTCCTGATTATGTTTCCGAATGCCGAACTTTCGGATGTGGACAGCATTCACATGAATCCCACGGCGAATCTGGTGTCGGCCTCAGCCGATCCGGTGATTGAGATTCAGGACCAGAAGATGAGTCCCGGACCCTATCCGGTGTTCAGTGGGGCTTTGTCCAACCAGAGCGGGCAGGTGGTGAACATTGCGCACGTGCTGGCCACGTTCTACGACCAGAGCGGACAGCTGGTGTGGGTAGGAGATGAGTACATCGATCGCGCGCTGCAGCCACAGATTCCTGTGCCGTTCGGGATCTCGGTACCTGAGGATCTGGCGAAGAAGGTCAGTTCGGAGAGGGCTGTGGTAGCGACCTACAGCTCGGACGAATTCCAATGAGGAGCACAGGGTCGTGCATCCTCGCGCTGATTGTGGTGGCCGCGGGTCTGCCTGCCTGCGGGCAGGACGGAGCCCTGGATGTGCCGAAGACCGTAACGGCGGGGGCGGCTTTTACGGTTCCCACGACGGGGAGTGGCAAGGGGACGTTGTATATCGCGGGGCCGGGGGGCGCTCTGAAGCGGGAGGTGGATCTCGGGCAGCCGATCGCGATTGCTGCCGGGGATCTGGATAACGCAGGCCACTATGTTGCGGTCCTGTCGGGGCCCTCGGGGACACAGACGGCGCAGTTCGATGCGGTGCCAGCGAGCCAGCCGGCATCGCTCAGTTTCCTGGCCCGGCCGTCACGGTTGCCGGTGGATCTGCAGAACGGGATCACGGGCGCCATTTACGTGTTCGACTCGTACCACAATCTGATTACCAACCCGATGCCGGTGAACTTTCAGCTCTCGGTCCCTTCAGCGCTGACGCAGACCCGTACGGTGACGACAAACGAAGGAGCTGCATCGACGGAGATGAACTCGGCCAGCAAACAGGGCAGTGCGAAGTTTCTCGCACAGGCCGGCAATGTGTCGGCAACGCGGGTGATCCAGCAGGTGCCGGGCACGCCGTGCGATCTAAAGATGACCGCACATAAGGCGGGCAACAAGATTGAGCTGGCGACGGATCCGCTGCACGATTGCAGCGGCAATGCGGTTACGGACGGGACGATCGTGACCTTCACAGAGAGCTGGAACGGCGGGCAGACGACGGTGGATGTGCCGCTGAAGCGCGATGTGGCTCAGGCGCAGGTCCCGGCGGTGATGGGGGCTCGCCTTTCGGTGGCGACCGGCGTGGTGATGGGCAATGAAATTCGCTGGGAGGGCCAGGAATGATCCGGCGGCTGGCGATCTTCGGGATGGTTCTGGCTGCGTCGGGCGCGCTGGCTGCCGATCAGGGGTCGGTTCGGGTGGAGCCAATGAGTCTGAAGGGGCCTCGTCCGCTGGCACAGCAGACAGCGTCGGCGGTGGTTCGCGATTATCTGCTGGCCTGGAAGAGCCTGGACGGCGCCATGAGGCAGAATCGTGCGGACTTGCTGGACGAGAATTTTGTCGGGGTGGCGAAGGAGAAACTGACGGCGACGGTCGAGGAACAGGCGCGGCTGGGAGTGCACGCCCATTACCAGGAACGAAGCCACGACATAAAAATTATTTTTTACTCACCGGACGGGCTATCCATTCAGCTGGTTGATACCATCGAATATGATGAACAGTTGCTCGATCAGGGGAAAGTTTTAGCGGTTGAACCCGTCCATGTCCGGTACGTGGCTGTTTTAACGCCAACGGAAGTGCAGTGGAAAGTGCGCGTGCTGCAGGCAGAGCCGCTCTGATCGCAAGCAGTGTTTGAACGACCCGCTTCCGCGGGGAACGTACGACCAGCAAGAAAAAGCAAGAGAATCCTCAGGCGCGCCATGAACGTCACGGGCGGGCGTGTGGCAATACGAAGGAGGACTGATGATTTCGGTCGTCGTACCGATCTATAACGAGGAAGAGAACATCAATCTCTTCCATCAGGCCGTTTCTGATGCATTGATCGATATTGGTGAGGAATGGGAAGCCGTTTATGTCAACGACGGCTCAAGAGATACTTCGCTCGAACTGCTGCGGGGATTGCAGGAGGACGATTCGCACGTGGTAGTCGTCGATCTGTCCCGCAATTGGGGCCATATGGGCGCCATCTCGGCCGGTTTGCAGACGGCCCGCGGGGACGCTGTCGTCCTCATGGATGGTGATTTTCAGGATCCGCCGGAGGTGATTCCGGAGCTGGTCGAGGCCTGGCGCCGGGGCGCGCAGGTTGTAATCGCGTCGCGGAGGAGCCGTCAGGAAAGCCGCAAGATGCTGGCGGCGCTGTTTCCGCTGTTTTACAAAGTATTGGGAGCGTTATCGGACTTTCCGATTCCGCTGAACGTAGGGATCTTCGGCCTGATGGATCGGCAGACGGTCGACTCCATCAACGGGATGCGCGAGAACAATCGTTATCTGCCGGGTTTGCGCGCATGGGTGGGCTACTCCACGGCGGTGGTGCATTACGATCGTCATGATCGGGCCGCCGGCGAGGGCAAGCTCTCGTTCATCAGCCGGATCAAGTACGCGATGGATGCGATCACCAGCTTCAGCTATAAGCCGCTGCGGCTGTGCTTCGTGCTGTCGGCGGTTTCCTGCAGCATCGCGGCGCTGGCCGCGCTGATCAGCCTGATTGCGAGTACTCCGTGGAATACGGTTGGCTGGGGACTGGCCGCCGCGGTGTTTCTCGTTGGAGGCGGTGTGTTGCTCTGCATGGGAGTCCTTGGGGAATATCTGGGCCGGGTCTATGACGAAGTCCGGCAGCGTCCGCTGTCGATCATTAATAAGGTCCACTACCCTTCAGTGTCGACAGCTCTCGAGAACCCGGCGGAGTTCGAGGAGGAAGAGCAGCCGACGAAGATCTTGCGGATCGCCTAGCGATTGGCTTTTAGTACTGTGGCGCAGCAATCAATGCGATTGCTGCGCTTTCTTTTTGCAGGTGGGAATACCCGGTTCGATGGCGGTGCCTTCTTCGTAGTCGTTCCAGGTGTCGATCATCAGGTAGGGAAGGGGCTGATCGGCCGGATAATATTTGCGCCAGAAGTTGAAGGTGTCCTGGAAGGTTTGGCCACAGCGCGCAGAGATATGCCGGTTGAGACTCCAGGAGGCACGGCTGTCGTTGAACTGCGACCAGGCGCCGCCGACGGCGATCTTGCCGGGATATTTCGCGGTCATCGTGGAATAGAAGTTGGCCAGGTAGTCCGCACCCCAGTTGCTGCCATCGGCCGCCCAGCCTTTAGCGCCCGGCTGGACCCACGCGTAGAAGCCGTCGAAGGCGTCGATATCGGAGCTGGGGAAACTCTCGTCGATGAGCAGGGGAGCGGGGTTCCATTTGCTCACTTCCTGGCGAACGCGGTTCCAGTCCGTATGACCGCCTTTGGGGAAGATGAAGATCATGGGGCGGCCGTTGTCGGTGAGGTAGGCGCTGCTGCCGGGCGCGTTGGGGGCGAGGAAGGAATCGCGGAAGGTGGTGAAGTCGGCGATGGCTTCGTCGGTGGCGCCGTCAGGGTGATCGGTTTCGTCGTACATCATCGCGATGTGGAAGTGCTCCTGGGCGGCGATGGGCTGGAGCAGTTCGTAGGTGCGCGCATTGAAGGCGTCGCGATCGCCGTACCAGTCGACGACAAAGGCGTAGATCCCCATCTTTTTGGCAGCGCGGATCTGCTTGTGGAGCTCAGCGGGATCGTGCGAAGAATAGCCGACGGAGATGTGCTGGGGATGCCCAAACCACGGTTCGTAGAGCGCCAGAATGCGCGGAGAGATTCCCGGAATTCCGGCTCTCAGGTGCACCGCTTTGCGCGTTTGTGTTCCGGTGCATCCGTGCAAGAGCAAAAGAAGGAAAAGAGCTGCAGTAGGCGTTCGTATCATTCAGTGAAAAAGAATGAGACGCAGAATGGGCGGCTGCGGTTGTCCTGCGGGGCGCGTGAGGGGAGCAGCCGGGAGGGTTCCGATCGCATCCAAGTCCACAGCCTTGTGCGGGGAGCCTCCGGACGACGATCCGAGGTGACCCCAGCGAGAAAGCCTTGCAGGAGACAGATTCCATCGCGACGGACCCGAGAACTGAGGATCATGGCCCCGTAGAACTGCCCAAGACGCTGCACGCACGGATCGTGTCGGGCAGCTTCATTCTGCTGGTGGGTTCCGGGGTTGCGACCGCAACCAATTTTCTTTACAACGTCGCCGTAGCGCGCTTCCTGGGCCCGACGGGCTACGGGACGGCGAGCGCGGTTTATACGCTGCTGGTCCTGATTTCGGCAGCGACGCTTTCGTTCCAGATTGTCTCCGCCAAGATTGTGGCGCAGCAGGGGTCGAAGGAAGAGAAGTACGCGGTCTACCGGAATTTTCACCGGGCCTCGTGGGTGTGCGGTGTCGTGCTCGCCATCCTTCTCTTTCTGTGGCGAGGACCGATTTCCAGTTATCTGAACCTGCCGACGCCGGTTCTGGTCGCGCTGCTTGCCGTCGGGACGGCGTTCTATGTTCCGCTGGGCAGCCGCCGCGGCTACATCCAGGGCATCTGCGGGTTTCGCGCGCTCGCCACGAACCTGGTTCTCGAGGGGGTTGGGCGGCTGGGCGGATCGCTGCTGCTCATTCGGCTGGGAATGGGTGTGCGCGGGGTGATCGCAGCCAATGCCGCGGCGGTTGCGATCGCGTACGTAGCGGCGGTTCCGTTGCAGCGGACCCAGCGGATTGCCAATCCCTTGTTGTGGCAGACGGCGGTGCGGGAGACCCTGCAGGCGATGGTCTTCTTTTCCGGCCAGGTGCTCATCAATAACTGCGACATCGTGCTGGTGAAGCACTTCTTTCTGCCCACGGCCGCAGGTCTCTATGCCGCAGTGGCAATGGTGGGGCGGGTGATTTTTACCTTTTCGCAGTCCGTGGTCAACAGCATGTTTCCCATCGTTGCCGGGACGCGCGCGGAAGAGCGGCGTGGATTCAAGGTCGTGGCCACGTCAGGGCTGCTGGTCGTCGGCATTGGAGCGGTGATCGCCCTGACGCTGCGTATGGCGCCGGCGTGGATCTGGGCGCGTTTTTTCGGGAGCGGCTTCGAGATTCACGGTCCGTACGGGCTCCCCTACCTGCTCTCGATGTACGCTGTCACGACGATTCTGTACTGCCTGAGCGTGGTGATCATCACGTACGAGATGTCGTACAAGATCGCGAACACCAGCTGGGTTCAGCTGGCGTTCAGCGGTATTGTGATCGCGGCCATCTGTCTCTTTCATTCCTCTCTACGCGAAGTCATCTGGGTGCAGCTGATCCTGATGATCTGCCTGTTTGTCATCGTGGCGGTTCCTTTCGTGGTGAGTTCGCTGCGGGAAGGCGGCCCGGGACGAAGCGCCGCGTCCTCCGGGCTGGTGCGGGTGCTGAGGCCTGTGGCAGAGGACGAGGTGATTTCGGAATTTCTGAAGAGCGACTTCAACAGTCCGGCCTTTCAGGAGTATCACCATGCGCTGCGCGAACTGGTAGCTTCGCCGGACCTAGACGATCCCGTCGAGAACACCAAGCGCAGGGCCCTTTTGTTTATTCGGCATCTGGCCTTGTGGAAGGAACTGCCTGCGGACACGCAGTGGTTCGAGGTGGAACTGAGACGAGCGGATCTGGAGCGGGTACGGGTGTTCCCGCGGGCGCAGTGGCGGAAGCTGGCGCAGGGGAATTTCTCGGTTACGGCCGTGGCGGAGCAGATGCGCAGGAATCGCACAGCGATGGATCCACTGTTCAGCGCGAAGATCGAAGCGATCGGGGAACGGGTGTCCGGGGACGATTCGGAGCTGGGGGTCGTGC
Organism: Acidobacteriota bacterium; assembly: GCA_046567085.1. Classification (GTDB taxonomy): domain Bacteria; phylum Acidobacteriota; class Terriglobia; order Terriglobales; family Acidobacteriaceae; genus Palsa-343. The sequence continues at coordinate 29,837 of JBKICP010000163.1, forward strand.
TGCTGATCGGCGTCAACGAACATGAGCCGCTCACGGTGCTGGACGGGAATCATCGGTTGATGGCGGCGATGCTGGAGTCGCAGGGAGCGGTGGAGAGCCTGCGCTTCTTCTGTGGGCTGTCGCCCAAGATGGGCGCGTGCTGCTGGTACAACACCAATCTGATGACGCTGACGCGCTACGCAAAGAATGTTCTGGCCCATCTGGTGCGCGATCCGGAAGCGGAGCTCGCGCGGCTACTGGAAACCGGATGAGGCCGGCCTGAGATCACGGGCCTATCGGAAAGGAAGGGTAGGGAATTGACAGACATGATGATGGGAATGCGGCCGGTGGTGGTGCGCCGGCTGCCCGACGTTTTGAGCGTGCAACAGAAGGTGGCCTTTCTCCACGACATTGCGGGGGTGATGAATACCCCTCGTCCGCGACTGGTGCTGGACTGCTCGAACCTGCGCGATTGTGACAACTCCACGATTCATTTGCTACTGCATTGCCTGGAAGAGGCGATGAAGCGCAACGGAGACGTGAAGCTGGCCGGAGTGCCGGCTCCAGCAGCAATTGTGCTGGTCAGCACGGGCGTGGCGCGTCTGTTCGAGATGTTCGATACGACGGAGGAGGCGGTCAACAGCTTCCATCAGCTGCCGCTGCGCCCGGAGAATCCCGCTGCGGGACAGGATGCTCGCAGTTCAGGAAAGGCTGCGTAAGCGGGAGGAAGCAGGTTGATCCGAACGGAGAGAACGCGATGAAGACAGCGAATGGGGTGTACCGAGCGATCGCCATGGCGCTGGTTATGCTTCTGGGCACGCCTTTGGGGGCGATTGCTTCAGCACAGGAACGGTCTGCACAGCAGCAGGCACAGAATGCGACATCGCAGCCGGTGGTGCCGCAAGGCCGGGCCGAGGTTCCGGGACAGCCGATCTCCGCAGAGGTCGCTTCGCTGCCGGAGAGCCCCACACCTGCGGCGCAAAGCGATTCGAGCGCACAGCAGCAGCAGCCGGCGCCAGCCCCGCCATTGACCGCGCAACAACCGCAACAACAAGGCACGCAGTCCCAGCCCATGGGGACTGCGGCGGCGCCGGCCGAGCCGGCGGGAGGGATTGCGGCTACCCGGCCTGCCGGGGCTGCGATTGCTCCCGCGAAACAGAAGCGCACGCACACGCTGCTCATTCGCTGGAGCCTGCTGATCGGGGCGGCGGTCGCCGTGGGGACGGTGGTGGGCTTGTCGAGCGCCAGCCAGAACCGGCCCTGAAAGATGCAGAAGGGAATCAGCAGCCAGGAGGAAGCATGATGGGTTCAGGTTCCGATCCTCGTCCGACTCGATTCGTCAGCTTTTCCGGCATCGATGGAGCCGGCAAGAGCACCCAGATCGAGGCCCTGCAGCACCAACTGGAGTTTGCCGGGCTCCGGGTGCGCGTCCTGACGTTCTGGGATGACGTGGCCTGCTTCACGAGCCTGAGGGAGACGGCTGGGCACACACTCTTTAAGGGCGACAAGGGTGTCGGGTCGCCGGAGAGGCCGATCGAACGGAGGGATAAGAATGTGCGCTCGCGCATGATGACCTTCATCCGGTGGGGGATGTATTTTGCTGACGCGATTTCCCTTCGCTTTGCGGTTCGGCGCGCATTCCGTTCGGGTGTGGACTTCGTGATCTGCGATCGGTACGCCTGGGATGAGCTGGCCAATCTTGACCTTCGGAATTGGCTCACACGGCGCTACGTGCGCCTGCTGGCGTGGATGGTTCCTCGTCCGGACGTGAGCTATCTGCTGGATGCCGATCCGGTGCTGGCGCGAGCGCGCAAGCCGGAGTATCCGCTGGATTTTCTTTATGAGTGCCGGGAGTCGTACCTGGCGCTGAGCGAGGTGGTGGGAGGCATTACCGTGATTCCGCCCGGACCGATTGGGGAGGTTGCGGATCACATTCGGAGCTGCATCTCTTTGGATGTGGAGCCGGAGCAGCGTGGAGCGAGCAGGGCTGCTCATGGCGATGCCGTGGCCTAGGGCGAGCAAGCGTATTGCAAAATCGCTCCTAAAATGGCAGTTTACTTGCCTAGAACCTTGATCCCTAGGCGAGGTGAGGCTAATGCCCTCGGCACTGCCTGTTTTCTGTTTCGCCATTCTCTGCACAGGGTCCGCGCAGATACTCGGGTGCGGCTCAAGCGCTCAATCCATGCCGATGCCTGGCCAAGGCGTCTCTATCACCACGCAGCCGTCCAATCAATCGGTTCCACTCGGTCAGGTGGCAACCTTCACCGTGATCGCGAGCGGCACAGCCCCCCTAAGCTACCAGTGGGCTCAAAACGGTTCGATCATTTCCGGCGCGACCGGCGCCGCGTATACCACTCCAGTTGTAACCGCCAGTGACAGCGGATCGAAGTTTGTGGTGACTATCAGTGATAGCGTCAACTCAATCACAAGCAACGCTGTCACGCTTACGGTAGGTCCGCGTTCGCCGAAGACAGGCGATTTGCGGTTTCAGGAGGTCGGCTCTGTATCCGAAGAAGAGCAGAGTCTGCAGGGGTCTACATCCAGCATTTTTAATACTCAGGGGCAGTGGTGTGATGGCTGCGTCGGTTCACCGCTGACGATCGGTGACAGTGCGGATTGCAGTCCACAGCCGGCCGCTTCCCAACGCTGCATCTGGGGTTTCTTTACGACGCCGTTACCCCCTGGGCAATCGGGGCTAAACACTTACTATTTGGGAGGGCAGTACGCGAATTTCGGGTCGGATTTAACTTCCAGCCCGGTCACGAATATGCCTCCGGCTCAGGCATCCAATAGCGTAGTAACTTCTCTTGATTTTCAACCAACATTCAACGCCTATGCAATGGCCTGGATTCAAACCGTGCAGCAGGATGGAGCATTCGATATGAGGCGCGAGATTGTTCCGGCCAGCGCTGTTGCATCGACGGTTGCGGCCGATGCGACAGCGAGTCGTGTGGTCACTGCGGTTTCCTTTGATGCCAACGACCAGGCAAATCTGCTTTCGTATGGTTGGCAGGGAGATACGACCACCGTCTATGACACAGCGGTGATGACTGTGGCAGCCGAGGCAGGGATTGAATCAGCGGTTCAAACACTTGCTGGAGAGGGATACATCGTTACCGCATTCGGCGGTGACCCAGTCAACGGTTTTCTGATCGTCGGGACCAAGGTTCACGGCGACACACTCGCGCGGCCCATTGATATTGTGGATCAATCTACACCAGCTTGCTATCACTGCACCGTCGGCTTCGCGCCGGTGATCTGGTACCAAGCGCCAGCCCAATATCATACGGTTGTCTACGAGAAATGAACTCGTTGCGGGCTGAGATTTCGCCAGTCACGATCGCTTACGTCTGATAACAGATATTCTGTTAACTGAAGCTGGCGGGCAGTCGGGCCCCTTTAGGGTTTCTTTTCGCCCCAGGCTCCGCTGGCTGCCTGGACGGACAGCGCGATACGGTTCCCTACGCCAACCTTGCGCATGAGCCGGGCGACGTAGGATTTCACAGTCTGCTCACGAATGCTCAGCGCTTGTGCGATCTCGCGATTGGAGCGCGCCAGGACCAGTTGGCCCAGGACCTCTTCCTCACGCTCCGTGAAACGGGGGCTGGAGCGCTTGCGCCGGGCTGATGCGCCTTCGAGGGTGCGGTCGACGAAGGTTGCCAGCACACGGCGCGGCGCCCAGATGGAACCGCTGAGGACGGAATAGGCGGCGCGCAGCACCTGCTCGGGGGTGGCGGTGTCTTCGAGCCAGCCTTTGGCTCCGGCGCTGATGGCTTCGAGGATCTTGTCCGGCTCGGAACCGGAACCGATAACCAGCACCTTGAGACCGGGGTGGCGGGAGCGGAGCCGGGCAAGGAGGGCCAGGGAGAAGGCCTGGTCGCGAAGGACGACGACTACCAGATCAAATTCGGATTCCCGGAAGGCCATGGCCCAGTCGGTGGCGACGACCTGAAAATTCGGCTGCTCGGCGAAGATTCCGCGCAGACCGGCGATGCGCAGCGGCTCGAAATCGAGTAATCCGACTTTCAGCTTGGGTCCTGGCTGGGTATTTGTATCCATAGCTCCTACAGTTTTGGGAGGACAATTCCCTGCTGCTTCTGATATTTGCCTTTCCGGTCGGCGTAGCTGATCTGGCAGGCTTCATCCGACTGAAAAAACAGGATCTGGCAAAGGCCTTCGTTCGAGTACACGCGCGCCGGAAGCGGTGTGGTGTTGGAGATCTCGAGGGTCACAAACCCTTCCCATTCGGGCTCGAAAGGGGTGACATTGACGATGATTCCGCACCGGGCGTAGGTGGATTTTCCCACGCAAATCGTCAGTACGTCACGGGGAATCCTGAAATATTCTACCGAACGCGCGAGGGCAAAGCTGTTCGGAGGTACCAGAACGGATTCCGCCTGTACCGTTACGAAAGATCGCTCGTCGAAATTTTTGGGGTCGACGATGGAGCTGTTGACGTTCGTGAAGATGCGGAACTCGTCTGAGACGCGCAGATCGTATCCATAGGAGGAGAGGCCGTAGGAGACGACGCCTTCGCGTACCTGCTTTTCGCTGAATGGCTCAATCATGCCCTTGAGGGCCTGTTCCCGGATCCAGCGATCACTCTTGATTGCCATGTCCCTCCCCTGCCGGCCAGCCGGCCGGGCCCTTTCGTGTGTTGCGACGGTTGGCCTTCGCTCGCGGCATTGCCCCGGAGGAGGGGCCTTCCGCCGTGCAAATGTCCCAAAAATTGCATCTTACGGGACGCGCGGCGCATTGACAATGCCGGCAAACGTTTCTAGGATCAGCGTGAGACGGACACTTCGCCTGACGGGGGAAAACCTTGATTAAACAGGACATCATTCACCAGGTGATTGAGCGCACCGGCCTGCAGCGGAACAAAGCGGAAGCCGCTGTCGACACCGTATTTGAGACGCTCAAGCGCGCCCTCGCTGAAGGCCAGCGCATCGAGCTGCGGGGCTTCGGTGTCTTCAACGTCCGTCCGAGAAAGACCGGAATCGGGCGCAATCCCCGTACGGGTGCCGAGGTGAGCATCGCCCCGGGCAAGGCGGTCCGGTTCAAGCCGGGCAAGGAACTGCACCTGCTGGACGGGCAATAGCGTTCGGCCGCAAGAAAGTACTGCTGTCACCAACCTCTCCCGGTACACTGTTGGCGAACTGGTAGCCGCACCCACGAGGACCGCTGCGCATGGGTCAACCCGCCATCCAGATCCCGGTTCCCGACCGTCCGCAGCGTGTGGACGCTCCACTGGCGCCTGTTCCGATCCGACAACCTTCGCGCGTGGAAGGCGCCGGGGTTGCGCTCAGCCTGCTGCTCCTGAGCGTATTCACCACAGTGAGTACCGGCGCGGTGCTGATGTACAACTTCCACCGGGGCGCTCCACCGTTCGCGGTGAATGCCGGCTTCTTCCCTTTCGCGTGGATCGTTCGTCACCCTGACCAGATTTCGGGCGGATGGCCTTTTGCGCTGACGCTGCTGGGCATTCTTACCGCCCATGAGATTGGCCATTCGATCGCGTGCCGTATCCATGGAGTGAGTTTTTCTTTGCCCTGGGTCTTGCCGGCGCCCACGCTGATCGGGACCTTCGGGGCATTCATCCGGCTGCGATCGCGTGTTCCTTCGCGCGCGGCGCTGCTGGACATCGGAGTCGCCGGTCCGCTGGCCGGTATGATTGTCGCGGTTCCGGCGCTGATCAGCGGGCTCCTGCTCTCGCAGCCGATGGCCGCGCCGGGGTTCCAGTCGACGGCGAGCATCAGCGTGAGCGTGCCGCTGGCGCTTTCGATCGTGCATGGGATCCTGCGCTGGTTCCAGCCAGGCCTTCCGCCGCTGGATGCATCGTTCAATCCGCACCCGGTGCTGGTGGCGGCGTGGATCGGGCTCTTCATCACGTCGGTGAACCTGATGCCGGCGGGTCAGCTGGACGGCGGGCATGTCCTGTACGCCGCTTCTCCGCGCGCGCATCGCTGGGCGACCAACACGCTGGTCTTTCTGCTGTTTTTTGCCGGGACAATGTTCTGGGTGGGGTGGCTGGTGTGG
>JBKICP010000164.1:0-7999 GCA_046567085.1 Acidobacteriota bacterium
GGTCGACGCGGACGGCGGCGATGCGGTGGAACGGTTCAACGGTTCGGTACAGCTGGGATTCAAGCCGCGGGCTGATGTGGCGATGCGGGTTTGGGCGAAGGGCTTCAACCGCGGCCCGGAATTCAATCCCGGGGGGAATCCGTACGATGACTGGCACCAGGAGCGCGCCGGCTTTCACCTGGATTGGGAGCCGGATGCGCGGGATCGCGTCGATTTCTCCGGGATGATGTATGGCGGGAAGAGCGGGGAAGAGGTCAGCGTGACCACGTTCACCCCCCCGGCGAACGTGAGCGTCGATGGCGATCAACAGGTGGCGGGCGGCGATCTCAGGCTGCACTGGACGCGAGAAATGGCGGGCGGATCGAATCTGTATCTGCAGGCGTATTTCGACCGCACCGACCGCAACACCCCGCAGTTCACGGAGACACGGAACACGTTCGATGTGGACTTCATCGATCACATCGCGAATCTCCCCCGCCAGGATGTCAGCCTCGGCGCCGGCCTCCGCGAGAGCCCCAGCCTTTTCGTGCAGAAACAACCGAGCCTGAATATCGCGCCTCCGGCCCAGAACGACTACCTCTATACTCTGTTTGCTCAGGATGGGATCGCGATTGTGCCGGACCGGCTGATCCTCACCCTCGGATCGAAATTCGAAGACAACAACTTCAGCGGGTGGGGCGCAGAACCGAGCGCGAGGCTTCTGTGGAATCCGCGCAAGGACATGACGCTGTGGGGCGCCGTATCGCGAGCCCTGCGGACGCCGGGGCGGCTCGATACGAATGTCACGGAGACCATTCTGGCCTCGACAGCGCCCCTGGTGTTCGAAGCAGCGGTGGGGAACCCGAAGTTCAAGCCGGAGGTGCTGATCGGTTGGGAGGCGGGTTATCGGCAACTGCTGTCGCCACGGTTCTACGCCGATGTGGCGGTGTTTCACAATCAATACGACGATCTGGAGAGCTACAACGCGGGAGGTCCCATCGTGTCGCGGCCGACCACACCCTATCCTCACGTGCTGTACAGTTTCGAATTTGCGAACGGCCTGAAGGGGGTAACGGATGGCATCGAGATTGCGCCGGACTGGAAACCGACGGACTGGTTCGATCTGCGCGGGAGCTATGCCCATCTGCACATGGCCCTGCACTCGAAACCCGGATTCAGCCAGAGCGTGTATGCTGCGGGCCAGATGGGGTTCGCGCCGAATCACGAGGCCTCGGTGCAGGGGATCTTTTCGCTCCCGCACGGATGGGAGATCGTGCCGGATTACCGGTACATGAGCGCGCTGCCGGCCAATCGGATTCCGGCCTACCAGACCGCGGACGCACGGGTGCAGTGGAAACTGGGCGAGCACTACTCGATCTCGGCCAACGGAAGAAACCTGCTGCAGCCCCACCATCGGGAAGGCATCGGCGACGATGGAAATCCGGTGGGCATCCGGCGCAGCATCTATGCCGAGTTAGAGTGGTCGAAGTAGAGATCAGCGGCGACGCGAGCGCATGGTGAGAGAACCCAGGGAGCGATGGATGGCACCGCGGCGCGTTCGCATCGCGGGCAGGGCTTTTCTCGCGTTTTTCGTGACGATACTCGGGGGCATAGTTCCAGGAATCCTGCCGCGGAGTGGATGGGCGCAAAAGCCTTCCCGCGATGACGTGCAGGCGGCCTATCTCTACAATTTCGGAAAATTTGTCCGCTGGCCGCAGGGGGCCGATCAGGGGCCCATGGTGGTGTGTATCGCCGGAACGGACCCTGTGGGGCAGGCGGTGGCCAGGCTGGTGGATGGCGAGTCGATCAGCGGGCGATCGGTCGAGGAGCGCAACGTATCGGTTCCCGACGCTGTGGCAGCCTGCTCGATCCTGTTCGTCGGGGCCGCGGAGCGCGAGCAGACGCCGAAGTTCCTGGCGGCGGCCGAAGGCAGGCCGATTCTGACGGTGGGCGACACTCCGGACTTCCTGGCGCTGGGCGGGATGATCGCATTCGTGCCGGTGGGTGATCATATCCGCTTCTCGGTGAACCTGGACGCGTGTGGACACCATCGCATTGGAGTGAGTTCGGAACTACTGAAGGTGGCGGTGACGGTGACCGGCAATCCAGGAACGGGAGGCGCTCCATGAGATCTCGCTCCCGCTCCATTTCCGCCAAGCTGATGTGGATGAACGTGATGGTGAGCGCCATCGTGCTGGTGCTGGCGGTGCTGGCGTTCTTCTTCTACGACGCGATCTCATTCCGGGGAAACCTCATCCGGAATCTGAGGACCGCAGCGCAGATTGTCGGGACCAACAGCGTCAGCGCATTCCTGTTCGACGATCCGCAGAGCGCCGCAACCACGCTGCAGGCGCTCGCCCACTCGCCGGACGTGGCCGCCGCGATGCTGGTGACCAATGACGGCACCAGGTTTGCGGAGTATGAGCGTTCGGCGAACGTCCCGTTGCCCGCCGCAAAACCGATGGCCGCTGGCAGGATCGATCAGGACTGGGTCGACGGAACGCATGTGCTGCTCGCGCACCGGATTGTTTTCCAGGGAAAGCTGGTCGGGACCGTGTACATCGCCGCCGAACTGACGGAGACGGGACGGCGCGCACGCCAGTATCTGCTGATCGCGCTGGGGGTCCTGCTGATCTGCATGGCGGCCGGTGTGCTGATCAGCGCGACGGCGCGACGGCTGGTGGCGCGGCCGATGATAGCCCTGGCGGATACGGCGCGGCGCGTCTCGCGCGAGCGGGACTACTCCGTGCGGGCGGAGCCTCCTCCCGATGGCGACGAGGTCGCGGTGCTGGTGGAGGCCTTCAACGAGATGCTCGTGCAGATCCAGGAGCGCGACACGGCGCTGAATGGAGCGCGGGAAGAGCTGGAGGCCCGGGTCGAAGAGCGCACCGCGGCGCTGCGGGCGGCGAACCGCGAGCTGGAGGCCTTCTCGTACATGGTGGCGCACGATCTGCGGGGTCCGCTCGATGCGGTGCAGGGAATGGCGTTTCTCCTCAGCGACGAAGAGGCGGAACAGAACAGCGAGCGTGCGGCTCTGCTGGAGCAGATGCGGCAGACGACGAACGGTATGGCCTCACTGATCGACGACCTGCTGCATCTGTCGCGCGCGAGCACGGCCCCTCTGAAAAAGGAACGGGTGGACCTGACGGGGCTGGTACGGCGGATCGCCGAGGATCTGAAGCGGAGCGAGCCGCAGCGGCCGGTGGAGTTCATGGTTGCGCAGGTGCCCCCGGTCGAGGCCGACGAGGGCCTGATGCGGGTGGCGCTCGATAACCTCCTGCGCAATGCATGGAAGTACACGTCGAAGCACGAGAGGGCGTGCATCGAGTTTGGCGCGATCAACCGTCGCGGAGAGACGCTCTACTACGTGCGCGACGATGGGGCCGGCTTCGATCCGAAGCTCAGCGATCAGCTGTTCCAGCCCTTCCACCGGCTGCATAACCGCAACGACTTTCCAGGGACCGGAATCGGCCTGGCCACCGTACAGCGGATCCTCTCCCGCCACGGCGGACGGATCTGGGCCGAAGGCGCGGTGGAGAAGGGCGCGACGTTCTGGTTCACCTTGCGCGGCGGCGCCTCGGCCTGAGGGCTGTCCGGAGCGAAGCCGGAGAATAAGAGGGTTCTAATTTTCCTGTCCTGAATTGGGTCGTTGGCACGCAGGAAGCGTCAGTGCGATGCCGATGGCGACAGGGAATCCAGGAACCATGAATGCACCGGTTGCGGCGGGGCCGGGAGGGCCGGTCCCCCCGGGGGCGCCCATTCCTCCAGGAATGGCCCCGGGCAGCGGCCTCGATCCCTCGGCTGCGCCGGCCGACGCGAAGACGGCTTTGGCCGTGCGAGAGAGCCTGGACGAGGAAACGCTCCCGGAAGAAACCGGAGTGGATCCGCGCTTCGAGCGGCTTCCGATGCAGGTGGATGTGATGGTGAGGGTCCATTCCTTCCGCGTCCAGGACCTGCTTTCCATGGAAAAGGGAACAGTGGTGGAGACGGTGCATGAGCACACCCAGGATGTGCCGGTGCGCTGCGGCGGCGCAGTGCTGCTGTGGTCCGAGTTCGAGGTCCTGGATCAACGGCTGGCGGTCCGGGTGACGCGTCTGGCGTAGGACGGAAACAGGAGTGAGGCAGACCGTGGAGATGCTGCGATTGGCGGAAGAACCGCGCGGGAAAGGGAAACGAAACACAGGCCTGGTGCTGAGTCCGGTCTTCGACGGAACCACGCCCATGCCGCGCTACAGCTGGACGATGCGTCTGGGACTGTGGCTGCGGCGGCTCATGAGCCTGCCCACGGCCGGAGAAATCCCGATTCGGCTCGAAGGCAGGCTGAACCTGGGACCGAAGAAGGCCCTGGTGCTGGTGAATTGCCGCGGGAAGAGCGTTCTGCTGGCGATGGGCAACGAGGTGATCACGCCCATCATGGAAGTTCCGGTGCATCGCCGCCGGAAGCGGGAGCCGGCACAGTGAACCTGCTGCTGCTGGCCGCCGCGAAGGCGCCCCACAACGTGCCGGGACTCGATTTGTCCCGGCAGCTGGGCAATAACAATACGATCCCCTGGACGATCGTCTTCGCGCTGACGATCCTGACGCTGCTGCCGGCGATCCTGCTGTCGATGACGCCGATGGTGCGGCTGCTGGTGGTGTTTCACTTCCTGCGCCAGGCGCTGGGAACCCAGACAGCGCCCTCCAACCAGGTGCTGCTGGGGCTGGGGCTGATGATGACCTGGTTTCTGATGCAGCCGGTGCTGGTCGAGGTCGATCGGCAGGCAGTCGAGCCCTTTCGCGCCGGCCAGATCTCCGGATGGAATGCCATCGAGCGTGGCGCGGAGCCGCCCAGGATGTTCATGCTGCGCTACGCGCGGGAGAAGGATCTGGCGCTGTTTGCCTCGGCATCCATGGTGAACCGCCCGGCGAAGCCCGCAGATCTGCCGCTGCGCGTCGTCGTGCCGGCCTACATTCTCAGCGAGCTGAAGGCGGGCTTCGAGATCGGAGCCGTGCTGTTTCTGCCGTTCCTGCTGGTGGACATGGTGGTGGCGTCGGTGACGACCTCGATCGGCATGTATCAGCTGCCGCCCGTGGTGATCTCGACGCCGCTGAAGATTCTGCTCTTTGTCATGGTCGACGGATGGAATCTGCTGGCCGGATCGCTGCTGAAGAGCTTTTAGGGAGGACCGGATGGGGCCGGATGAGGCGGCGGAACTGATGCGGCATCTGCTGCGCGAGGCGCTGATTCTGGGAGCGCCGGTGCTGCTGGCTGCCTGCGTGACGAGTTTTCTGATCAGCCTGCTGCAGACGCTGACCTCCTTGCAGGATCAAACGCTGTCGACGGTGCCGCGGTTGCTGGTTGTAGTGGGCCTGCTGCTGGCGGCGCTGCCGTGGTATCTGGGGCGGCTGATCGCCTACACCACCGGCTTGTTTTCCGACTTCCATCGTTTTCTCGGGCAGGGATAGCGATGGAGACGTGGGCGGCAGCGGGAGGCTGGCAACAGGCGCTCGAGGCGATGACGCTGGTCGTGGTGCGCATCAGCGGACTGATGGTGTTTGCGCCGGTCTTCTCTTCCGAAGCCATCCCGCCGCGGATCAAAGCCGGATTTGTGATGGCGGTTTCGTTTCTGATCGCGCCGGTGGTGGCAGCGTTCCCGCGCGCCCATGTGGACCTGGGGATCCTGCCGGTGCTGGGGGAGCTGAGTGTGGGCCTGGTCTTCGGCCTGACGCTGTCGCTGCTCACCGAGGCACTGGAGTTCGCCGGCCAGACGATCGGATTCCAGTTCAGCTTTTCTCTGGTCAACGTGATGGATCCCAATGCACCCGTCGAGACGCCGCTGCTGGGGCAGATGTTCAGCCTGCTCGGAACCCTGGTGGTGCTGGGAGCCGGTCTGCACCGCACGATGCTGGCGGCCCTGTTCCGCACCTTCGCGACGGCGCCTGTAGGAACGGTAACGCTCGACCCGCGGGCCGGATGGACGCTGGTGACCATGGCCGGTGGCATCTTCCTGGCGGCGCTGCAGTTGTCGGCGCCCGTGATGGCGGCCACGATGCTGGCGGAGATGGCGGTGGCCCTGGCCGGGAAGATCGCCCCGCAGCTGCCGGTGATGGTGATCAGCGTTCCGCTGAAGACTCTGCTGGGCTATGGCGTGCTGATCGGGTCTTTGGCGCTGTGGCCGCACTGGATCGAAGGACGCTTTGCCGCGTGGCTCGATGATGCCGGCCGGTTGCTGGCACGCTCGGCGGGGACGGCCTAGCCATGGCAGGCGATCGCACCGAACAGGCGACACCACGGCAGCGCCAGAAGGCCGCCGAAAAGGGCGACCGCGCGTACAGCCGCGATCTGATCGCGGCCGTCGCCATGCTGGCAGGCGCCTATGCGCTGGGCGGCGTCGCCCCGCAGTGGGTCGCCAGCTGGGCGGGCGTGTACCGGGCGCTGCTGGCCGTGGGACAACCGGCCTTTCAGGATCGAGCCTTGGCGCTGGAGACCGCCCTCGCAATCCGCGGGATCCTGCTGAAGGCGCTGGAGCCGGTGGGGTTCCTGTTTCTCGTCTCGGTGGCGGCGGCTGTGGCGGCCGGAATTGCCCAGGGGGGCGGCTGGTCGCTGAACTTCGAGGCCCTCTCGCCGAAGCCATCGCGGCTAAACCCGGCGGAAAATGCGAAGAACATCGTGTCGCTGCGGGGCGCCGTGCGCCTGGGCAAATCGCTGGTGCCGGTGGTGGCGCTGGGCTTCTTTGCCGTGCACGCGATCGAGGCGCAGACCGCTGTGCCGCCGATGAGCAGCGAGCAGTATCCGGATCTGTTCGCGGAAATGTACAACCTGCTGGTCGACGGCGCCTGGGTGTTTCTCGCGTGGGCCGGCGTCGACTACCTGATGGAATGGCGCAGCCGCGAGGAACGTCTCCGCATGTCGAAGCAGGACGTGCGCGACGAGTATCGCGAAATGGAAGGCAGTCCGCAGGTCAAGGCGCGGATTCGCGGCCTGCGCCGGCAGATGCGGCGGCGCCAGCTCCACGCCGATGTCGCGCGAGCCTCGGTGGTGGTGACCAATCCCACCCACTACGCCGTGGCCCTGAGCTTCGACTTCGAAACCATGGAGCCGCCCCGCGTGCTGGCCAAAGGAAGGGATCTGATCGCGGCGCAGATCCGCGAAGAGGCGCAGTGGGCCGGGGTTCCGATTGTCGAAAACCCGCCCCTGGCGCGATCGCTCTACCGGCAGGTCGAGCCCGGCCAGGCAATCCCGTTTGAACTCTACGCGGCGGTGGCCGCCATTCTCGCCTGGCTCTACCGCCGCGAGGTAGAAGAGCGGGTCCGGCGCGAACGCGCCGCGGCAGCCGCGCGCGCCCGACAAAGCGCGGGCGATACGCGCAAGGGGAAGCGATGAAAAGGAGGATGCAGCAATGAGTGCTCCGGCGATGGCGCTCGGCGTGGGAGCGCCGAGCGGCGGAATGAAGACCCTGCGGACCCTGGCCCTCCCGGTGGCCGCCATCAGCGTCCTGTTCGTGATGGTGGTGCCGGTGCCGGCGCTGGTGATGGACATGCTGCTGGCCTGTTCCATGGCTGCGTCGATTCTGGTCTTTCTGGCGGCCGTGCAGCTGCGGCGCGCGGTGGACTTTTCGGTGTTTCCGACGCTGTTGCTGCTGCTGACGCTCTTTCGCCTGTCGCTGAACATCGCTTCGAGCCGGCGCATTCTGCTGCACGGCGCCGAAGGCACGGCGGCGGCCGGACAGGTGATCGAAGCCTTTGGGCAGTTTGTCGTGGGCGGCAATTACGTCGTCGGCTTCGTGCTCTTCCTCGCCCTGATTGCGATTCAGTTCCTGGTGGTCAGCCACGGCGCGGTGCGCACGGCGGAGGTAACCGCGCGCTTCACCCTCGATGCGTTGCCGGGTAAGCAGATGGCGATCGACGCCGATATGAATGCCGGCCTCATCGACGAGGCAACAGCACGCAAGCGGCGCCAGGCGATCGCACAGGAGGCAGAGTTTTACGGGGCGATGGACGGTGCGGCGCGTTTCAACCAGAGAGACGCGTCTCTCTGGTT
>JBKICP010000165.1:0-4334 GCA_046567085.1 Acidobacteriota bacterium
GAGTACCGCCCTGCACGGCAAGCTCTTCCTGATCGTGAGACTGTTCCTCTCCTCCGCCGTTCGGTAGGGTCACTTTCCCCAATCCGGCGGCCGCAGTGTAATGACGGGGCATCGTGCCGCAACAATGACCCGATGTACAACGCTCGTCCCCAGCGGCGTCGATACCGAGCCGCGTGACGAGGAATTCAAAGATACTCATTCTCCGATTTGCAGATACCACCGTTGCGTTCGATCAAATCGGGTTGAGGGCTCCATCTGCGGCAAGTCGTCGAACAGCTGGGGCTGTTTGATCGGTGCGGCCGGAAAAGGCGCAGGACGTACAAGTATTTCGACATTTTCCAGGCGAGGCTCAGGGCATGGAGCTGGATGGAGCCCAGCCTGTGAGCCAGGTGGCTCTGTTCTTACCATTACCGGAGTCACTTGGAGAATGGTTAGGCCTGCGCTTAACTGATGCTGGCAGACAGGCCTTTTTGCAGGCAGACGGCCTGCCCGGCAGCGGAGGTTCCTCATGACAGGAGTCGTGTCCGATACGCATCCGGCGTCGCATGCCTGGACTGCCGCCGAGACAGTGTCATACTTCGGAGGAGATCGTGACCGAGGGCTCACCTCAGCTGAAGCTCACCGCCGCCTTGCCCAATATGGCCACAACATGCACCACCGCGCAGCGCGCACCCCGTTGTGGATGCGTTTTCTGGCGCAATTTCGCGATGCGCAGGTCTACCTGCTGCTCGCCGCAACCGCAGTATCCCTGCTGGTCTGGTGGATGGAGCATGCTCAGGGTCTCCCCTATGAATCTCTGGCAATTGCCGCCATCCTCCTGCTGAACGCGGCTTTTGGATTTCTGCAGGAGGAGAGAGCCGACCGCGCCCTCGCCGCGTTACGGCGGATGACTCCCGCCGAAGCGTCGGTGATCCGCGACGGGCAGTTCCAGCGCATCGAAGCCTCCGTGCTCGTGCCGGGAGATTTGCTGGTGCTTCACGAAGGGGATCGAATCGCCGCTGACGCACGTCTCCTCGGGATCGCGGCCTTTCACACACAGGAATCCGCACTGACCGGAGAAAGCCTCCCAGTTCCCAAAAGCCTTGAGCCTGTTCCCCCGGATGCAGTCCCAGCCGACCGGCACAATATGGTTTACTCCGGAACCATCGTGGTGTCGGGTCATGCTCGTGCAATTGTCACAGCTACCGGCGCACATACGGAATTCGGACGTATCGCTTCGCTGCTTCAGGAAACAGAAGAACGCCAGACTCCCCTGAAAAAGGAGCTGAACCGCCTGGGAAAGAGCCTGGGGATAGCGGTCCTGAGTATCGCCGTCATTGTCATCGGCACGCTGCTGCTGCTCTACGGAGCGCGGGATGGCGAGACGCTCATGCGTATTCTTCTGTTCGCCGTTGCCCTGGCCGTCGCCGCAACGCCGGAAGGTCTGGCCGCTGTGACCACGGTAGTGCTGGCTCTCGGTGTGCAGAGAATGGCGAAGCGAGGGGCCATCGTTCGCCATCTCGCCGCCGTGGAAACACTCGGCGAAGCGACCGTCATTGCATCCGACAAGACCGGCACGCTGACGATGAATGAGATGACCGTGCGGCTTGTGGCCACTGCGTCCGGCCGCGCAATGAGTTCCGCCAGCGGATACCGGCCGGAAGCAGTCTGGAAGATGCCGTCGGGCGAGGAGCTTGACCCGTTTCTTCGCCAGGAGGTCCGGGATACGCTGCTCGCTGCAGCCCTGGTCAACAATGCCAGTCTGCAGCAGCAGGAAGGAAGCTGGACAATTCAGGGCGATCCCACTGAAGGAGCTCTGCTGGTGGCAGCCGCAACGATGGACATTGGTCTTGCGGAACTCGAGTCCCGATGGCCACGCGAAGGCGAAATCCCGTTTTCTTCCGAACGCAAACGCATGAGCACGCTCCACGGCTGCACAGGCGGGTGCCTGACGGCTGTGACCGGGCCCGCGATCCTGTTGACCAAGGGCGCGGCCGATGTGATCCTCAGCCGCTGCACAGGGGAAATGTTCGAGGGACGCAGCCGTCCTCTCACAGAAGAACGCCGGCGAGAGATCAGCAGCGCGCTTGACGAAATGGCAGGTCAATCTATGCGGACTCTGGGCGTTGCGGCGCGTTCGCTTGCTGCCGATGCCCGGCTCGGCACAGGATTGGAAGACTCATTTGAGAGCGACCTGACTTTCCTGGGACTGGTGGGCATGATCGATCCGCCCCGTCCGGAGGCCCGGGCCGCGGTTGCCAAAGCGATGGCCGCCGGCATTCGTCCCCTGCTCATCACCGGGGATCATGCTGCTACCGCCCGCGCCGTTGCTCGCGATCTCGGCATAGGGGCATCCGCTGACGTGCTCACTGGCCCAGATCTGGAAGCCATGAACGATGATGATCTTACCGCAGCGCTGCGGCGGGTCTCGATTTTTGCCCGCGTCGATCCCGGGCATAAGCTCCGCATCGTACGCGCGCTGCAACACAATGGCGAGATTGTGGCCATGACCGGCGATGGCGTGAATGACGCGCCCGCACTCAAAGCTGCCGACATTGGCGTGGCCATGGGTATTACCGGCACAGATGTGGCCAGGGAGGCCGCCGATCTGGTGCTGACCGACGACAACTTCGCCACCATCGTGGCCGCCATCGAGGAGGGGCGGGCCATCTTCGATAACATACGCAAATTTCTCCGCTATCTTCTGGCGACCAATTTCGGCGAGATCCTGACACTTTTTTTCGGAGTGGTCCTCTCCGCCGTGCTGCTCAGAGGCAGAGGAGAGGAGTTGTTGTTGCCGCTGCTGGCGGTCCAGGTCCTCTGGATCAATCTGGTTACGGACGGTGCACCAGCTCTGGCTTTGGGCATCGATCCGGCGGCTTCCGACCTTATGCACCGCAATCCACTCCCAGTCGGAGCCAGGGTCGTCGACTCGGCCATGATCATGGACATAGGGATCGTTGCCACAGTGATGGCCACAGGCACTCTCGGCATTTTCTTCTGCCAGGACCAGACAAGCCCTCTCCAGTCACACCAGACCCTTGCATTCACCACAATGGTGTTCTTTCAGCTGATCAACACGCTCAATGCGCGCTCCCCCTTGCAGAGCGCATTTGTGGGGCTCTTTCGCAATCGGTGGCTGTGGGCCACCCTCATCGGTGTCTTTATTCTGCAGCTTATCATTCTCAATTTGCCCTTTTCCCAGGCCGCGCTGAGCGTTATCCCGCTTAGCCAGGAACAGTGGCTGCATTCCCTGGTTATGGCCAGTAGCGTGCTTTGGATCATGGAAGGGGTCAAGTGGCTGCGCCGCCGCAAAGCTTCAGCATCTTCATCCGACCCGGCAGCTGCAGCAGAAACGGAGCCACAATGACGGACCCAGTCGGATCGCAACCCGAAGTGGAAGAGAAATGGAAGACAGTGGCCCTCTTTCTCATCACTCTGGTAGTTCTCTGCATTTGCGCCCTTGTTCTTTACCCCTTCATTTCGGCAATCACAGGCGCTGTGGTCCTGGCCATCATTACGCGTAAACCGTACCTTTGGTGGCGCGCCAGGATCCGGAACCGAACCGCAGCGGCGGGTAGCGCATTACTGCTGGTCACCCTCAGCATCATTGGTCCTGCACTGTACCTGGTTCAATATCTGGCTCGCCATGCCATTAACGGAGCTGTCATGCTCCAGGACGGTCGAGCCCAGCGCGCCCTCGATGCCTTCCTCGACCGCTTCCCGCGCCTGGCCTCCGTCATCGAGCACGGTTCCGAGTTCGTCACCCTGGGTGACGCAACCGAAAAACTCGCCAGATTTGTCAGCTCGCATCTGGTCGGAGTTCTGAGTAATTCTCTGGCGGCTGTCAGTCAGATCGTGATCATGCTCTTTCTCCTCTTCTTCCTCTATCGGGATGAGGAGATTGGTGTTGGATTTCTGACTCGTCTTCTGCCCCTGAGCAAAACCGAGACGGACTCGCTGATCCGGCGCCTCGGAGAGACCATTCGCGCAACCGTACTAGGGCGCCTGATGGTCGCAGTTGCCCAAGGCATCGTCGCCGGTGCCCTGTTCGCGTTGCTCGGTCTACATGCGGCAGTCATTCTCGGTCTCCTGACCGCTGTCGTCGGCCTGGCCCCTCCCTTTGGAGCGTATATCGTCTGGTTGCCCGTCGCTGCGTGGCTTGGTGTCACCGGCCACTGGGTCAGGATGACGATTCTGCTTGGTATCGGCTCCCTGATTATCAGCACGCTCGACAACTTTCTTTATCCCGCGCTGGTGGGTACTCAACTGCGTCAGCATACGGTGTCAGTCTTTCTCTCGCTGCTCGGCGGCGTCTGGCTCTTTGGCATCGCAGGCCTGGTACTCGGGCCGCT
>JBKICP010000166.1:0-4069 GCA_046567085.1 Acidobacteriota bacterium
CGCGTTCTGTGCGCCGAGGCCGCCGTGGGTGAACTCGAAGGTGGTGCGGGTGTAGTAGTCGAGGCCGCGGACGAGGCGCGGGTTGAGCTGGTACGGCACGCCGCAGGCGTCGAGGGCGGCGAGGACGGCGGCGAAGTGGGCCTTCGAGGCGTCGTCAAGATAGTCGGCGATTTTGGGCAGCGTCTCGATGATGGGCTGGTCTTCGGGGACCTTGCAGTCGAGGACGCGCAGCGGGTTGGTCTCAGCGCGGCGCTGGCAGTCGGTGCACATGCGCGGCGCGACCTCGCGCAGGGCTTCGCGGAGGGCGGCGATGTACTTTGGCCGATCCGTGGCGGAGCCGACCGAGTTGAGGACGAGGGTCCAGCCGGTGATGCCGAGTTCGTCGAGAAAGCTCGCCAGCATTTCGAGGACTTCGGCATCGCGCAGGGGCGATTCGGAGCCGGCGCTCTGCGGGCCGATGACTTCGGCGCCGATCTGCCAGAACTGGCGGTAGCGGCCCTTCTGCGGGCGCTCGCGGCGGAACTGCGGGCCGATGTAGTAGAGCTTCTGGAGGAGCCCGGACTCGCCGAGTTTGTGCTCGATGTAGGCGCGGACGACGCCGGCGGTGTTTTCGGGGCGCAGGGTGAGGGACTGGGATTTTTCCGATTGGGCGCGGGCGCGGTCTTCCCACGTGTACATCTCTTTGGAGACGATGTCGGTTTCTTCGCCGACGGAGCGGGAGAAGAGGGCGGTGTCCTCGAAGAGAGGGGTGCGAATTTCGCCGAGGTTGTAGCGGGCGAAGACGCGGCGGGTGACGGCTTCGACGTGGTTCCAGAGTTCGGTTTCCGGCGGCAGGAGGTCGCGCGTGCCGCGCACAGCTTTGAGAAGGGTCATCGGATCGTTTCTCGTGTTAGTTTATCGGACGCGGCGGAGAGACTCGCGCGTCACTCCCGCGGCGGGTGCGGCGGCAGGGCGAAGCCTTCGATGATCCAGGCGGCGAGGAGGATGCCGGCGCCGATCATGGAGAGCGTGATGCCGAAGGGAGCGAAGCCTACGGTCCACGGCGGCTGGTGGAAGAAGGTGGCGGTGAGGCAGCCGGCGAGGGCGATCGCATCGAGGAAGAGGCCGAGGATGAGGATCGCTTTCCCGACGAGGCGAATGCGGCTGAGTCCTTCCTGGGCGGCCATGGGGCCACTCTACCACCGGAGCCTGGGCGTGAGCCGGGGAAGGTGGTATGGTGCGAGTGCGCGGAGCGGGTCCGAATGGGCGGCCTCCGCCGGGCGACGGCCATGATGCTGCGAAGAGTCCTGCTGCTGGTTCTGCTGGTGCTTGCTGTTCTGGGTGCGCGCGGCGGGTGGGCGCGCGAGAACGGGTCCGGCTGGCTGCGGATCCAGAGCCCGCACTTTACGGTGGTCACCAATGCGGGTGCGGGGCGGGGGCGGCATGTGGCGGGGCAGTTCGAGCGGATGCGGTGGGTGTTCGCGAGCAGCCTGCCGGGGGCGGCGAATCTGGATCCGGCGAATCCGATTGTCGTGATCGCGGTGAAGGACAGGAAGGATATGGAGGCGCTGGAGCCGGCGGCGTATCTGGCGAAGGGGCAGGTGACGCTGGGCGGATTGTTCTCGCGTTCGACGGAGGAGAACACGATTCTCGTACAGGTGGATGGAGAGGGCGAGCATCCGTACTCGGCGGTGTATCACGAGTACACGCACCTGATGGAGGGGAACGCGGCGGAGTGGACGCCGCTATGGCTGAACGAGGGGCTGGCGGAGTTCTTTGAGAACACGGAACTGCGCGACAAGGAAGTATTGCTGGGGGAGCCGAGCTGGAACCAGCTGCAGATGCTGCAGCAGAACCGGCTGATTCCGCTGCCGGTGCTGTTCCGCGTGGACGCGACGTCGCCGTACTACCACGAAGAACAGAAGGGCGGCCTGTTCTATGCCGAGTCGTGGGCGCTGACGCACTACCTGGAGGTGGCGGACTTTCGCGATCATCAGAATCGGATCGGGAAGTATCTGGCGCTGACGGGCAGGGGGATCGATGCGGTGGCCGCGGCCGAGCAGGCGTTTGGCGATCTGGAGCAGCTGCAGGCGGCGCTGGAGGCGTATACGCGGGCGGGGCGGTACACGTGGTTTCAGAAGTCGACGGCGGAACTGCGGCTGAACGAAGAGACGTTTACGGTGACGCCGCTGAGCGTGGCCGAGGCGGATGCGATTCGCGCGGATTTTCTGGCGACGATGCAGCGGCCCCAAGATGCGCGGGCGATGGCGCAGGCCGCGCTCCAGGCGGATCCGAACAGTGCGCAGGCGCATGCGGCAATGGGGCGGATTGAATTTGTGGCGGGGCATCACGAGGAGGCGAGGAAGTGGTACGCGCAGGCGGCGGCGCTCGATCCTGGGGATTATGTCGCGCAGTACTTCACGGGTGCGCTGGCGCTGGCGGCGGGGGAGAGCGATGCGGAGGCGGAGGGGCACCTGCGGGCGGCGATCCGGGATAATCCGCGGTTTGCGCCGGCGTACGACGCGCTGGCGACGCTGTTGGCGGATCGGCCGGGAAAGCTGGACCAGGCGCACATGATGGATTTGCAGGCCATCGCACTGGATCCGGGGAATCTGCATTATCGGCTGAACACGGCGCACATTCTGATGGCGCAGGAGCAGTTTGCCGCGGCGGCGCAGGTGCTGGGAGCGGCGAAGACGCTGGCGCGCGATCCGCTGGAGGCGGATGTGGTGGAGCGGATGCTCGGGCAGGTGGAAGAGCGGCGCGCGCAGGCGGAGAAGATGCGGCAACAGGAGGCCACGGCGGCGGCACAGGCGGCTGCGCAGGCCGAGCCAGCGGGCGCGGTGAAGCCGATGGCGCTGCCGCAGCATGCGACGGAGAAGCCGCACGGGCCGGATTTATGGCTGGCGGGGGTGATCCGCGATGTGCACTGCAGCGGACCGGGACAGATGCAGCTGCGGGTGGAGAGCGGGAAGAAGAGCGTGACCCTGTTCAGCAACGATGCGTATGCGATCGACTATCGCGCGCTGGATTTTACGCCGAAGGAGGCGATCGAGCCCTGCCGGGATCTGGAGGGGCGGAAGGCGCGGGTGCACTATTTTGCGACGGCGGACAAGACAGTGGATGGGCAGATCACGGTGATTGCGCTTTGGAAGTAGAGGCCGCGCCTTGGATGGGAGATTCGCGGTTCAGGCGATTTTCTGGGCATAGGCCTCTTCCACCCAGCGGTCTCCCCACATCTGACCGCCAAGACGCATGCCTTCCATGCCTCTGGCGCGTTTGCCTTCCTTGCGCAGAGCCTTCACAAAAGCGTCGGTTGTCTTCATCACGTGGATGATTGGCTTTTGCCAGACGGTGATCCCCGCTTTGTGAAGGGCGCTGTTGATCCGCAGATAAGCGTCGGAGAGACTCATCGCATCCAGCGGCCTGGCTGCCACGACGAACCGCCAGTCTTCGTATTCCGGGAACTGAGCCCACAGGGCGAGCGCGATCGGCAGTCGATCTGCTTCGAGGGCCTGGACGATCTTCTCGCCAATCCTGAAGTCGTGTTCTACCAGTAGCGTCTTACCCATGCCATGACTCCGTGTTGTCTGTCTGCGATTGCGTGTACGAAGTTCCTGCAATCCTGCTGGCTGTAGATACTGTAGCGGCTTTTCTCCGACCAACGGGTGGCTAAATCCCAGTGATGGTCGAAGACGGCATCCATCTGCGAATGGAGTAGACGCTCCCGCTCCAGATTGGCCAGGGCTGTGAGTCGGGCGAGATCGTGAATCCAGACATCGTTCGCAAGTTTCTTGTCCGGGAAGGTATGCTGAGCGACGCCTTTCGCGATGCACGCTTTCAGGGCGCATTCCAGGGAGTAACCGGCCAGGTAGTAGGCCCCACTAAACTCCCCGGCTCTGAGAAGCACGCGTGCTTCGCGCAGCCTGAAGGCTGCGCCGGATCACCGATGTACTGTTACCCGCGGACTACGCGCGGCTGAGGTAGGCGCCTTCAGCCGTGTCGACGCGGATCCTCTCGCCTTCGTTGATGAAGGGGGGAACCTGGACGACGAGGCCCGTCTCGGTCTTGGCGGGCTTGGTGACCGAGG
>JBKICP010000167.1:0-70090 GCA_046567085.1 Acidobacteriota bacterium
CGAGGAAGAGGGCTCGAAGCTCTTTGCGCGGATCCGGATTGTGCCGTTCGTCTCCCGGCCGGAAGAGGAGACGATGGCGCGCGAGCAGCCCATGATCCTTTCGCTTCAGGGATATTGCACGGAGGATTACGCGCGGCTGGAGGGCCATCCTGACCAGCGGGAAGATCTGATGTTCGAGGTGGAAATGCGGAAGTGCAAGTCGATGCACGGGCAGACTTCGCTGCGGCGGGCGGCATGACCGCGCATCGTCCAGCCGCGCTCGGTGTGCCTCGTTGTCTCGATGCGCGGCGCTTTTCACCGACATCAAAACGGCCCCCCGTTGGGTAGTGTCGGGCGGCACATGGCGCGGAGTATGCTTCTCGACCTGGATGAAGAGTTCGCGCGGCGCGAAAGCAAGTGGCGCGTACGGTTCATCGAGAGGAGTGCAGAACGATGCAAGGACTGTGGATTGCGCACTTCAATGCGGGCCCCGCGCACGGCAATGGAATCGCTGTGCTGCGCGACGGTGAGGTTCTGGGTGGCGATTTTGCTCACACCTGGATCGGGACATATCAGGAAGAGGGAAAGCAGTTGTATGCCAGGGTCCGGGTAGCGCCGTGGACCGGTACCCACGAGGCCGAACCGGTAGTGCCGGATCGGCCGGTGATGGTGACCCTGACCGGCGAGTGCAAGACCGACGATGCGATCCTGAGCGGGCATCCGGACGACAGCGAGGTGCAGGTCACGATCGAGATGCACAAGGCGGCGTGACAGCAGGCAACTGGGAGCAGCGCTGGCTGCCGCGGACGCTTCAGCTGTCGGGGTCGGATTCGATGGGCTTGTCGGGCTGGGAGTTGTAGATTTCCTCGACGCGGGCGAGCGTGTCGATTTCTTCGGCGGGCTTGTCTTGCCGGATACGCAGAATTCTGGGGAAGCGCAGCGCAAACCCGCTGGCGTGGCGCGTCGAGCGCATCACGTTGTTGAAAGCCACTTCAAGCACGACCGTGGGCTCGACTCTGCGAAAGTGCCCGTAATCTTCGAGCGTGTGCGCCCTGAACCAGGCGGTCATGTCGGCGATCTCCTGGTCGGTGAGGCCGGAGTAGGCTTTGCCGACATTTTTGAGCGGCGCGTCCGCGTCGTCGGTGTCGCGGATGGCGAAGGTGTAGTCGCTGAGAACAGCGGCGCGTCGACCGTTGCCGTACTCAACACCGGTGACCACAACGTCCAGAGTCGCCAGTTCGCGCTTGAGCTTCAGCCACGCCAGTCCGCGGCGGCCCGGCTGATACGTCGAGGTGAGGGCCTTGATCATCACGCCTTCGTTACCGCGGGCGCGCGCCTCGACGTAGGCCTGGTCGAGCTGATCGGCGGTTTCGAGCCGCGTGGCTCCAGCGAGGATCAGGCGCGGGAAGGCCGGCCCGGCAGGCTCTTCAAAAAGATGCGTTTGCCCGCGGGCCTGTGTTGATGCGGTTCCAGGAGACCAGCGGGCGCAGAACTCTTCGAGGACTTGCCGTCGGCGGACGAGTGATGCATCCAGAAGGAGTTCAGATTCGCGATACAGGATGTCGAAGACGACGAGAACAGCAGGGACATCGCGCAGCATCTCCGGCGCGGGACGCTTGCGGCCGAGGCGCTGCTGGAGCGACGAGAAGGAGAGAGCACGTTCAGCGGCTGGGTTCCACGCCAGGATTTCGCCGTCGAGAATGGCGGGCTCCTGGATAGAGGTGAAGGCTTCGACCAGGTCCGGGAAGGATTCGCCCAGGTCGTCGCGATTGCGGGAGTAGAGCGTGGTTCGCGATCCGTCGACGTGGAGTTGCGCGCGGATCCCGTCGTACTTGTCTTCGAACTGGGCGGCCCGAAGAGCTGTCCTCGGCGCAAGTGGCCCCGGATTCGCGGGATCGGCCAGGATTTCTTCCCGGACCTCTTCGGTGAAGCGCCCGATCGCCTCCTCGACACTCTGGACGGGGCTCGCCAGCATGAAGCCAATCGGGTGGAAGAGCTTCATCCGCGCCTGATCCAGGCGGCCTTCGGCGGCGAGCGTGACGACTTCGGGAAGCGATCCGAGAAGCATGGACGCACGCCGGACCGCCGCGCTGGTTGCGGACCAGGTTTCAGCGATGGCCTCTTCGACGAGAGTTTGCTTCACGCCGGTACGCATGTCGCCGGTCGCCAGCTTGATGAGATATTTGGCTTCGTCCGGCGTGGCGCGGCGCAGCAGATCGAGAAGCAGCCGCAGCTTGGGCGCGGGTCCGCGCGCTTCTGCGATGGCAGCAAAGGCTGTCTCCACCTCGGCGAGTCTGATTGAGGCAGTCGCCGGTGTGTGACCGTACAGAAGATCGGCCGACGCCGCGCCGAAGTCGCCATAGCGGCGATACGCCGCGGACAGCGCGGGCGAACTCGCTCCCGACAATTCGCCGATGGCCTTCGATAGCAGCGAGCCGCCGATGTTCAGCACGCGCGGGTCGGTTTCGGCAAAGGGAGTTCCGGAGAGCCAGAGAGCGGCGCGTCCCGCATCGGGCACGGCGAGGGTCCCGAGGTAGTCGGCGATGAAGGAACGCTTTTCGAGTTTTTTTGTGGTCGCGGCGAGCGCGTCGCAGAGTTCGACGAACTGGAGGAAAGGGGCCACAGCGTTCAGCGGTCAGGGGCCCGAGCGATCCACCCGAGCCCGGAGCCAATATAGATGGTTCTGATGCGGGATGCGCCGTTTTGCCGGGAGGGACATCGAATCGCAGTAGAATAGAAGCCATGCGGCAGCGCTCCATCCTCGGCACCCTTCTCTAGCGGCTCCCGCCGCCACAGCCGATCCGCGTCTCTTCTTCAATCCAATTTGCAACGAACCGGACCGATGTGAAAGCCGTCCGTGCCGGGAGGATCTTATGTTTGAACGTCTGGAACAAATTGAAGCGCGCTTTCATGATCTCAGCCAGCAGATGGCCGACCCTGAAGTCCTCGGCGATCACGAGAAGTATCAGAAGATCGCTAAGCAGCATCGCGACCTGGAGCCGGTCGTGGATAAGTTCCGCGAGTACCGCCAGGTGAAGACCGGGATCGCCGATGCGCGCGCAATGCTCAACGAGAGCGATGCCGACATTCGCGCCATGGCGCAGGACGAGCTGACCATGCTGGAGGCGCGGGAGCCGCAGATCGAAGAGGATCTGAAGCTGCTGCTGCTGCCAAAGGATCCCAACGACGAGAAGAACGTCGTGCTCGAGATTCGCGCCGGCACCGGCGGCGATGAGGCCAGCCTGTTTGCCGCGGAGATCTTCCGCATGTACAACCGCTTCGCCGAGCAGCATAAGTGGCGCGTGGAAGTGCTCTCGTCGTCGGAGTCGTCGGTGGGCGGCCTGAAAGAAGTGATCGCGATTATCGAGGGCGACAAGGTCTATTCGCAGCTGAAGTACGAGAGCGGCGTGCATCGCGTGCAGCGGGTTCCGGCAACGGAGACCCAGGGCCGCGTCCACACCAGCGCCGTGACCGTGGCCGTGCTGCCGGAAGCCGAGGATGTCGACGTGAAGATCGAGGCGAAGGACATTCGCATCGACACCTTCTGTTCTTCGGGCCCCGGCGGACAGTCGGTCAACACGACGTATTCGGCGGTGCGCATTACGCATCTGCCCACGAACACCGTCGTCAGCTGCCAGGACGAGAAGTCGCAGATCAAGAACCGCGAAAAGGCGATGCGCGTGCTGCGCGCGCGGCTCTATGAAGTAGAGATGGAGCGGCAGCAACAAGCGCTGGCAAAGGAACGCAAGCAGCAGGTGGGCAGCGGCGACCGCAGCGAGAAGATCCGGACGTACAACTTCCCGCAGAACCGCCTTACCGATCACCGCATCGGCCTGACCATTCATCAGCTCACCGAGATCATGGAAGGCAAGCTCCAGCCGGTGATCGACGCCCTCATCGCACACTTCAATGCCGAGCGGCTCAAGAGCGAGGCGGAGGCAGTGGCGTAAGACAGGGCGCAGAGAATCGGTGACGATGGTGCTTGATTGTGCCCGGAGTAATGTTGAGACGACATGATCGGCGATCTACGATCGGGTCGTGAAGATCGCGTACGATCCGGCAAAGAACGAGCGGAATATGCGCGAGCGCGGATTATCCTTTGAGCGGGCGAGAGAGTTTGACTTCGAGACGGCTAAAGTCTGGGATAAGCGGAAGATTCCGATATGAATATTCGACCTGCGGAGCCAAAGGATGCGTCGGCCATCGCCCGAGTGCACCTGGCGAGCTGGAAAACGACGTATCCGGGAATCATTCCGCAGGAGTACATCGACGGCCTGCGCGTGGAAAACGGCATCGCGCGCTGGCAGATCGAGCTGAGTGGCAGGAAAGCTACGGTCCTCGTCGCCGAAGATCGGCGCGGGGTCTTCGGGTTCATTGCCGGCGGCGCGATCGAGCATCCTGTGGACGGATACCAGGGAGAGCTCGGGGCCATCTATCTGCTGGCGTCGCACCAGAGGAAGGGCGCGGGCGCAGCGCTGGTGCGGCATCTCGCACGCGATCTGCGGCAGCAGGGATTCGCCAACATGGCGGTGTGGGCGCTCGAAGCGAATCCAGCCTGCGCATTCTACCGGCGCCTGGGCGGCGTTCAGGTCGCCGAGCAGACGATCGAAATCGGCGGCAAGGCGCTGCCGGAACTCGCCTTCGGCTGGCCGCAGATTGGCGTTCTGTGCGACGAGCCGGGCGTACAAAGCTGACATGCCCGACAGGACCATCCGGGAACTTCTGGATCACGCAGCCGCGCGTCTGAGCGGCTCAGCCACGGCCCGGCGCGACGCGGAGCTGTTGCTGATGCGCGCCGCAGGCCGCGATCGCGCATGGATCCTCACCCATCCCGAAGCGCAGCTGGACGCTGAACCGATGGCCGCGTTCGAGAGCTGGATTGCGCGCCGTGCGCATTATGAACCGGTCCAGTACCTCCTGGGCGAGACGGAATTCTATGGGCTGGCGTTCACCGTCACGCCGGACGTACTGATCCCCAGGCCGGAGACCGAACACCTGGTGGAAGCAGCTCTGGAGCGTGTGCAGCGAGCCGCCCCCGTCAGGATATGCGACGTCGGCACCGGATCGGGAGCGATTGCAGTGGCTCTGGCGCACACACTGCCAAATGCCCATGTAACTGCTCTGGATCTTTCGCCTGCGGCTCTGGCCGTGGCTCGGCAAAACGCGGAACGCTGCGGCGTCGCCGACCGGATGCGATGGGCTGAATCCGATTTGCTGAACGCTGTGTGCGGCGAGCGATTCGACATGGTGGTCTCGAATCCGCCCTATGTGCGCGATGACGAGAGACTCGAAGAGCAGGTGCGCAATTTCGAACCGCACGCCGCGTTATTCGCCGGGCCAACCGGGCTGGAGGTCTACGAACGGCTGATCCCCGAAGCACGCGTGGCCCTCGTTCCCGGCGGCTGGCTGCTGATGGAGATCGGCCAGGGACAGCGGGACGCGCTGGCCCACCTGCTCGCAGGCTGGGAAGCAGTCGCCTTCAAAGATGACTTCCAGGGAATCCCGCGCGTTGCCATGGCGCGGCGCGGGGCCTGAGAATAGAACGCATGAGCGCTACCGCCACAGAAACTCTCACGACAACGAAGGACTTCGCCACAAAGCTCGACCGTCTGGCCGAAGTCGCGATCAAATCCGGCCTGGGACTGGCCGAGGGCCAGGAACTCGTCATGACCGCCTCGACCGATGCGCTGCCGCTGGCGCGGCTGATCACGAAGCATGCGTACCAGGCGGGCGCCTCGCTGGTGACGATCCTGCTCAGCGACGAAGAGGCGTCGCTGATGCGCTATCGCTATGGTCGCGAGGGCAGCTTCGATGCGGCTGCAGCCTGGCTCTACGATGGCATGGCCGCCGCCTACAAAAGCGGGGCCGCGCGCCTGGCGATCACAGGCGGGAATCCTGCGCTGCTGTCGAAAGAGAATCCGGAGCACGTGAGCCGCGCGAATCGGTCGATGTCGAAGGCCTACCGCCCGGCGCTCGAGCTGATCACCCGCCACGACATCAACTGGACGATCGTTTCGGCGGCGACCCCGGCATGGGCGGCGGCCGTCTTTCCGAACCTGCCCCCCGACGAAGCTCTTTCAAAACTGTGGGATGCGATCTTCGCGGCGAGCCGTGCGGACCTGGCCGATCCGGTTGCCGCCTGGAAGCAGCACGACGACAAGCTGCATACATGGGCTGATCGCATGAACGCGCGGCGTTACTCGGCTCTGCACTTCAAAGGTCCGGGCACCGACCTGAAGGTTGGCCTCGCCGACGATCATCTCTGGCTGGGCGGCGGAACGACGGCAGGGAACGGCAACTACTGCATCCCGAACATGCCCACCGAAGAAGTATTCACGACGCCCCACAAGGATCGCGTAGAGGGCACGGTGACGAGCACGAAGCCGCTGTCCCACCAGGGAACGCTGATCGAAGGAATCAAGGTGCGCTTTGAGGGCGGGAAGATCGTCGAGGCCCACGCCGCGAAAGGCGAACAGGTGCTGCAGAAGCTGATCGAGACGGATGAAGGCGCGCCGCGCTTGGGCGAGGTATCGCTGGTGCCGAACTCGTCGCCCATCTCGGCGAGCGGGCTGCTCTTCCTCAACACCCTCTTCGATGAGAATGCCGCGTGCCACATCGCGCTGGGACAGGCGTATTCGAGCTGCGTGAAAGACGGCGACAAACTCACGCCCGAACAGCTGGCTGCGAAAGGCGCGAACGAGAGCCTGATCCATGTGGACTGGATGATCGGCTCGGGAAAGATCGACGTGGACGGCATCACGGCGACAGGCGATGCGGAGCCGGTGCTGCGCCAGGGCGAGTGGGTTTGAGTAACGGCAGGGAGCAGGAAATAGAGGCCCGGGCCGCTGATGATCAGCGCCGGGCCTTTGCTTTCAGGAGCTAAGGCCCACCCTCGGATACGGGCGGTTTTCCTGCGCCACTTTTCCTGGCGCAGCGCGTTGAAGAGATTATGTCGAGCCGACGGGTTTCCATCCTCGCCTCTGTCGCTGTGCTCGGCGCGGCGCTGTACGTTGCGGTTCCGGGCCTGCGAGCGGAGGCCGCTCCTCTGACCACCGAAGAACTGGTGGCGCTGGGGGCCAATGCCACCTTCCACACCGATCTCACCTTCGACGAGTCGATGCTGCACGCGGCCAGCCAGGAGATGCCGGGCGAGGATCAGCCGATCATCGCGAAGCTTCGCAGCATTTCCGTCCACACCTACCGCTACTCCTCCCCGGGACTCTACGACCCGGCAACGCTGGCGGCAATTCGAGCCCAGTTCGACGGCGAGGGCTGGAGCCACCTCGTGGTAAAACAGCCGCACCCGCAGGTGGCTGCGGCCGATCCGGATGCCGCGCCGATGCAGGCAGAGCCTCCGCACGACCCCATGCGCACCGAGGTGTGGGTGAAGATGAAGCACACCAATGTGGAGGGGATCGTATTACTGGTGGCGAACGAGAAAAACGTGAACCTGATCGTGATCGACGGGATGATCAGCCCATTGGATCTGCTGCACCTGCGCGGGCACTTCGGCATTCCGCGCTTCAGTGGGGATGAATACGAGAAGGGCAGCCGGTAGGCGCGACCGCAGTCGAAAGCGGCCATGGATGCCGGTTCTGCAGTCAGAGCCAACGCCGCAACAGAAAAAACGAAGGCCACGCAGTCTCGATCTGCGTGGCCCGTGTTTGTTTGCGACCTGCCGTCAGATATGGCAGCTGACCATGCCCCGTTTCTCGAGGTACTTCTGGTGGTATTCCTCGGCGCGCCAGAAGGTCTCCGCCGGGACCACCTGCGTGACGATGGACTTTGAGAATCGCTTCTCAGCCGTGAGCCGTGCGATGGTCTCCTTCGCCGCCCTTTCCTGTTCGGGCGAGTGGAAGAAAACGGCGCTGCGATATTGCGTGCCCCAGTCCGGCCCCTGGCGGTTCAGCTGCGTGGGGTCGTGCAGCGCGAAGAACTCGTCCAGCAGCTGCTGGTAGCTGATCTTCGACGGGTCGAATTCGATCTCGACGGCTTCCGCATGCCCGGTGCGGTCGGTGCACACCTGCTGATAGCTGGGGTTGGTCAGCGTGCCACCCTCGTAACCGACGGCGGTTGCAGTCACGCCGGGCAGCTGCTGGAAGCGCGCTTCGACGCCCCAGAAGCAGCCCGCGGCAAATGTAGCCTTTTCCATAGTTCCTCTCTCTGAACCATTCGATTCCACAAGCGCGTTCGGGGACGCATCGTCTCGAAGCTAAACGTCGTTGCCGAGGTGGAAGATCGGTTCCACGCCGGTTGCGCCGCTCAGCAGAGCCTGTTCCTCGGTGGCGCCAAGGGGCGTGTAGTTCTGCGCCACGTCCATGGCGAGGCGGAAGTAGCGCTCGTCGCCGGGCGGAATGGCTGCGGTGATGGGATGGCCGAGAGTCCAGCGCAGACCGAGAGAGGCCTGGTGGGGGAAGTCGGCCGGCTGATACCAGCATTTCGGCGCCGAAGGATGGTTCTTCTGCTCGTCGGCCGGCCACACGGTTTTCGCCATCGACTTCAGACAGAGGATGCCGACCTGTTTCTCGCGCGCGGTTTCAAGAATCTGCGGCCCGAAGTGCGCCTGCGTGTAAAGCACAAAGTTCAGCGGGAACAGAACGGTGTCGAAAGGGTAGCGATTCATCGCGGCCACGGCGGTCTCCTGCGAGTGCACGGAGAAGCCGATGTAGCGGATCTTGCCTTCCTTCTTCGCGGCCTCGAGCGTTTCCATGGCGCCCCCGGGTCCGAGGACCTTGTCGAGGTCTGTCATTTTGGTGAGTGCATGGAACTGGTAGAGGTCGAAATGGTCGGTCTTGAGCAGCTTCAGCGAGTTCTCCAGCTGAGCCCGGCAGCCGTCGCGGGTGCGGTCCTCGGCCTTGCAGGCGAGGAAGACCCGATCGCGATAAGGAGCCAGCGCCGGACCGAGGCGTTCCTGCGCATTGCCGTAGCTGGGCGCGACGTCGAAGTAGTTGATGCCGCGATCCACGGCTTCCGCAACGATATTCGAGGAAGAAGACGGGTCTTCGTTCATGACGACGATGCCGCCGAATCCGATGATCGACAGCTCCTCGCCGGTTTTGCCGAGCTTGCGGCGTGCGATCGGATGCGTGGGAGTGGTGGCTTTTGCGTGGAGCGTGTCGGCGGCAGCCATGCCCGCGGCGGTGATGGCTGCATTCTTGAGAAACTCGCGGCGTTTCATCATCGAGACTCCTGAAGATGAAGGTTCGTGCTTGGTTTCTCTGGATATTGTGGCACGGAAGCCCGAACGAGGGGCACACTTCGTCCGAATCGACTATCGATTCCCGCTGCGCGGTCGACGGACTCGGTTCCGCTTTGCTCCCGACGGTGCGGAGGCTGAAGCACCACGCGTCGTTGGGCGTCGACGCTGATCGGAAGGGTTCGAATCGCGAACCTGCTTGCCGCGTGCTGCCCTGGATGTTTTCCCCTCCGCGGCACGGCGCAGCGCAGCGATTTCTTCAAGGCTCAGATCCCGGGAGCGGCCGGGCTCCAGATCGAGGACCAGCGGTCCGTACCCGACGCGGCGAATCTTCTCCACGTGATGGCCGATCTCCTCGAACATCTTGCGGATCTCGCGGTTGCGACCCTCGATCAGGATCATCTCGTACCACGGGTTCTCGCCCTCGCGCAGCAGGCGGATGCGCGCTGGCGCGGTCATCACGCGGCCCTCGTTGTGCCGGGGCTGCTCCGCCTGCGGACGTCGCCCAGGTTTTGATTCCGGCCGGATCTGCGAACCGCGATCGATCATCACACCCTGACGGAGCTGATTCAGCGCAGACTCCGAGGGTTTGCCGCTCACTTTCACCAGATAAGTCTTCTCGACACGCGCCGCCGCGCGCGTGAGCGCGTTCGCGAGATCGCCGTCGTTGGTCATCAGCAGCAGGCCTTCGCTCGAATAGTCGAGACGGCCGACGGGAAAGAGCCGCTCGCCCCCCTTCACCAGATTCATCACGGTGGGCCGGCCTTCGGGATCGCTCGCCGTTGTGACGTAGCCTTTGGGCTTGTTGAGGACGACGTAGCGCGGGCGCTCCGGCCCCTGCAGCAGCTTGCCGTCCACGCGGATGTGGTCGCGTGCGGGGTCGGCTTTCGTGCCGAGTTCGGTGACCGTCTTCCCGTTGATCTGGACGCGGCCGCCGAGGATCAGCTCCTCGGCTTTGCGGCGCGACGCGACGCCGGCAGCGGCAATGATCTTCTGCAGGCGTTGCCGCTCATCGGAGGCGCCTGGCTCCTCATGTTGTAGCGGTGCGTTCTCGATCGGATCCTTCACGACTGCGCCTTCTCGGCGGGTTCGGGATCGCCCTCCTCAGCGGAGACAGCATCGTCCTCGCTTTTCGGAAAAGCATATTCCTCGACCGCTGCGATTTCGTTTTCCTCCAGCCGCGAACTCCCTGGGGTCTCCTGCAGCTCCTCACCTGCGGAGGATTCTTCGATCTCCGCGATTTCGTTCTGCGCGAACGGCAGCTCCTTCTCCTCCGGCGCGATGGGCCCCTCGGCCTCGGTCTCCGCCAGTTCGCTGGCCATCTTCTCGAACTCTTCGAGCGAGGGCAACTCGCTGACTTCCTTGAGGCCGAAGCGGACCAGAAACTCTTTCGTCGTCTTGTAGAGGATGGGGCGGCCCAGCACCTGCTTGCGACCGGCGGTGGTGATCAGCTTGCGCGCAACCAGCGAACCGAGAACGCCGCCCGAATCCACGCCGCGGATCTCACCGATCTCAGGGGCAGTGATGGGCTGCTTGTACGCGATCACGGCCAGGGTTTCGAGCGCCTGCAGCGAGAGCTTAAACGGCGGCTTGAGCGTCTTGATGAAGGCGCGGACCGCGTCGTGATATTCCGGACGCGTGCCGAAGCGGAAGCCCCCGGCAACTTCGCGAATCTCGAGGCCGCTGTCCTGCGCGCTGTAGTCGGCGATCAGCTCGTCGATCAGGCGGCGCAGTTCGTCGCGTACCTCGCGGTCGCGCTGCCGCGCAGCCTTCTTTTCCGCTTCTGCCGCCGCTTCCACGGAGATCGTTTCAGCCGCCGCGGCATCGGCCGCTGGTGCTTCCTCCGGTGCCTGATCGGCGGCCGGTCCAGGTGGCTCCGGAGCGGACTGCGGCTCGCCTGCAAAGTCGGCGGTGGCGGCTTCGGCGTCGGAGGAATTCTGCGCGGCGGGCTCCGAGGCGACGGCAGCCGGCGAAGAATCCTCGTCGGCCGGGATCAGATCCGCGGCAGCCGGAAGGTCGGTTTCGGCGGGCGCTTCAGGATCCACGGCCGCCGCGGAACGCGCGGCGCGCGAGGCGAGTGCTTCGTCGCGGAACAGGGAGGCGAGCTGCGCCAGCGTCACAGGTTCTTCGGCGGCGTAAATGACGGCTTCGATGCGGGCTTTAAGACTCATTGAACGTGGGGATGAAGGAAACCCTTCCTCAGGGGCTCAGGCCCCTTATTGTGCGGCTGCGGCGTCACGGCTGAAGCTGTGCGCCTTCCGGAAGCAATCTCATGCACCAGCGAACTCGTGCACCAGCCAGGTTTGCGGCCGTCATAAACGGCGCCTTCTCGATAGTACCGAAAGCGCCGCTCTCCCGGGCAGGCAGGCTGTGGATCACATGAACTGGCGCATCAGGAAGAAGATGCCGGCGGCGAGCAGCGCGGCGGCCGGCAGGGTGAAGACCCAGGCAAGAGCGATGTTGCGAATGGTGGCGAACTGAAGCCCGCTGCCGTTCGCCGGCATCGTGCCCGCCACCCCCGAAGAGAGAACATGCGTGGTGGAGACGGGCATGTGGAACTGGTCCGCGCCGACAATCGTGACCGCCGCAACAATCTGCGCGGCTGCCCCCTGAGCGTAAGTGAGGTGCTGCTTGCCGATCTTTTCGCCGACGGTGACCACGATGCGCTTCCAGCCGACCATGGTGCCCAGGCTCAGCGCGAGCGCGACTACGACCTTGACCCACGTGGGAATGAACTTGGTGGCGTTGTCGAGCTGATTCTTGTAAGCATGAAGGTCCCTGTTCTCCGCGGGCGTAAAGACCGGAGTTCCGTCCGTGCCGGCGTTCCTCGCCATCAGGCGGAGCGACTCGCTCACAATGTACATGTCGTTGCGAACGTTTTCCTGCTAGCCGGCGGGGACTTTGTTCAGCGACTTGTAGAGGACGACTTCGTCGGAGATCTGATCGACCATCTGGCGCGTCGCGGCCAGCGTGTCCGGCGTGAACTGCCGGGTGCTGATATAGCCGGTGAGAACGGCGCGCGGATCCGGCGGGTCCGCCTCTGCGGAGGAGAGGTGGCGATCGAAAACCGCTTCCGCCTCGTGAGAGATGGCGGCGAAGGTCTGCGTCTGGCGATAGCCAACCGCGTGGTTGAGCGCGTAGGCGGTGGGCACCGTGCCGATGAGGATCAGCATGATGAGCCCCATGCCCTTCTGGCCGTCGTTGGAGCCGTGACCGAAGCTCACACCGGTGCAGGTGAGGATGAGCAGGGCGCGAATCCACAACGGCGGCGGCTCCGATCCCCTGGGCGATTCGTAGAGAGCTTTGTTCCTGACGAAGACTTTCAGAATGAGCAGGAAAAGCGCCGCGCAGCCGAAGCCGACCACGGGCGAGATGAGCAGCACTTTGAAAACGCTGGAGGCTTGTTCCCAGTCGACGCCGCTGGTGGCGGTGCGCGAATTCATCAGCTGGTTGGCGATGCCGACGCCGATGATGGAGCCGATGAGAGTGTGCGAACTGGAAGCCGGCAGTCCGAACCACCAGGTGCTCAGGTTCCAGAGAACCGCCGCAATGAGCAGCGAGAAAACCATGGCGAAGCCCGGGCCTCGACCCACCTGGAGGATCAGTTCGACGGGCAGCAGCGACAGGATGGTGAAGGCGACCGCTCCGGAAGAGGTGAGAACGCCGATGAGGTTCCAGATGCCCGACCAGACGACGGCGACGTTCGGCTCCAGCGAATTGGTATAGATCACCGTGGCCACGGCATTGGCGGTGTCGTGAAAGCCATTGACGAATTCGAAACCCAGGGCAATCAGCAGCGCCAGGCCGAGCAGGATATAGGGCCACGCTGAGGGCAGATGGACGGCGGAGAGATCGCGGGCAATCTGCGACGCGGCATAGATGAGGCCCGCGACCAGAGCCGCTGCAAAAAGCAGAATCCCGAACCGGCTGGGTGAGGCTTTCAGCCTGGCATCGGGAAATGAAGGGGAATAGATAACGCTTTCCGGGGATACAGCGGCCGGAATCGGTTCCGGAATGGAGAGCCTTGCTCCTGCAGCCATAAAGGTTGCCGGGACCAGTGTATAGGGTCCACACAGGGTGCAACCACGGTACCAATGGCTATTACCGCAGTGCGAGACGGCTGGCCGTGAGAGCCTACCCACCTGACAGCAAATGGGTTACGCATGAGATGCGCCCCGGTCTAGCTCCAGTCCCCCTGCGCGCTGAGCCGCTCGTTGATCACCTGCTCGAACTGTTCGTGCTTCTTGACATAAATTTCGCTGAAACTGCGGTCCTGGCGGAGCAAAATCGCCTGCAGTCGCACTAACTCCAGCAAAGCGAGGAACATCGCGACGATGGCGTTCACCGAGCGGCTGTTCGCGAGCAGCTTGGACAGCGCCACCGGCCGGTCTTCCATCATCAGCCGGCGGCGGACGAAGTCGATCATCTGGCGCACGGTGACGGTGTCTTCCCGTACATCGAGGACGGGGCGGTTCTTCGCCCGCTCGAGGATTTCGCGGAAGACCCGGACGAGGTCCATCGTGTCGGCGGCGATCTCCTGATCCGCGTTCGCCACCTCGCGAAACTCGCGGATGCCCGGATTAGTCCAGGAGGCCTCCTCCAGTTGCTGCTTCTGCTGCAGCATCTGGGCGGCGTTGCGGAAGCGCTCGTGTTCCAGCAGCCGCTCCACCAGTTCGTGACGGGGATCCTCAGCCTGGCCCTCGGCGGCTTCCAGCGGATCGCGCGGCAGCAGCATCTTGCTCTTGATGTGGATCAGCAGCGCCGACATGTAGATGAACTCCCCGGCCGTGTCCACATCGGAGGCCTTCAGATGCTCCACATAGGCGAGGAACTGCGCCGTAATCTTCGCGATGGGGATGTCGTAGATGTCGATGTTCTGCCTGCGAACGAGATCGAGCAGCAGATCGTAGGGACCCTCGTAGACCTGACCGACGATGACGGAGAAGGGGAAGGCGGACTCTTCCTCCTTGCGCAGATCGGCCTTGGTCTTCTCGTACGGACCTTCGCGCCCCGCGGGGACTCCGCGTTCCGCGCCCTGAGCGGGGGCGGAAGCGGACTCCTGTGCCGGAGTCTGCTGCTCCGCTGTGGGCTGTTCGTGTTGGTCTTGGGGATCGGTCATGCGGGGGATATTCCTGTAACGCCCATAGCGGAGCGCACTTCCTGCATCGTCTGCTCGGCGCGAGCGGTGGCGCGGCGGGCGCCCTCGGCGAGGATATCGGTGACGAGCCCAGGATTCTGTTCGAATTGCACGCGCCGCTCCTGGATCGGGGCGAGCGTGGCGACAATCGCGTCGGCGGTCCAGCTCTTACATTCGATGCAGCCGATGCCCGCCGTCGTGCAGCCTTCGTAGACCTTGGCGATGGTTTCCTGGTTGGAGAAGATCTTGTGCAGATCGCCGACCGGGCACTTGTCGGGATTGCCCGGATCTTTGCGGCGGATGCGCGCCGGGTCGGTGACCATGGGCTTGATCTTCGCGCGAATCTCCGCCTCGGGATCCGAGAGCAGGATCGTGTTGCCGTAGCTCTTGGACATCTTGCGGCCGTCGGTGCCAGGCAGCTTGGGCGCTGGCGTGAGGAGAGCCTGCGGCTCGGGCAGGATCTCGGCGCCGGCCGAGCCTTTGTACATCTGATTGAACCGCCGCGCCACTTCGCGTGTCAGTTCGACGTGGGCTACCTGATCCTGCCCGACCGGCACGAACGCCGGCTGGTAGAGCAGGATATCCGCGGCCTGCAGCAGTGGATATCCAAGGAACCCGTAGGTGCTCAGGTCTTTGTCGCGAATGTTCTCCTGCTGCTCCTTATACGTGGGAACGCGCTCCAGC
Source organism: Acidobacteriota bacterium (assembly GCA_046567085.1). Taxonomy (GTDB): domain Bacteria; phylum Acidobacteriota; class Terriglobia; order Terriglobales; family Acidobacteriaceae; genus Palsa-343. The sequence continues at coordinate 14,997 of JBKICP010000167.1, forward strand.
CAGCCGACGGAGGTGATCATCGACAGCAGCAGATGCAGTTCGGCATGCGCCTTCACGTCGCTCTGGACGAAGAGGACCGAGCGGGCCGGATCGAGGCCGGCGGCGAGGTAGTCGAGGATGACCTCGCGCTTGTTGGCCGCGATCTGCGAGGGATCGGCGTAATCCGTGGTCAGCGCGTGCCAGTCGGCGATGAAGAAATAACAGTCGTAGGCGTCCTGCAGACGCACCCAGTTGTGCAGGGCGCCCATGTAGTTGCCGAGGTGCAGTTTACCGGTGGGGCGCATGCCGCTCAGGACACGCTTGCGTTCAGAAACAGGAGTCGACACAGAATCCTTCAAGAGGGAAATGGCTCTGGTTATTGTACCGGGAGCATTGCATGCAGCAGCCCCGCCTGCGGCGGAAAAACGCGGTGCTGCGCACCTCGACTGGGCTGTAATCTAGGTACCGGAACCCTCCTGTGAAGACCGCCATCAGCGTTTCCAAAGAGGACTACCTCAAGGCCATTCTCGAAGCCGAGAGCGAGGGCCAGACCGTCATCTCGGCGACGCTGGCGCACTGGCTCGCGGTGTCGCCGCCGGCGGTTTCGATGGCGCTGCGCCGCCTGAAACGCGATGGCTTTGTAGAGGTGCGCTCCGATGGCGTGGTGCGCCTCACGCCCAAAGGGCACGAGACGGCCTATCGCACCGCGCTGCGCCATCACCTCATCGAGCGCATGCTCTCGGAGATGTTCGGCATGCCGTGGTACGAGGTCCACGACGAAGCCGAGCGCCTGGAGCACGCCGTCTCGCCCGCCTTCGAAGCGCTGCTGATGAAGAGGCTGGGCGAAAAAGGAACCTGTCCCCACGGCAACTCCGTGCTGCCGGAGAGCGACGCGACCCGCAAACGGCATGGCGTGCGCCCCCTGGCCGAAGTGGCTCCGGGCACCGACTACACCGTAACCAGCCTCTACGAGCGCGACGAGAAACTGCTGCGCTTCCTGCAGCAGGCCGGCATCGAGCCGGGCGGATCCGTCCGCGTCCTCCAGCGCAACTACGATCAGACCGTCGCGATCGAGACCGAAGCGGGCAACTTCACCATCGGGCCCGCCGCCGCGGAGAAGGTGCGTGTGAAGAAATCCGCAGCCCGGACCGCGCGCAACAGCCATTGATCGCAATCCGCATTCCACGCGGTAACGCTTGCAGTCAAGAAAACTGAGCGCGGCATCCTCGCCGCCATGTAGCATTTTTCTCAGTGTTTCCGGCAATCTCCACGCTGCGGTCCTCCGTTGTTCTGTGCGCCGTCTTCATCGCGCTGACAGGATTTCCCGCGCGAGCGCTCGACCCGCACACGGCGCTGGCCCAGTATGGCTACCAGTCCTGGCAGACCGACACCGGCCTGCCGCAGAACACCGTCCACGCCATCGTGCAGGGCCGCGGCGGCTTCCTCTGGATCGCGACCGAGGGCGGACTCGTGCGCTTCGATGGCGTGGACTTCCGTACCTGGACGCGCGCGAACACCCCGGCTCTGCCCAGCGATCTCATCGACGACCTGATGGAGGATCGCGCGGGCGCCCTGTGGATCGGCACCTCCGGTGGTCTGGCGCGGATGCGCGCAGGCGCGGTCGAGCCGCTCGGCCCTGCACGGGGAATGCCGTCGACCCAGGTATGGCGCACCTTCGAGGATGCCCGGGGCAGGATATGGGCGCTGACGGCGGCGGGGCTCTTTCGCATCGAAGGCGAACAGGCGACGCGGCTCTCGCTGGACGACGGCCTGACAGAAAACAGCCGGATAGCCGCAGGCCGGGATGGTGCGCTGTGGCTCGGCTCGGCCGATGGCCTGTTGTGCGCCGGTGCGGACGGCGTGTTTCGCAGGGTCGGCGGCGCAGGCGAGGTCACCGTGCTGGCGGTTGACGGCGATGGCCGCGCATGGGCGGGATTGCGCACTGGCCTTGAGGTTTGCTCTCCGGACACTTGCCGGAGCGTGGATTTGCCCGGCAGCCAGACGGTGAATGCTCTGGCCGCCGACGCTTCCGGGCATGTGTGGATCGGAACCGATGCCCGCTTATATGCAGCGCGCGGAACGCAGGTGACTGCATTCGACCAGGAGGCAGGACGCGTCGACTTTCTCCACGTCGATCGTGAGGGCATGCTGTGGGCGGGCACGGCACATGGCCTGATGCGCATCGCTCCCGACTCGCCGCAGCGCGCCGAACTGCTGCCGGGCGGCGACGTCTTCCTCAGTGCCGCGGAAGATCGCGAAGGAGATTTGTGGCTGGGCACGGAGTCGGGCGGCTTGGCAGTCCTGCGCGATCGTAAGTTCACCACCTTGACAGCGGAGAACGGGCTGACCGACGAGTATGTCCTCGCGCTGGCCCAGGCTCCGAACGGGCAGGTGGCCGCAGGCACCAAGGGCGGCGGCCTGAACGTCTTTCGCGACGGAAAATTTCATGCCCTGACCACCGAACAGGGTTTGTCCAGCAACGTGGTGCTCGCCGTGGCCGCCGCGGCGAACGGCGATGTGTGGGTGGGGACGCCGGATGGCCTCGATCTGCTCCACGACGGCCGCGTGGCGCGGGCGTTCACAACGGCCGATGGCCTTGCCGACGACTTTGTCCGTTCGCTGCTGGTCGGTCGTCGCGGCGCCTTGTGGATCGGCACGCGCCGGGGCCTGTCGCTCTACGAGAATGGAAAATTCACCACCTGGACGGCGATCGATGGCCTGGGCAGCGATCTGATCGGAGCCATGGTGGAGACGAACGACGGATCCCTGTGGATCGGAACCCTCGGAGGACTGAGCCGCTATCGCGAGGGGAAGTTCACCAACTTCACCACGAAGGACGGCCTCTCCAGCAACGTGGTCACGGCTCTGCACGAAGATAAAGACGGAACCCTCTGGATCGGAACGAACGACGGCGGCCTGAACCGCTGGCGGAACGGCAGAATTGTGAGCATAGCGTCGCCGCAACTTCCCTATCGCGTCATCGGCATCCTGGAAGACGGTAGCGGCTATTTGTGGATCAGTTCCAACACCGGCATCTATCGTACGCGCCGCGCGTCCCTGAACCGCATGGCCGATGGCGGCCCGGCGGGTGAGGTGATGCGCTTCGGCGTTGCCGATGGCATGCGTATCAGCGAGTGCTCGAGCGGCGGACATCCGGCGGCGGTGCGGCTGAGCGACGGAACCCTGTGGTTTGCGACCCTGAAGGGCATCGCCCGCGTCGATCCCGAACACATGCCGATGAATCAGGTGCCCCCCCGCGTAGTCGTGGAGCAGGTGAGTGTCGACGACGTGGCGCAGGCGTCCACGTCGCAGCTCAGGGTGCCCCCGGGGCACAGCCACTACGAGTTCGACTACGCCGGGCTGAGTTTTGTCGCGCCGCAGAAGGTCGAGTATCGCTACCGGCTCGAAGGATTCGATCCCGACTGGGTGGATGCCGGGACGCGTCGCGCGGCGTATTACACCAATCTGCCGCACGGCCGCTACACGTTTCGCGTGATCGCGCGCAACAACGACGGCGTATGGAGCCAGGCCGCGGCCACCGCCGGTCTGATCGTCGAGCCGCACGTCTATCAGACCCTCTGGTTCCGGTTGCTCGTGCTCCTCGCCCTTGCCGCGCTCGGCTATGCCGCGTGGCGGCGTCGCCTCCAGCGGGTGGAGCGCGAATTTCAGGCTGTGCTGGGCGAGCGAACGCGCATCGCGCGCGAAATTCACGATACGCTGGCACAGGGATTCGTTGCTGTCTCGGTCCATCTGGAACTGGTCGCGCAGCTCATGCGGAGCTCCGCCGATGCCGCCAGAGAACAGCTGGAGCGGGCTCAGGCGCTGGTGCGCAGCAGTCTCGATGACGCTCGCACCTCGATCTGGGAACTTCGCTCGCAGGCCGGTGAACGCGAGGACCTGGCGGCGCGGATTCTCAAGATGGCCGAAGAGGTCACCGGACGGGCGCACGCGCGCGCCCGGGTGCAGATGCACGTTACCGGAATGAATCATCCGCTCGACGAAGACGTGGAGCGGGAACTGATTCGGATCGCGCGCGAGGCCGTCACGAACGCTGTGCGGCATGGCGATCCGGAGAACATTGCCGTGCGCCTGGAGTTTGAGGGGAGTATGTTCGGGATGGAGATTCGCGACGATGGGCGCGGTTTCGCGGGGACGCCGCCCGACGGATCGAGCGGCCACTTCGGCGTGACGGGCATGCGGGAGCGCGCGCAGGCGATCGGCGCCACCCTCGCCATGGAGAGCCATCCCGGGCAGGGAACCGCCGTGCGCCTGGCGCTGGCCCTGAGCCGCGAAATGGAGAAACAAACGTAACTATGACGGATACAATCAGAATCCTCCTCGTCGACGACCACCACATTGTGCGCCAGGGGCTGGCTGCGCTGCTGAAAACGGTTCCCGGAATCTCCGTGGTGGCCGAGGCTTCCGACGGAGAGCAGGCGGTCGAGCTCTTCCGCCGGCACAAGCCGGATGTGACGCTCATGGACCTGCGCCTGCCGAAGATGAATGGCGTGGATGCCATCGGCCGTATCCGTCAGGAATTTCCCGGCGCGCGCATCATCGTGCTCACCACCTTCGACGGCGACGAGGATATCTACCGCGCCATGCAGGCGGGCGCGAAGGGCTACCTGCTGAAGGGTATGGACCTGAACGAGCTCACCGAGGCCGTGAAGGTCGTTCATGCCGGGAAATCGCGCATCCCGTCGCGCGTGGCGGAGAAGCTCGCCGAACGCATGGGCGGTGCCACCCTCACCGCGCGCGAACTGGAAGTGCTGCACCTGATCGTGGCCGGCAAGAGCAACAAAGACATCGGGAGTGCGCTGTTCATTTCCGAAGCAACCGTCAAGACCCACGTGAACAGCCTGCTGAGCAAGCTGGGTGTCGAAGATCGCACCCAGGCTGCGACCACGGCCCTGCAGCGTGGGATCGTGCATCTGGATTGAGAAGCAGCAGTCAGGAACCTGGGAGCAGGAATGGGACGAGCGAGAGCAGTTCGCGGCTTAAAGTGGATGATGGCGGCAGGCCTGATGGCCATGCTGGCCATCGGCGCATGGGCTCAGGAACGACACAGCGCGGAGTGGCGCGTGGCCACCGATGCCGAGCTGCGCTCCGTGATACCGGCGCGCGCGCCGGTCGTGCAGGAGCGGATCGAGACCGAGATGCGCTCGGCCTCCGGCATCACCAACGGACACGGCAAATATATTGCCGGCGTCGTGCTCATCACCGCCGGCTATTCCGCAGAGGGGAAGTACTCGCATTTCTTCCTCACTCAGGTGCCTCTGCGGATCGGTACGGACGTGCAACTGGCGCCGGGCGAATACCTGATCGGTTACGAACACGGGGAGAATAACGAGCTGATGATTCGCTTTTACGATGCGGCCACCGGACACCCCGAGGGCAAAGTGCAGGCGACCCTGATGACCGGTTCCACGCGCGTAGAATCGTTTCGCATTTGGCCGCCTGCCGATCGTGCCACCATCCAGATTGGACGATTTGGTTTCAGTTATCAGATTGGGAGCTGACGACGCATGCCGCAGAGTTTGACGCAGAAAGAACAGAAGGTGCTGGAGGCGCTGAACGAAAACTGGCAGGCCGAGATGCGTGGCTTCCATACCTACAACACCCTCTCGGAACGCGACGACGACCCCATCCGCAAGAAGACGCTGCGGCATATGGCGGAGCAGGAAGCGCACCACGCGGCCCTGTGGGCAAAGCGCATTCGCGAGTTGGGCGCCGAGCTGCCGAAGTATGAGGGCAAGGAATCGGGCGACGCCGACACTCTGGTCAACCGCCTGGGCGGCCCGCAGATGGCGCTGCGTCGGCTGGAGATCGAAGAGAGCCGCGACATCGCGCGCTACGGCCAGCAGCTGAAGGACCTGGGCGACGAGCCCAGCATCGAAATCCTCAATCAGGTCATCGCCGAGGAACAGGAGCACTATCGCGAGCTGAGCGAGCTGGTGCGCCACCGCTATCCCCGGACGCCGGTGACGTCGGAGATGGCGCGCAAGGAACTGGACGAGTTGCTCACACGCCGCAATCGCTCGGGCCGGCAGACAGCAGGCTGGATCGGCGATGCGATTTACGGCGTGAACGATGGATTGGGTGCGATCTTCGGCATCGTATCCGGCGTCTCCGGCGCGACTTTGGGCAACAGCCACTGGGTGCTGCTCTCGGGGATGGCCGGCATGATCGCGAGCGCGCTTTCCATGGGCTCAGGCGCGTATCTTGCGGCGAAGAGCGAGCGCGAGATCTACGAGGCTGAGCTGACCCGGGAGCGCGATGCCATCGCCATGAACGGCCCCGAAGCCCGCGAGCTTCTCTCGCTCTACTACCAGGTGAAGGGCATTCCGCGCGACGATGCGGATCACGTCGTCGAGCACCTGGCCGAGTCGCCGGAGCAGTTCACACGCGCCCTCGCCGCCGAGCGCCTGAATATGACCGAAGAAGGCCTCAGCCAGCCGTGGGTTTCTGCCTGGTCCGGAGCCCTCTCCACGGCCGTCGGCGCCTTCGTCCCGATCCTGCCGTTCTTCTTCATGAACGGCATTCGCGCCGTGATCGCTTCCGCCATCATCTCGCTGATCGCGCATTTCGCCGTGGGAGCCGCCAAGTCGTTGATCACCGTGCGCAGCTGGTGGGCCAGCGGTCTGGAGATGACCCTGGTGGGTGCACTCGAAGGCATTGCGACGTACGTCATCGGTATCGGCCTCGGACACCTCGGCGCTTAGACGCAGGCACAAAAAAGAGGCCGGAGCCGCAGCTCCGGCCTCTTCGCTTCGCGCAGCTTAGTGGATGCCCAATCCGTCGTGCTCGTGGTAATTCGGATACGGCGGCCTGGGATAAGTGGGCAGCGGATGCTCCTTCAGCTGCTCCATCTCGTACTGCACAGCGCGCTCCAGCTGCGGATCGTGCCCCGCCGCCACCTCCTTCGGCAGATACTCCACCTCGATGTCCGGTGCGATGCCGTGATTCTCCACCTCGAACTGCCCGTGCAGGCCATAGATCGCGGTGCGCGGCGCAGTGATTGTGCCGCCGTCGAGCAGCACCGGGTAGCCGCCGATGCCGACCAGTCCGCCCCATGTGCGCACGCCGATCAGCGGGCCGAGGCCGGCTTTGCGGAAGTACCACGGCATCAGATCGCCGCCCGACCCCGCAGACTGATTGATGAGCATCGTCTTGGGGCCGAAGATCGCACCCTGCGGATCGGTGACGTCCTGGCCTTCGCGCGTCTCGTAGCGGGACATCGGAACCCGCCGCAGCGTGTCGATCACGTAGTCGGCGATCTGTCCGCCCTCGTTGTAGCGCTCGTCGATGATGACGCCTTTCTTGTCCACCTGCGCGAAGAAGTACCGGTTGAAGTTCGTGAATCCCGCGCCTGCCGTGTTGGGAATGTAGACGTAGGCGATCTGGCCGTGCGTCATCTCATCCACCTTGCGGCGGGTGCCTTCGATAAACGCGAGGTTACGCAGTCCGTGTTCGGAATCGATCGCCACCACCGTCACATCACGCGCGCCTGTGCCATCGGCGTTCGGACCCACACGCAGCACGACCTGCTTGTCCGCGGTGCCCTCAAAGAAACTGTAGAGATTGTCAGAGGCGTGCAGTTCGCGGCCGTTCACCGCCAGCAGATACTCACCCTCCTTCACGTTCACGCCCGGCTGCGTAAGCGGTGCGTGCAGCGCGGGGTTCCAGTTTTCCCCGTTGTAGATATGCGCGAATTTGTAGCGGTCGTGGTCCACGGAGTAGTCCGCGCCCAGCAGCCCGGTTTTCGGTGAATGATCGGGCTCGCGCGGCCCCCGGATGAACATGTGCCCCACCGTGATCTCGCCCAGCATCTCCTCGAAGAGGTAATTCAGCTCATCGCGAGAGCCGATGCCGTCCAGATACGGCTGATAGCGCTTTTCCGCTTTGGCCAGATCAAGCCCGTGGTGATTCGGGTCGTAGAAGAAGTCGCGCTCGATGCGCCACGTCTCGTGGTACATCTGACGATACTCGGCGCGCGGATCGATGTGCGCCTGCAGATTGCCGAGATTCAGCGGCTTGCCGGGACTGGTCTTCACCTCGTCGGCCGAGGCAATGAGCCAGCCATCGCCCTTCCTGTAGAGCATCTTTTCGCCGTTCGCGGAGATATCGAATCCGCCGATGCCGGAGAGCACCTCAGTGGCCTCGCGCTTCTCCAGCGAGAAACGGTAGAGAGCGTGAATCTCGGGCCCGTTGCCGTGCGATGGGTTCGCCACCGGGGCACCCTCCGCCAGATAAATCACGCCTTCCTTGCCCGCCTGCAGATCCACGTAGTTGCGCGCCGGAATCGGCAAAGCCAGGATGCGCTGATCGATGCCGTCGAAATCCACCTTCACGACCGGCGGCTTCTTCTCCTCTTTCTTTCCTTTGTCTGCGGTCTCGTCCTTCTTTTCTCCGGCGGCCTGATCGCCGTTCTTCTTGGCTTCGTCCGGCGGCTTGCTCTCGTCCTTTGCTTTCTCGTCGTCGCTCTGCGGAGGCAGCGGCGACGGCAGGTCTTTCGCCAGCACGACGACGTACGCGTTGCTGCTGACCGCATGATCGAGGCTCGACAAATCGAAGCCCGCAACCGACGGCCCCACGTTCGTACTCGCCGTGAAGTAGAGATACTTGCCGTTGCGGTCCCATGCCAGCGTACCCACATCGCTCATGCCGTCGGTCACCTGCGTCGCTTTACCGGAGTCCAGCGAATAGAGGAAGACCGCCTTCATGTGGTTGTGCAGTTCCTTCAGATAGCCGATCCATTGGCTGTCCGGCGACCAGACGGAGCTGCCCTGGAACCCGAACCCTTCATAGTCCTGCGTGTCCACCTTGACCGGGTGCGGATTGTCGACATCGACGTACCAGAGATTCAGCTTCTTGTCGGAGTAGAAAATGCGTTTCGAATCCGGCGACCAGACCGGCGCATAGAAGAACGACGGCGAAGGCCCGAGATCGATCACCTTCGGCGCTTTGATTCCGTCCTGATCGCGAATGAACAGCTGATATTCGCCGGAGGCATCGCTGAAGTACGCGATGGATTTGCCGTCCGGTGCCCACGCCGGATCGCGCTCCGCCGCATTCGAGGTGTCGGTCAGATTGCGCGCGTCGCCCTTCTCCGCGGGCACGGTAAAGATATCGCCGTGCGCCTCAAAAACGGCGCGCTGGCCGGTGGGCGAGATCGCGGCGGCAAGGATCGTGTGCGGATCGATGACCGCCAGCGTTGGCTCCAGCGCTGGCAGGTCGCCGTGCAGCGTGATCTCGACCGGATGCTGCGTACGTGTGGCCGGATCGTAGAGATGGATGCTCCCGAACTGCTCGTAGACGATGCCCCCCGGCCCGGCGCTCGCCGACTTCAGATCGAAGCTCTTGTTCTCAACCACCTGCTCCACCTGCTTCGACTTTGTGTCGTAGCTGAAGAGCGTGACCGGGCCGTTGCGGTCGGAGAGAAAGTAGACCTTGTCGCCCACCCACAGCGGATTCTTGTCGTTCGAGTTGTCGCGCGGTACCTTCGTCAGGTCCAGCGTCGCGAGGTCCACGATCCAGATCGGTTCCGTCTGCCCGCCGTGATAGCGCTTCCACGCCACCTGCCACTGGTTGAACGGCGTGTAGGCGATCTGCTTGCCGTCCGGCGAGAGCGAGCCGCTGTCTGCCGAAGGAAGCGGCAACGCAACCGGCAGCCCCGAGCCGTCGGCGTGCATGCGGAAGAGTTGCGAGAAATCGTTCCACGCCCCGCGCCCGCTCAGGAACAGGACATCCTTCCCATCGGGCGACCAGCCGACCACCACGTCGTCGCCAGGATGATAGGTGAGACGATGCGCCACACCGCCGTTGGCGGGAATCGTGTAGACATCGACGTTGCCCCGGATACGCGCGGAATACGCGATGGTCTGGCCGTCAGGCGAGAAGTAAGGGCCATCGACAATGGATGCCGTGGACGTGAGGCGAACCGCTTCGCCGCCCGTGCGCGCCACCACCCAGATGTCATCGGCGTGGCGGAAGGCGATCTGATCCTTACTGAGCGAGGGATGCAGCAGAAGCAGCGGCGCAGCCTGCGAAGCCAGCGGCACAGCAAGGAGCGCCAACAGCACGGCAAACGTGTGTCGAAGCACAAAGCCTCCGGTAGGAATCGATGGTGAAGGGCAAGTGTACTCGGGTTATCGGCGCTGCGCTATGCACCCGTGACGAACGGGCCTGCAGCAGATGTGCCGCGGTCAGGGTTTGTTGGGATCGCGCAGCCGGAAGCGATTGGCGTGGTCGAACTCGTCGCGCAACTCCGGCGTCCTGAGGTTTTCGCGGATGTGCGCGAGGCGCTGTTCCAGCGCGTTGAGCGAGCGGCCGATTGCCTCAGAGTTGGCGTGGGCGATGTCGCGCCACATCGAGAAAGGGCTCGCACCCAGGCGGGTCATTTCGCGCAGCGCCCGCCCGCCGATGGGCAGCAGGTCGGTGTTAGCCGCAAATTCATCCTCCAGCAGCGCGCACATGGCCGTCGAAACCAGCTGTGGCAGGTGGCTGATCCACGCGCACAGCACATCGTGACGGTCGGCATCTATGTCGATCACCCGGGCTCCGAATCGCCCCACCCAGGCGCGCCACTCCTGCGCGGCGAACTTCGCGTTTTGCGAACCGCCTTCGGCCTGCCTGGAAGGAGTGAAAAGCCACACCGCCCCGTCGAAGAGATTGGCATCGGCGTTTTCGGCTCCGCTGACCTCTTTTCCCGCCATGGGATGCCCAGGCAGGAATCCAGCCTGGCCGGGCCCGTCATATTTGTCGCGGGCGCGAGCACAAATGGCACCCTTCACACTGCCCACATCGGTCACGACCTGATCGTCCTGCAGCAACGGTGCCAGGCGGTTGAGCCATTCGAGGATGGTGAACACCGGACCGCCCAGCAGGATCAGATCCGCTTCCGTCGCCGCCGCGAGTGGATCGTCGGCGATCACCGTGATCGCTTCGCGCCGCAGCGCAACGTGAACCTGCCCAGGGTTCGGATCCCATCCCGCGATCGATCCGGAAAATCCACGCGAACGCAGCGCGAGCCCCACCGATGCGCCGATGAGTCCGGTGCCGAGGATCGCGATGCGTTCGATCGCCATGGTTGCTTAGAGAGTACGCCCGACCGCGGATGCGATGATGCGCAGCGAGCCCATCAGCTCCGCGAACTTGTCCGGGAACATCGACTGCGCTCCGTCCGACAGTGCCTTATCGGGGTTGGGGTGCACTTCGATCAGCAACCCGTCTCCGCCGGCCGCCACCGTCGCCCGCGCCATCGCAGGAACCTTGTCGCGCCGGCCCGTACCGTGCGAGGGGTCGCCCACAATCGGCAGGTGCGAGAGCTTCTTCACCACCGGGATCGCGGAGATGTCCATGGTGTTGCGCGTGTAGGTTTCAAAGGTGCGGATGCCGCGCTCGCAGAGGATCACGTCGTAGTTGCCGCCGGCGAGCAGATATTCCGCACTCAGCAGCAGCTCCTCGATCGTTGCCGCGATACCGCGCTTCAGCAGTACCGGGCGGCGCACGTCGCCGAGCTCGCGCAGCAGGTTGAAGTTCTGCATATTGCGCGCGCCCACCTGGAAAAGATCGACGTACGGCATCATCGGCTCAATCTGCGCAATCTCCATCACCTCGCTCACCACCAGCAAGCCGTGCGCATCGCCCGCTTCGCGCAGCAGCTTGAGCGCGTCGAGCCCCAGACCCTGGAAGGAGTACTGCGAGCTCCGCGGTTTGAAGGCGCCGCCGCGCAGAAAGTTCGCGCCCGCCTCTTTGACGATCTTCGCGCAGGCGAAGATCTGCTCGCGGCTTTCCACCGAGCACGGCCCGGCCATCACCACGACCTGTTCGCCTCCGACGCTGACGCCATTAGGGAAGCGCACGACCGTGCCCTCGGGACGAAAGCTGCGCCCCGCCAGCTTGTAGGGCGACGAGATGCGGATCACTTCCGCAACCCCGGCGAGTACTTCAAACTCTTTATGGTCGAAGATGCCGGGCGTTCCCACCCCGGCCAGGATGGTCTGCACCGTTCCGGTGGTGCGGTGGACGTTGAACCCGATTTCCATCATGCGCTCGACGACCGCCTGAATCTCTTCTTCGGTCGCGCGCTCCTGCATGGCTACGATCATTGGTCTTTTCCTGTCTTTTGCGTGTGGGCTTCGCTGGCCGGGACGCCGGGGCGCGATGCAAGTTCGTTACGCTGCAGCGCGCGCATGACGTCGACAATCCGCTCATAGATGTGTACGAGCTCGATGTCGGGCAGCGGGCCCGGATTGTGGGTGCGGACATTTTCGAAGATGACGCGCTCGCGATTCGGTTCGTACACGGGCAGATCGGTTGTGCGCTTGAGGCGGCCGATTTCCTGCGCTGCCGCCGCGCGCTCGCTGATCAACAGCACAATTTGCCGGTCGAGTTCGTCGATTTTGCGTCGCCAGGTTTCGATATCCATTCTTTTCCTGAAGACCGCGCGCAACGGCGCGGCCGGAGCTGGAGCTGTCCGCAAGAAACTATCGTATACGGGGAGAATCAGCGGGCCGGCACGGCGGGCTCATGGCGAGCGCCGAGCAGACCCTGAATAAATCGAGCGATGGAACTGGCCGCGTGCTTCGGTCCAGCCTGCTCAATGGTCGCGACCAGCGCACTGCCGATCACGGCGGCGTCGGCGAACGAGCCCACCGCAGCAAATTGCTCCGGGGTCGAGATGCCAAATCCAACCGCAATCGGAAGCTTCGTGAAACGGCGCAGCCTTCCGACCAGTTGCTCAGCGTCCGAGGTCAGCGACTTTTGTGCGCCCGTGATGCCGGTGCGCGAGATGGCGTAGACAAATCCGCGCGATGCAGCCGCAATGCGCTCCAGTCGCTCATCGGGACTGGTCGGTGCGGCCAGAAAAATCGGCGCCAGTTGATGCCGGTGCAGGGCGCTGAGATATTCCTCCGCCTCCTCAACGATCAGGTCGGTGGCGAGCACGCCATCCACGCCGGCCTGCTCCGCAGCATCGCAGAAATTTTCCAGTCCCATCCGCAGGATCGGATTGAAGTACGAGAAGACAATGAGGCCCGCACTCGGACGCGCGCCGCGCAGTCTCGCCGTAAGGGCAAGAACATCGCGCAGGCTGGTTCCGTTCTTCAGCGCGCGCTCGCTGGCGCGCTGGATCACCGGACCGTCGGCGACCGGATCGCTGAACGGCACGCCCAGTTCGAGCACATCGGCGCCCGCATCAATCGCGGCCAGCGCGATGTCGTAAGTGGCCTCGAGGTCGGGATCGCCCACCGTGAGGTAAGCAACGAGGCCTGGTTGATGGACGAACTCGATCGGCATCTTCGTCTATTTTCCCGCAAGCCTCAGCTCGCGCGCCAAAATCCCCATGTCTTTGTCGCCGCGGCCGGAGACGTTGACGATGACGATGTCCCGCGGGCTCATCGTCGGCGCCACGCGGATGCATTCCGCGACGGCGTGCGCGCTCTCGAGCGCCGGGATAATCCCCTCGGTGCGCGCCAGGCGCATCGTTGCCTCCAGAGCCTGAGCGTCGGTCGCGGAGGTGTACTCAGCGCGCCCGGAGTCGTGCAGCGCCGCGTGTTCGGGACCGATCGAGGCATAGTCCAGTCCCGCCGAAACCGAGTGCGTGAGTGCGATCTGCCCATTCTCGTCCTGCAGCACGTAGGAATACGTTCCCTGCAGAACCCCCGGGGCGCCGCCGCTGAAGCGCGCCGCGTGTTCGCCCAGCTGTGCGCTGCGGCCGCCTGCCTCGACGCCGATCAGCCGCACTTCCTTGTCGGGAATGAATTCGTAGAACGCGCCAATGGCATTCGAGCCGCCGCCCACGCAGGCGATCATCGCCGCGGGCAGTCGATTCTCCTTCTCCAGAATCTGCGCGCGCGCCTCGCGGCTGATCACGCGATGGAAGTCGCGCACCATCGCCGGATACGGATGCGCGCCCAGCACGCTGCCCAGCAGATAATGCGTCGTGCGGACGTTCGTCACCCAGTCCCGCATCGCTTCGTTGATCGCGTCCTTCAGCGTGCGCGATCCCGACGACACGCCGCGCACCTCGGCGCCCAGCATGCGCATGCGATAGACGTTCAGCTCCTGCCGCTGCATGTCCTCTTCGCCCATGTAGACGACGCAGTCGAGGCCGAACAGCGCGCATACGGTCGCCGTGGCCACGCCATGCTGCCCGGCGCCCGTCTCCGCGATGATGCGCTTCTTGCCCATGCGCACCGCCAGCAGCGCCTGCCCCAGGCAGTTGTTGATCTTGTGCGCGCCGGTATGCAGCAGGTCTTCGCGCTTGAGGTAAATCTTTGCGCCGCCCAGGGCTTCCGTGAGCCGTGATGCGAAGTAGAGCGGCGTCGGCCGCCCGGCGTAATCGCGCAGCAGCGCTTCGAGTTTCAGATGGAAGTCAGGATCGGCCTGCGCTTCGATGTAAGCGTGCTCCAGTTCGTCGAGCGCCGCGACGAGCGTCTCGGGGACGTACCGCCCACCATAAGGACCGAAGCGTCCGGTCACGCGAGTTGTAGCGCTGGCAGCCATGGTTTCAGGGTACAAGGTTGATGATGCAGCGTACAGGGCGGCGGTAGCGTGGAAATGTCTACTGCGGGACCAGGTGCTTGTTCTCGATCGCGGCGAAAGCCGTGCGGGCAGCCTCGATGAAGGCGCGCACGCGTGCTGGATCCTTCTTCCCCGGATACTGCTCCACGCCGCTGGAAACATCCACGCCCCAGGGTTTCACCGTCTGAATCGCCTGGGCCACGTTCTGCGGATTGAGGCCGCCGGCCAGGATGATGCGCATGTTGCCGGCCTCAGCCCCCGTTACGTCCCTGGCGCGTTCCCAGTCGAGCGGCTGTCCGGTGCCGCCCGAGGCCGACGCGTTGCGGGAGTCGAGCAGGACCGCGTCGATATCGTTATGCCGCCCGATGGCCCGCAACTCGTTGCGCAGCGTTTCCTCGGCCCGGGCGGGGTCGCGGGTCAGATCCCAATGGAGGGTCTGGATGAGAAAAAGACCCGCGCCGAATTCGCGGCGCAGTTTCTCGGCAAGGGCAAAATCGAGTTCTCCATGGAGCTGGACTCCGTGGAGTCCGCCGGAGCGAAGCGCGGATCGGATCTCATCGAAGTTCTGCGTATTGAAGACGCCGACGGCGGTCACATCGTCGGGCAGCGTGGGCATGATTTCGGAGATCTGCGCCATATTGACCCGGCGGATGCTCGGTGCGAAGACGAAGCCAACCGCGTCGGCCGCGTCCGCGATGGAGGGCTGAAGGTCTGCCAGAGTCTGATTGCCGCAAATCTTGATCCACATTTCCGTCAGGCCCTCTGTGTCGTGGTCTCTGTGGACGCGCCCACCGATCGCAGCAGAGCGCCCAACGCCTCACCGGGTTCCGGCTGCCGCATAAGCGACTCGCCGATGAGAAATGCGTGGAATCCGGCGTCGCGCAGTTTTCCGATATCGCTCCCGGTGTGGATGCCGCTCTCTGCCACGCGCACGGCGGCGGCAGGCAGCAGCTCGGCCAGTTCCAGCGACGTCTCCAGCCGCACCTCAAAGGTCTTCAGATCGCGATTGTTCACGCCGTAGGCCGCGCAGCCCAGATCGCGCACCCTCGCCGCTTCCTCGGCGTTGTGCACTTCGCACAGCACGTCGAGATCGAGCGCGTGCGCGGCGGCGGCGAAGCGGGCCAGCTCGGCATCCTTCAGCGCGGCGGCGATCAGCAGGATCGCGTCCGCATGATGCGCGCGCGCCTCCACGATCTGATACTCGTCGACAATGAGATCCTTGCGCAGGCAGGGAATCCGCGTCACCCCGGAGGCCAGGTCGAGATTCGTCAAACTCCCCTGGAAAAAGGCCTCGTCCGTCAGAACCGAGAGTGCCGCGGCTCCGGCGCCTTCCAGTTCGCGAGCCAGCAGTGCCGGCTCAAAATCCTCCCGGATCAGCCCTTTCGACGGCGAAGCCTTTTTTAGCTCCGCGATGATCGCCGGGCCCTCCGCGCCGGCCTCGCGCAGACTGCGACCGAAGCCACGGGGCGTGTGCATCGCGGCCGCCCGTTCGAGCAGAGCCAGAGGAGCCCGCTCGCGGCGGCGAGCCACGTCGGCGCGAGTCTGGGAGAGGATGCGTTCGAGATGCAGAAGAAAGGCCCTCTCGACTCAGTATAGCGACGCCTGTCCTGGCCCCCCGCCTGACATTTGTCACCTGCGATTCCTGACGAACCGCACTGCTGCCATCGACCGCTTTGCGCGATTCTGGAATTGTCATCAGGAGGCGTCATGAACAATCCATTCCCAAATTCAATCCCCACTCCGCCGGCTCCTTCCTGGATTGAGCGCCGCTGTTCCGGATCGAACTTCCTGTTCGCCCTCGGTATCGTGCTCCTGTGCTTCGGCCAGGCCATCACCGGCGATCACCGCGTAACCATGATCGGCCTCGGCATGGTGGTCTTCAGCAGCATCTTCGAGTGGTAGCGGCGAGTCTTCCTCAGGCAGCGGCCAGGCGTGGGATTTTTCTCCGCTTTACCCTCGATGCCTGCCACAGATCGTATTGGGTCTGCAAATTCAGCCACAATTCTGGTGAAGTACCGAGAGCCTCGGAAAGGCGCAGGGCCATCTCAGCAGAGATGCCCGAACTTCCATTCAGGAGGCGGGAAAGCGTTACGCGAGAAATACCCAGGTGCGAAGCGAGCCGGGTTACAGGCATGGAGCCCATGTGCTCGCGAAGAATTTCTCCGGGGTGAGCTGGATTGTGCATGCGCATGTTCGCTCCTCAGTGATAGTCGTGGTAATCCACAAGGATTGCGTCCATCCCATCAAATGCAAAGGTCAGCCTCCAGTTGCCGCTGACATCCACCGACCAGTGCCCTGCCAGATCGCCCTTGAGGGCGTGAAGGCGCCATCCCGGTGAATTCATATCGCCGGCCGTGACGGCTGCATTCAGCCTCGTTAATTGCAGCCTTAATCGCCTGGCATGGGATGGCTGAACTCCAGCCTTCGATCCCGTCAGGAAGAACGCTTCGAGACCCTTGTGTCTGAAGCTCCTGATCATCTGTATAGCGTAACGCTACACCTTACACAGGGCAAGCGGAATTGGCGGCGGGCCGGTAAACTCGCCTCACCCCAGAATCCCCATCCCGTGCGCCGTCTTCTCCAGAATCTCCAGCGCCTGGTCCAGCTGCTCGCGGGTGTGCTCGCTGGTCATGATCGTCCGGATACGCGCCTTCCCCTCCGCCACCGTCGGATATGCGATGCCCGTCCCCAGCACGCCCGCCTCGAACAGCGCTCGCGAGAAATCCATCGTCTGTCGCCCGTCCCCGATGATGATCGGCGTGATCGGCGTCTCACTCGCCGGCGTGTTGATACCGCCGATGTTGAAGCCCAGCCGGCCCAGTTCCGTCTTGAAGTAGCGCGTATTCTCCCACAGCCGCTCAATGCGTTCCGGCTCCTGTTCCAGCAGATCGAAGGCTGCCATGCACGTCGCTGTCACCGATGGTGGATGCGAGGTGGAGAACAGGAACGGCCTCGCGCGGTGGTAGAGGTAGTCGATCAGGTCCTTCGATCCGCACACATACCCGCCGATCGCCCCGATCGCCTTCGACAGCGTGCCCACCTGAATATCCACGCGCCCGTGGCAGCCGAAGTGATCGATGCTGCCGCGGCCGTTGCGGCCCAGCACCCCGGAGGCGTGCGCGTCATCGACCATCATGATCGCGCCATACTTCTCGGCCAGATCGGCCAGCTTGTCCACCGGTCCGATGTCGCCATCCATCGAAAACACGCCGTCGGTGATCAGCAGCTTGTGTCCGGGCTCGTTCTGCACCTCGCGTAGCAGCTCCTCGGCGTGCGCGACGTCCTTGTGCCGGAAGACCTTGATCTTCGCCCGCGAAAGACGCGCGCCGTCGATGATCGAGGCGTGGTTCAGTTCGTCGGAGAGGATGAAGTCTTCCTTTCCCAGAATCGCCGACACCGTTCCCGCATTCGCCGTGAACCCGCTCTGGAAGACAACGCACGCCTCGACGTTCTTGAACCGCGCGATCTTCTCCTCCAGCTCCATGTGGATCTTCATGGTTCCGGCGATCGTGCGTACCGCCCCCGAGCCGACGCCATAGTCCTTAATCGCCTGAATGGCCGCTTCGCGCAGCTTCGGGTGATTGCACAGCCCCAGGTAGTTGTTCGAGGCCAGGTTGATCACCCGCTTGCCGTCGTACGTGCACACCGGCGCCTGGATGTCGTCGAGGATGCGCAGGCGGAAGTGCGTGCCCTTCTGTTTGAGTTCCTCGATTTGGGCGGTCAGATACTGCAGCTGGGGGCGCTCGGAGAGCGAAGTGGCCATGAACAACCTCGGAATGCGCAAATGGGCAACCTACGATCCTAACTCCAGAAGGGGACCGGGAGGGCCGCCAGCCGGAAATGCTCACGTGCCGGAGGCCCACCCCGTCAGATACAATGAGTTTTCCACGCAGAAGCAGGCGACGGATCCGCCAGGATGCCCCTGGCGGGGGTCAGCGATGCTTCGGGCAGACGCCTGATGGGAGAGAGTTCCTTAAGAATGATTTTGCAGTTCCGGAAACACATCATCCCTCAACTGACGGTTGCCGCCGGACTTTGTGCGGGCCTTCTTCTCTCCACCGGCGTTGCTCATGCCCAGGTGGCCACGCGCACGCAGCTTGCAGCGCAGAACAACAGCGGAACCCTTTCCTTCACCGCCAAAGTGGCGGACGTCCAGGGCACGCCGGTCTCCGAAGGCTCGGTGAGCTTTGAGACGGCCAAAGGATCGCTCGGCTCCGTCTTCGTAAAAGAGGGCGCGGCGACGCTGAACCTGACCAACGCACCCAAATGGGCGACCACGGTCACCGCGGTCTACCACGGCGATGCGGCCTTTGCGAACTCCACCGCAAGCACGCAGCTCTCGGCCGACGCCACCAGCGGCGTGCCGGGATTCACCGTCACCGCCAATCCGTCTTCCTTAACTCTCCCTGCCGGCCAGTACGGCACCGTCAGCCTCACCGTCACATCGCAGAACGGATTCTCCGAGCCCGTGAACCTGTCCTGCTCCGGACTCCCCGGCTCTTCGCAATGCGTGTTCAACCCGGTCGTGATCACCCCGCCGGCGAACGGTTCGGCCACCAGTGCTCTGCAAATCACGACCTCGGCGGCTTCAGGTATCTATTCGAGCCAGGTGCGCTCCGAGCGGTCGGGCACCCTGTACGCCATGCTCATCCCGGGAGCGCTGGCCCTGCTGGGCATTGGAGCGATCCGCCGGAAAAACTACCGCGCGCTGCGGGCCCTGGGCCTCGTTGCGCTCCTGGCAGCGGGCACCCTGGGGCTCACCGCCTGCAACATCCGCTATAACTACATCCACTACAAGCCCGGGCCGAACCCCGGGACTGGCGCGGGCAACTACACCATCGTGGTCGCCGCCTACGCCACCAACGGCACGGCCATCACCAACGCAACCTCGTCCGACGCTGCCTGCTCGGGCGCCGTGTGCGTAGCCCTGACGGTGCAGTAGGGCTCAGGTTCGGAGCAGCCAATCTTCGGCAGTCAGCGCGCCAGGCGGCAGACCTTCACCACCCGGTTGCGCCACAGGCAGGGGAGCGCCGTCTCTGCATCCGGCGGCAGCAGCAGCCAGTTCGCCCCCAGCGGAACCAGCGTCGCCACGCGCTGCGCATCCGTCATGCGATCCACATCGAACTCCGTGTTGCGCTGGCGAGCCCAGCCATCGGCAAGGTGTGGAATCACGGCTACCACCCCCGCGTCCTTGTCGTCCGCGAGGTGGTCGCGCTCGGCGATGGCGCGGAAGCCCTGCTCGTCTTCGTCGGGGAGATAGACCAGCTCCGGATTGAAGGCAAAGACCGCATCCTGCGGCGTGCAGTCGCGAATCCAGAGGAATGCCTGCTGCCAGGGATTCGCCGGCACCGTCCATGGGGACTCGACCCGCTCGCAGAGCGGCCATGCGAAGGATTCCGCCGCGAACATCCCGGCGAACAGCACGACCAGCAGCGAGCTGGCGGCGATGCGCGAACGCCCTGCCAGCGCGGCCACAACGCCCCCGCATAGCACGATGCCCACCGCATAGATCAGGTGAAAGCTGCGCAGCACCTGGAACGGGACCAGAATCCAGGGTCCCCCGGTCGGGACGAACAGGGCTGCGATCAGGATGCTGGTGATGCCGACAAGCACGCTGGTGAGAGACAGGATGCGCACGGGCTCGGCGCCTCGGAGTGCCGCCAGGGCGAACAGGATCAGGGGCAGCACCAAACCCAGCATCTCGTACCACTGCCAGCGCGCCAGGAAGAGAAAGCTGCGCGGTGCGAGGGCGATCGCCTGGCGATAGCCCGGCGAGTTAGCCGCGTTGTGGTCCAGAAGGAACGCAACCCCGGCGGCGGCCACCAGTAATCCGCACGCAACGACCGCCAGCCCCGTCCTGCGCACCGTGATGAGCCCGCACAGCATCGCGAAAACGACCGCATACGCCCCCATCAGCGGATGCAGCGCGCCCGCCAGCAGCAGCAGCACGGCCCCGCGCCCCCAGGCACGGTCCAGACAGGCGGCGACCGCCATCAGGCTCAGCGGCGTCGAAAACGATCGCGCCGTCACATAGGGATCCATGATGACCAGGGCCGTGCCGGCCACCGGAAGCGTCAAGCACCCCGCCGCCAGAAGCACGGCGCAGACCCGTGCCCCCTCGGTGGCGAAGACGCGCGCCGCCAACTGGCGGCAGGCCAGCAGAAACAGAAAGACCGACGCAAGATGCGCGATCAGCAGCAGCCACGCCAGCCGCAGATGCGCCAGCCGGACCACCGCGGCCAGCAGCCACGCGAAGACCGACAGGCGCGTAAACGCCGCTGGGAAGGCCGCGTTCAGCGGATAGAGCGATGGATCGAGCAGGTGACGAATGCCCGCGACGTAGATGCCCGCATCCCCTGCGAAAGGGTGATATCCGTGGACCAGCAGAACCACGGGCGTAAGCACGATCGGAGCGAAAAGAGAGGCTGTCGGTGGCAGCCGGGCGTCCGATGCGGACGCTCCGCGTTCTTTGGGCGACGAGTGGAGCACCGGCATCACAGACACTTTTCTACAAGCTCGGCGGCCTGTGCGGCGACGGCCGGATCGTCCCCGAAACCGGCGAGCCAGAGAACCTCAGGCTCCCGCCGGAACCAGGTGAGCTGCCGTTTGGCATAGTTGCGGTGTCCCTGGCTTGTGGCGGCAACGGCTTCCCCTTCGCTCATTTCTCCGCGCAGCACAGCGCGCGCCTGACGATAGCCCAGCGAGTCAAAGGCGCGCGGCGACTCGCCATACTTCGCGATCAGGCCTCGTGTCTCCTCGACCAGCCCCTCGGCAAACATTCCCGCCGCCCGCGCATTGAGGCGGTCGTAGAGCGCTTCCCGCCGCGGCGCGAGGCCAATCCGCTGCACGCGATACCCCGTGAGCGGATCGCGCCCCGCCTGCCACGCCTCGGTCATCGGCTGGCGCGCCGCAAGGCACACCTCGATGGCCCGGATCAGCTTCGGTTCGTCATGGGCGTGGATGCGCGCCGCCGCCGCCGCATCAAGCCGATGCAGCACCCCATGGAGCCAGCCAGGACCATGCCGTCCCGCGCTCCTGCGCAGGCGTGCGCGCATCTCCTCGGAGCGCTGGGGTCCGGCGAAGAGCCCTTCCAGCAGCGCGCGCAGGTAGAGCCCGGTGCCGCCTGTCACGATGGGCACACGTCCGCGCGCCACGATCCCCGCCAGCGCCTCGCGCGCCAGCCGGGCATAGTCCCCGGCAGTCATGAACCGGTCCGGAGGCAGGACGTCGATCAGATGATGGGGAACCTCGCGCCGCTCGGCCGGCGATGGCTTCGCCGTGCCCAGCTCCATCTCCTGGTAAACGGCCACCGAGTCGCAGCTGACAATTTCACCCCGAAAACGCCGGGCGAGCGTGAGGGAAAGCGCCGTTTTGCCGCTGCCGGTGGGACCCAGCAGCACCACCAGAAGGGGCTCCATACAGACGGAGTCAGGTTAGCAAAGCCGGGCGTCTCGCACCGCCACCCCCACGTTTCACGGTTTCAAGCGCGCACGCAGACGACAGAATTGGCTGGGTTTACCGGCCAGCCATGCCGCGAGCGTTATGCAGAGGCAGGGTCGGGCCGTCCACGAACACCAGCCGTCGGTGTGCCGGAGGAGTTCTGCGAACCGTAGCCGCCGAACGTCGCCGAACCGCAAACGTGGCAGGCCGTACGTTCAGGGAACGAACCGGGGGAGCGGGGCGCATCCGCGGCACCACAGGGCCGGGATCGTATTCTTTGCGGCCGCCGATGGCGGCAACCATGGCGGGCGAGGCGACCATCGCGATGAACGCCACGGCGAAAATCAGGTCATGCATGACCGCAGTACCTCGGAAAAGAGCAGCTAGCCCCGATGCGCCAACAGTATGAACGCCCGGGCGATGGTCCATCTATAGCACTTCCATGGAGGGACCAACAACGAGAAAGTACCCGCTTTCGACGTTACCGGTAACCGAGGTACCGAAACCGTCGTGCGTTTCCAAAACGGGGCGCACCCGCCCGCTTTCCGCTCTCCGCCTGCCGCTTACTCCACCTGCTGCTTTGCTTTATAGCCGTCACGCGCGATGATGTCGTACTTTACCGGCTTGTGCTTCTGGTCCTGCATCCGCAGCGGATGCCCTTCCTCATCCACCAGCTCGATCCGGATGCGCCGATACGTGCCGTCCATCTTGATGTTGGATGGCCTGTAGGTAATCTGATACTGGTTACGGATGGAGGCGTTGATCGCGGCAAAGTCGTCCGGCAATTCCGCCGTGAAGCGAGGCTCGAAATACATGCCCCCGGTCATCCGGGCAAAACTCTGTAACTGGTTCTGTGCCTGCAACATACCGATGGTGTTCATCTGGTAGCTGTCGAAGCCGCCGCCTCCCATGATCCCCGCCCCACCGGTCGCGATCGAGAAGATGGTCACGTTTGACGTCTCCTTGATCTTCTGCAGGCACTTGTCCAGCGTGATCTTGGAGAACGTATCCCGTCCCGAGGAGACCAGGATGACGTACTTGCGTCCCTCAATGCGCGAGAGTCGGTCCAGCGTCTCGTAAATGGCGTCGAAGAGATTGGTCTCGTTCCATGTGGGAATCGTCAGCGACTGCACCGCCTGCTGAATCAGCATCTTGTTGTGGGTGAAGTCGGTCAGGATCGTGGTGTGCATGTCGTAGGTCACGACGGCAATGTAGTCGTCCGGCTGCAGCTGTTCGGTAAAAGCAATCGCCGAGTTCCACATGTCGAAGATGAAGTTCCAGTCGTTCGCCGCGAATTCCACCAGCAGGACCGCCGTAATCGGCGCCTTTACCTGGTGGAACCCGATGATGTCCTGGGGAACCCCGTCCTCGAAAACTCGGAAGTTATCCTCTTTCAGGTTCGGGATGAACTCGTGGGTCTTGTCCGTCATCACATTCACGTCCACATTCACGACGGGCACGTCGACCCGCAGCGACAGTCCGCCCAGTCCGGGAGGGTTCTTCACCGTGGGCTGGGGCGGCGGCGGAGGCGTTGCCGCGTTCGGGGACTTTTTCGGGATCGCTATCGGGCCGTTATCGTTCCCGGGCCCTCCCGCTTCGGGCGCGGTCTGGTCCGAGGGCTGCTGTTGTTGCTGCTGCGACTGAGGCTGCTGCTGGGGATTGGCAGGCGTCGTTTGCTGCCCCCATAACCACCGGGCCGGCAAAAGCGTCTGTATGAGCAGCAGAGCAAGGGCGGCGACCGCCGGAGAATACAGGTGGGATTTCCTCATGGAACTACCTCTGCAACAATCTTCGTGCTGCCGATGCCTTTGCGGCAAGCGTGGGAGCAGCATAGTCTATGGACGTGGTTAAGCATCTGAAAGATATCCGCAAGGGAGCCGGCGCGCTCGCTGTCTGGGCCTCCCTCGCGACCCTTCTCCCGGCCGGAGCTGCGCTCGCGCAGGCCTCCAGCCCGGCTGTCCTGCCCCCCCATCCGCCGGAAGTGACAAAGTTCTTTCCGCTGAGCGAAATTCATAAGGGCCTGCAGGGCGTCGCCTATACGGTCTTCGAGGGTACCAAACCCGAGCCCATGGGCGTCGAGATCCTCGGCGTGCTCCACAACGCGCTCGGCCCGCGCCAGGATATGATCCTCGGCCGCCTCGAGGGTACCAAGCCGCAATACACCGGCGTCGTCGCCGGCATGAGCGGCAGCCCTGTCTACATCGACGGCCGCCTCGTCGGCGCGCTTTCCTACCGCATCGGCCAGTTCAGCAAGGAGCCCATCTGCGGCATCACGCCCATCGAGCTGATGCTCGGCGTCGAGAAGCAGCAGGGAGCGGGGCCGCTCACGGAACTGGCCAGCGCCGCCGCCATCGGTGCGCCCGGCGATCCCGCCGCCCGGATTGCCAGCCCTGCCTTGTCCGGTTCGCTCATCCAGCCCATGGATACGCCGCTGGTCTTCAGCGGATTCAGTCCCGCCGCCCTGAAGTTCTGGAAGGAGCATGCCCCGGCCGGCCTGGTCCCCGTGGAAGGCGTCGGTGGTTCGGCGAGCAATGAGAAGCAGCCCGATCCTCTCGTTCCCGGCTCGGCGGTGAGCGCTGTCCTCGTGCGCGGCGACCTGGACATCGCGGCCACCTGCACGGTGACCTACGTCGACCCCCGGCGCATGCTCGCCTGCGGGCACCCCATCACGCAGTTCGGCCCCGTGTCGATGCCCATGACCAAGGCTGACGTCGTGGCCACGCTCCCCTCGCCGCTGGAAGCCTTCAAGATCATCAACACCACCGAGACCATTGGTTCCATCACTGAAGACCGCGCCTCGGCCATCATGGGTGAATTCGGCAAAACGGCACGCATGATTCCCGTTACTCTGCGCGTGACACGGGGCGCCGCTGCCGCGCACCAGGTCGCCGATCCCGACACGCTGCATTTCGAGGTGATCGACCAGCCGCAGATCACCCCCATGGCCGTCATGGTCGCCGTCTATCAGGCGCTGATGCAGGAGAACGCCTACTCCGCCCAGACCACCTATCACGTCCAGGGTTCGGTCAAGCTGAGTGGCTACCCTTCGATGAAGGTGAACAGCCTGGTCGCGCCCACCGACGCGCTGCCCGCCAATCTCCAGGCCGCCCTCACGCTGGGGGAGCGCTTCGCACGCCTCTATGACAACGCAGCGCGCCGCACCCCGATCGAGAGCGTCGATCTCGAAGTGGCCGCGATCCCGCGGCGTCTCACGGCGGAGATCGAGAGCGCGCGCACCAGCCGCATCGAAGTCCACCCCGGCGACACCGTCACCGTGGAGGCCACGATCCGTCCCTGGCATGGCGAACCCCACAACGTGCGCGTTCCCGTGAAGCTGCCGGCCAACCTGCCCGAAGGCCCCGTACGCCTTCTGGTGAGCGATGCCGGCACGCTGGACCGCCTGCTGCAGCCGCCGCAGTTCAACGCGCAGCCCCTGGATGTTGCGGCCACCATCGCGCAGCTCAACAGCGTGCACACCAGCGATCAGCTCTACATCACGCTGCTGGCGCCCGCCGCTCAGGCGGCCGTCGATGGCCGCACGCTCACGGCGATTCCCATGACCATGGCCAATGCCCTGGCCCCTCTGCGCGAGAACAAGGGCATGGCGCTGAATGGCGAATCGGCCGTCCCCATGGCTTCACTGCCCATGGACGCGGTCGTCAGCGGCCAGCAGGTCGTCACGCTCCAGGTCGAGGACCAATAAACCTGAACCGGCGGCGCCGTCCGAAGACGGACAGCCTCCTGCGAAAGCGGACATCCGCTCCCTCTCCTCTGCCGGCTTCCAGCTGTACCCAACGCAGCCATGACGAGGGTTCGCCGGTTCGTCACTCGACCCTTGCCCCGGTCCCACGCGTGCAGTCTAATAGGCGCCAACGAGGGAGGCTCCTATGGCTTATGTCGAACGTATCCGTGACATGATCGCCCAGCCGCTTCTGGAGGAAATCGTCCGCCAGCGCGTCGCGGCCGGATGGCACCTGGTTTCCGTGGAATGGCGTCGCGAGCTGCCCGACTCCGAAATGCCCACCGAAGGTGCATTCCCCGAAGACATTCCCTTCGGCCTGCGCATCTCCGAAGACTGCAAGGGACTGGAGATCGATCCCAACGAGCAGGCCGCCCTGCTGCAGATGATGGAAATGCTGGTCCAGGATTTTCCGTTCTCCAGCATCGCCAGCGATCTGAACGAGAAGGGTTACCGCACGCGCGAGGGCAAGCGCTGGAATCCAGTCGCCATCTTCAATATGATTCCGCGTCTCATCGATGTGGGCCCGCGTCTCTTCTCCACCGAAGAATGGGAAGTGCGCCGGCAGAAGTTCGCCCGCATGATCTGACTTCTCCTCCGCTCCTCGGACTTTCGCGCGCGCAGGCAGCTTTCTGTCTCCGCACGGCTCGCATCCTACCTGGAAGTGCGCGCAATTTTTCGACTCAGTTCTGCGCACGCACGTTCAAATTCCGATACAACCGAGGAGTTTTCCATGAAGGCCATCAGCTATGAGGGCGAGCGCCGCATGGCGGTTTCCGATCGCCCGAAACCCGAATTGCAGAAGCCCACCGACGCCCTGCTGCGCGTCACCACCACCGGCATCTGCGGCAGCGATCTTCACATGTACGACGGTCGAACCCCGCTGGAGAAAGGCACCGTCGTCGGCCACGAGATTATGGGGGTGATTGAAGAAGTTGGCGAAGCCGTCAGCAGTATCCGCAAAGGCGACCGCGTCGTTCTGCCCTTTAACGTCGCCTGCGGATTCTGTCACAACTGTACCCGCGGCAACACCCACGCCTGCCTGACCATGAACCAGCAACCCCACGCCGCCTACGGCTACGCCGGCATGGGGCCCTATCAGGGTGGACAGGCCGAGTATGTCCTCGTCCCTTATGCCGACTTCAATTGCCTCAAGCTTCCCGGCAAGCCCGGCGACAAGTACGAAGACGATTTCCTGCTCCTGTCCGACGTTTTCCCGACGGCCTATCACGCCACCGAGCTCGCCGCCGTCACTCCCGGCAAAACCGTAGCTATCTTCGGCGCTGGGCCCGTGGGCCTGCTCGCCGCGCACTGCGCCATCCTGCGCGGCGCCTCCGAGGTTTACATTGTCGATCGCGTGAAGAGCCGCCTCGACAAAGCACGCGAGCTGGGCGCCATCCCGGTCAACTTCGAAGACGGCGATCCCGTGGAGCAAATCAAAAAGCTCCGCAAAAAGAATTCTGCGCATATGTCCACTCTGCGCCCGGGCGAAGCCGACAAGCTCACCGGCGTGGACTGCGCCATCGACGCCGTCGGCTATCAGGTTCACGATCAGTCCCATCCCAACAAGGAGCGCGGTTCGCAGGCCATCGAGTACTGCGCGAAGATCGTCAATGCCGCCGGCAACATCGCTCTCATCGGCGTCTACATGGCGCCCGATCCCGGCGCGAAGGACGAGCAGAAAAAGCAGGGCATCTACCCGCTTCCCATCGGCCAGCTCTTCGACAACGCCGTCACCATCGGCATGGGCCAGTGTCCTGTGAAGAAGTACAACGAGTACCTGCGCGATCTGATCATTCAGGGCCGCGCCCACCCCGGCAAAATCGTCAGCCACCACATCGGCATTCAGGATGCCCCCGAGGCCTACGACAAGTTCGACAAGCGCGTCGAAGGCTACAACAAAATCCTCATTCGCTTCGACGAAGCCATGGCCGCGTAATTACTCATCCGGCACCACGGGCGTCCCGGATTCTCGAAACCGGGGATAGGGGACGCCCAGCAACTGCAGACTCAGGCCGCCTTGCGATGGCTGGGAAGAAACCTCGCAGCCACGCGCAGGTCCGCGACAAACGCGGCCCGCGCCTCATGCCGGCTCTCTTCGTTCGGCGCTCGCAAAACCGACGACGGATGCACCGTTGCCAGCACCGGCGGCAGGTCCGCCACCTGCATCACCTTCCCGCGCTTCTGTGTGACGCGGAACGAACTCCCCAGCAACGCCTGCGCGGCCGTCGCTCCGAGGCACACCACCAACTCCGGTTCCACCGCCGCCATCTCCGCATCGAGCCACGGCCGGCACGCAGCCGTTTCCTTCAGGCTCGGCTTCTTGTGGATGCGCCGTTGGCCCCGCGGCTCCCATTTGAAGTGCTTCACCGCATTAGTCACGTAAACATCCTTGCGCTCGATCCCCGCTTCTTCCAGGCAGTGGTTGAGCAGCTGTCCGGCCGGTCCGACGAAGGGCTTGCCCTCAATATCTTCCCGATCGCCAGGTTGCTCCCCAACGAGGATCATGCGTGCTTCGCGCCGTCCTTGCCCGAAGACGGTTTGTGTCGCATTTTTGTAAAGAGAGCAACCCCGGCAACCTGCCGCGGCCGCGCGCAGGGCGTCGAGACTGCGCCGCGACGAAGCGCTTGTGGGCAGGAACCCGGCAGCCGAGGGCGCGGAACCGGTCTTCGCGGTCATCACTCCATCGGATGCGCTGGCCTCTGCCCGCGCAGCCAGCAAGGGCTTCGTTCCTTCTCGCCCCTGCATCCCAGTGAAGAGAGAGCGTTCGCGTCTCATTTCACAATCCCCCGCACAGGAGAAACCTGCATGAAAGTCTTTTCCGCGAATCTCGACAATTTGCGCAAGCTTTACATCAATCAGCTGCAGATGCTGCTGTCCACCGAACAACAGATCACCGAAGCGCTGCCGAAAATGATCGACAAGTCCGTCGACACGCAGCTCAAGCAGGCCTTTGAATCCCACTTGCAGGAAACCGAGGTGCACGTGCAACGGCTGGAGCAGATTCTCAACCAGGCCGCGGGCGAAGCAAAATCCGTGAAGTGCAAAACCCTCGCCGCCCTCGTCACCGAAACCGAAGACATGGTGAAGGATGCCGCCGACGATGCCGTGCGCGATGCCGCGCTCATCTCGGCCGGCCAGCGCGTGGAGCACTTCGAGATTGCCACCTACGGCGCGGTCCGCCGCTGGGCGCAGTTGCTCGGCGAGAACGCGCATGTCGAACTTCTTGACAAGACCATCAAAGAAGAAGGACACGCCGACCACCTGCTCACCCAGATCGCCGAGCGCGTGAACCCCTACGCACAGAAAGCTGCAGCCTGAAACCGTGAGCCGGCGCGAGTCCTCAGGGCTCCGCCGGCCTCCCCAGTCGTTTTGATCGGTTGCATTCTGCTGTTGCAGAAAAGGCCTGCGGCGCGCAACATCGGGGGAAGAGGACATTCCGGTGAAAGCACGGCTTGCTCTTCTCTGCCTGTTCCTGGTTGCCGTCTGCGCTCAGGCGCAAACGGCTGTCTATGGCGCCTTCAGCGCTTCCAGTTACAACCTGTCTCACAACGGCTGGCAATATGGATCGACTTTTGGACTGTACTCGCAGCCCTTCGGCGCGCCTTTCGTCCGCGCGGGTTTCGATCTCCGCGTCGCACTCTCGGGAAGCGGGAACGAAACGGTAGACAGCTTCCTCGCTGGACCGCGCGCGCAGCTCCATCCTCACGTGTTCCCCGTCATGCCCTACGCGGAAGCGTTAGCAGGGCTGGCCCACGTCAATGTCAGTGATGGCGTCACAAATTCGAACGGAAACGGCTTCGTCTATCAGTTCCTCGGCGGGTTGGATATCACCGTTCTGCCTCGCGTGGACTGGCGCGCCATCGAATACACCTGGGCCTCCGTCCACTCGCCCCACGCGAACTTCCACCCGCAGACCATCAGCATGGGGATCGTGCTGCGCATGCCCTGAGGGGAGGCCCATCGAGTGCGATAACCAACCGGCCGTGCTTTTGCGTGGAAGCCTCTACGCCGTCACCGTCGGATTCCGCCGCGGCCGGCGGTTCGATTGCAGAATCTTCTTCCGCAACCGCAGCGACTTCGGCGTCACCTCCACCAGCTCATCGTCGGCAATGAACTCGATCGCCTGTTCCAGATTCATCAGATGCGGCGGCGCCAGCCGAATCGCATCGTCTGCCGTCGAAGCACGCATGTTCGTCAGCTTCTTCTCACGCACCACGTTCACGTCCAGATCGTTGTCGCGCGAGTGCTCGCCGATGATCATGCCCTCATAGACCTCGACCCCCGGAGGCGTGAAGAGAACGCCGCGGTCCTCGAGACCCTCCAGCGCGTACGCTGTCGTCGTGCCCGGCCGATCCGCCACCAGCGCGCCCGTCGGCCGCTGCGGAATCTGCCCCTGATGCGGCATGTAGCCGTCGAAGAGCGAGTTCATCACGATCGTCCCGCGCGTCTCCGTCAGCAGCTCGCTGCGCAGTCCGATCAGCCCCCGCGACGGTACGCGAAACTCCAGACGCACGCGTCCGTACCCATGGTTGTGCATCTTTGTCATCTCGCCGCGCCGCGGTCCGAGCCGCTCGATCACCACGCCGACAAAATTCTCCGGAATATCGATGGTCAGGTGCTCGACGGGTTCCATCAGCTTCCCGTTCACCTCTTTCGTCACGATCTCCGGCCGCCCCACCATCAGCTCGTAGCTTTCGCGGCGCATCATCTCGATCAGAATCGCCAGCTGCAGCTCGCCGCGCCCCAGCACCTTGAAGCTGTCCGGGCTGCCGCTCTCTTCCACGCGCACCGAGACGTTGGTCAGTAGCTCTTTCTCCAGCCGCTCGCGCAGGTTGCGCGACGTCACGTACTGGCCCTCGCGGCCCGCCATCGGCGAGTTGTTCACCGAGAACTGCATCGCGATCGTCGGCTCGTCGATCACAATCGGCGGCAGCGGCGCCGGATTCTCCGCATCCGTAATCGTCTCCCCGATGGTGATGCCCTCCACCCCGGCAATCGCCACAATGTCGTCGATCTCCGTCGCCACGATGTCGACCCGCTTCAGTCCGCTGAAGCTGAACATCTTCGTAATCCGCGTCTTCTGGAGTGATCCGTCGCGCTTTGAAATCGCCACTTCGTCGCCCGTGTGCAGCGTCCCCTGAAAGACGCGCGCAATCGCCAGCCGCCCCAGATAATCCGAGTAGTCCAGATTCGTCACCTGGATCTGCAGAACCCCGCCGGGATCGCCCTTGCCCGTCGGAATCGTCGCCAGAATCGCATCGAACAGCGGCATCAGATCCGTGCCGGGGACATTTGGATCGGTGCTCGCCTGCCCCTGCTTAGCATTCGTATACAGAACCGGGAAATCCAGCTGATCCTCGGTCGCGTCCAGATCGATAAACAGGTCGTAGACCTCGTTCAGCACCTCCTGCGCGCGCGCATCGGGCCGGTCGATTTTGTTGATCACCAGAATCGGCGGCAGCTTCGCCTCCAGCGCCTTCGACAGCACATAGCGCGTCTGCGGCAGCGGGCCCTCCGATGCGTCAACCAGCAGCATCACCCCGTCAACCATCTTCAGCGCGCGTTCCACCTCGCCGCCAAAATCGGCGTGGCCCGGCGTGTCGACGATGTTGATCTTCTCGCCTTTGTAAGAAACGGCCGTGTTCTTGGCCAGAATCGTGATGCCGCGCTCCCGTTCCAGCTCGTTCGAGTCCATGACTCGTTCGGCAACGGCTTCGTTGGCGCGGAAGGTGCCCGCCTGGCGGAGGAGACCGTCAACCAGCGTGGTCTTACCGTGATCGACGTGCGCGATGATGGCGATGTTGCGGATGCTCACAAGGGTTTCCTGACGGCTGAGATTTCAGCGATGTGAAAGTGAAGTTGTCGAAGCGGAGAAAGATAGGCCGCAGTTAGGAATGCCGGGCGTCGCCCAGAGCGTCGTCAATCGACGCAAACAGCGCGGCAAGGTCGAGGCGTATTCCCGCCTCGACGAAAGGTGCCTGGCGTGGCACGCCACGGACATCCCGTTCTTCCGGATTCCTCTCCTCCACGACCCCATCGACAGAGTCGCAGTCCGGCCGATACCTCGCGTGCGGATATCCGGTTACGGAAACAGGAAATGGAGTGGCTGCCGCCATACCCTCTAAGTTTACCAATTTTCGGGGCAACGCCCCCCGCCGCAGGCGGCGTCCAGTAAAGAGAGGGAATCGGGCGCGCTGGGAGGTGATTCGATGCACGGAATTTTTCACCGGACTCTTGCAACCGGAGCCGGTCTTGCTGTTGCCACGATGCTCGGCGCAGCCGCCAGGGCGCAGAGCCAGCCGGCAACATCTCCGCAAGCCAGTTCAGCCGCAGCCGCGCCCAGCAGCCCGCAGCATCGCACCATCCAGATGGTGCAGGCTCAGGCGGAACTGAGCAAAACCCTCGACGCGAAGAAAGCCAGACAGGGCGATCCCGTGACCGCCAAACTCGAGCAGGGCGTGCAGATCCCCGACGCCCAGGCTCTGCCGAAAAACACGGTCCTCGAAGGCCACATCGATCAGGTGCAGCCCTCTGCACACAAGAGCGATTCCATGGTGACCGTTACCTTCGACAAAGCAAAGCTGAAGGGCGGGCAGGAACTCCCCATCAAAGCGACGGTGCTTGCCGTGGCTGAACCCGTCATGGCGCAACCGCAGGCAGAAGGCGGCATGCCCAGCGGCGCGCCCGCTGCCATGCCCAGCAGTTCTCCCTCTGGCGGTGCGCCCGGTGGCGGACCTGCCGCCGGCTCTTCGCAGCCGCAGCAGCCTCCGCAGCAGTCCATGGATACGCCCTCCGGGAACTCCGGCTCGAAGCAGCCGGCTCAAACGAAGGGCGTCCCCGGCGTCACCCTGAAGAGCGACATCCACGAGCAGTCATCCGCAACGTTTACATCGAAAGGCAAGAATGTCCATGTGCCCGATGGAACCCAGATGGCCTTTGCTCTGACCATCATCCCTCCAGGCGTCCGTATCCAGTAAATCGCCCCGCTATTCGTACCGCAGCGATTCGATCGGATCCATCGCTGCGGCACGATTCGCGGGCAGCGTTCCAAAAATAATCCCCACGGACACCGAAGCCAGCAGGCCCACCAGCGCCGACCATCCTGAAACCGGCACGCGATACGCCGTGAAAAAGCGCACGGAGAAGGGAATTCCCAGCCCGATCACCGCCCCGATCAGTCCTCCGAACAGAGACACAAACATCGCTTCCATCAGAAACTGCAGCTTGATCTCGCGCCGCGTCGCCCCCAGCGCCTTCCGGATGCCGATCTCCCGCGTGCGCGAACGCACCGTCGCCAGCATGATATTCATGATGCCCACGCCACCCACCGCCAGCGTTACGCCGGAGACCAGCAGCAGCATGGCGGTCAGCGCGTTCACCACCTCCCCGGCCAGCGTAATCAGCGCCGTCATCGTCTGCGTCGTGTACACCGAATTGGGCTGATGCCGCCCGTCGGTCTTCACCGCGTTCACGATTTCCCGCGCCGCGTTTTCCACGTCGTTCCGGTCGCGGATGGAAAAATAAATCTCCTTCACGTTGTCCGTGCCGCTGAAGTAGCGGCCCACCGAATAAGGAATCAGAATCGTCTGATTCGCAATCTCCGTCTGCCCGAAGGTCTCCACACGCTCCTTGAACGTGCCGATGATCGTAAAGGGGATCCCGTTGATCTGAAAGGTCCCGCCAATCGCCTCTCCCGGACTGCCGAACATCGCGCGCGCGAACGGCTCGGTCACCACCGCCACCTTGCTGTGCGCGCTTTCGTCCTCGTCGTCGAAGAAGCGGCCGGCCAGCGTTACCAGGTTGCGAACCTGCAGGTACTCCGGCTCAACGCCCAGCACCAGCACCTCGTGCGTGATGCCGCTCAGGCTGATGTTCTGGTGCATCTCCAGCACCACCGATGATGCCGCAATCGAAGGTACCCGCTCCACGATCGTGTGCTCGTCGTCGTACACCAGGAAGTCCGACTGAATATTGGTGACCGCCCCGGACCCGCCGCCGGCGTACTCCAGTTCCACCAGGTTGGTGCCGATTCCCTGAATCTGCTTCTGGATGTACTGCCCGCCGGTCGCCGAAATCGCCACTACCAGAATCACCGAAGCCGTGCCGATGACCATGCCCAGCGCGGTCAGCAGGAAGCGCACCTTCGAGGAGCGAAAGCTGTCGATCGCCAGCTTCGCGATCTCGCTCAGCATGATCGTCTGGCGCGCACTGGCGATAGTTCGCTCGAAGCTAAGCAGACGTGAGCGTTCGGGGGCCATCTTCTTCTACAGGATGCCACACCCGCCCTCCCGGGTTCCGCATTTATCGAACCGGCGTCTTCGCCCCCTCCAATTCCAGCCGGTTGATATCCTGGAGGGGTGATCATCAACCTCGCCCGGCGCGCGCACGACCACAACTGGGAACTGGATCCGATCATTCGCTCGCTGCTCGACACCGATTTCTACAAGCTGCTCATGCTCCAGTTCATCTGGAAGCATTTTTCTCAGACCCAGGTCACCTTCACCCTGATCGATCGCACCCACGAGCAGCGCTACGCCGGCCTCATCGAGATGGACGAGCTCGCCGCGCAGCTGGATCAGGTCAAAAGCCTCCGCTTCCATAAATCGGAAATCATCTGGCTCGCCGGTAACACTTTCTACGGCAGGCGCGGCATCTTCGAGCCCGCCTTCCTCGACTGGCTCGAACACCGCTTCCGCCTCTGCGAATACGAGCTCAGCATGCAGGATGGCCGCTTCTCCCTCGCCTTCCACGGCAGCTGGCCCGAGGCCACCCTGTGGGAGATCTACGCCCTCGCCGTCACCAGCGAACTCAGCACCCGCGCGCACCTCAAGCGCCTCAGCGAACTCGAGCTCGACATCCTCTACGCCCGCGCCAAAGCAAAACTGTGGGAGAAGATGGAACGCCTCCGCGGAGTTCCCGACCTGCACATCAGCGATTTCGGCACCCGCCGCCGCCACAGCTTTCTCTGGCAGGAATACGTCGTCACCGCCATGCGCGACGTCCTCGGCGAAAGCTTCCGCGGCACCTCGAACACGTTTCTCGCCTACAAGCACGACGTGGAGGCCATCGGAACCAACGCGCACGAGCTGCCTATGGCTCTGGCCGCCATGGCGCGCACGGATGCCGATCTGCAATCGTCACAGTATCGGTTACTGGATCTCTGGCAGAATACCTACGGCGGCGAGCTCCTCATCCTCCTGCCCGACACCTTCGGCACCACGCAGTTCCTCCGCCACGCGCCGAACTGGGTCGCCGACTGGACCGGCCAGCGCGCCGACAGCAAAGACCCATTCGTCGCCGGCGAGGAGTACATCGCCTGGCTGGAAGAGCGCGGCCGCGATCCCCGCCGCAAGCTCTTCATCGCCTCGGACTCCCTCGACGTCGACGACATCCTCCAGCTGCAGGCCACCTTCGCCGGCCGCATCCAGCCCGGCGTCCGCCGCGAAGACTTCCGCCGTGCCGCCGACTTCCTCGAGCGCAGCAAGTGGATCCCGGAACGCCGCATTCGCTTCAGCGCCGGCTGGGGCACGCTGCTCACCAACGACTTTCGCGACTGCAACCCCCAGGGCGGTACCGGATTCGATCCGCCCCGCCTGGTCTGCAAGCTCAACGACGCCGACGGACACCCCGCCGTCAAGCTCTCCGATAACGAAGCGAAAGCCCTCGGCCCTGCTCCGGAAATCGAACGCTACCGGCGCGTCTTTGGCACAGAAGGAATTTCCGAAAAACCCGTCATCACGTGACGTTTTCTTCCGGCCGTTCCACTACGGCAGCGGATTCGTGAAATCCTTCGGCGGCTTCAGAGCCGCTCCCGGAATCGCCACCGGCGTCACGCCCGTCTCCCGGCATGTCATCGCCGGCGGAAAGTGATTCACCACCGCGTCGGGGATCTCCGCCTGCGCCGCCGGAATCGGCGCCTTCTTCCCAGCCAGCCGCGCCGGATCGAATCCGCCCAGCAGATCCGTCAGCCGCGGATTCTCGTCGCGCGGCCCCTCCGGCAGATACGGCTTCTCATCCGGAAGCGAAGCCAGCGGCGGCAGATTGAAAAGCACATCCAGAAACTTCGCGAACGAGACGTGATCGCCCGCATCGGAAACCACTCCACCCGATCGCGCCCACGGCGAGATCAGAAGCAGCGGCACCCGCGGCCCATCGCCGCATGGATGCTGATCCGGACACGCCTCGAACTGCGGCGGCGGCACGTGATCGTAGAAGCCCTCCGAATCGTCCCACAGCACGATGATCGCCGAGTCCTTCCAGTACGGACTCCGCGCCACCGTATTCACCACCTTCGCCACCAGCGACTCCGACAGCTGCGAATCCGAGTAGCCCGGATGATCGTCGTCGCCCAGAATGTTCGCCGCGCGCGCATCCGCCGGCTTCCATCCGAATGGATTCCGCGAGCCGCCCTTGATGAACACCACGCTCTGTGCCGGCAACTGATGCCCGTCCATCGTGGCAAAGAAATCCAGCAGATCGTGCTCGCCCTTCCACATCGACGGATTCTGCCGCACGTATCCGAAATACTGCGGCGCGTTGTGGTGCGGGATATACGCCGGATGATTGTTGCCCGTTCCGTTACCGAAACCTTCCTGATACCAGGCCCATGGAATGGCCTCATGATTGAGCCGCGCCAGCGCGCCGATGTCGTCCTTCACGTCATCGGTGTCGATCTTCGCCTCCGGCGCGCTTTTCCCGCTCATCGACAGCATCAGCGTCGCGTAGGTCTGATCCAGTTGCTTCGGTCCGTTCGCCTGTCCGGCAAAGGCATACGGGCCGAACTTCGGTTCTGCATCATTCACCACCGGCTCGCCCGGCGTCATCGTCGACTTGAATTTCTCGTCCGGATGCCGCGCCGCCTGCGTCTGCCCGCTCTGCCCAGCAATCAGATCGATGTTCCCCGGCGTCGACGGCCCATACATCGCCTGGAAGATGTGGTCGTACAGAGTGAAATGGTGCGCGTACATCCAGAGAAACGGAATCGTGTGGCAATCCTCATGCGCCATGGTCAGCATCCCCACCTGGCGCGCGTATTGCGGACTGCCGATGTTCTGCTGCACGATGTTCTTCTCTTCAAAGCCGACAAAATTGTCCATCTTTCCGTCGTCGCTCTTCGCCAGCAGCGCCTCGCGCGCGTGATCCGCATCCACCGTATCCGCGGCATGCAGCAGGAACGGCGTCACCCACGTCTGCCCGATCGCGTCCCACTGCCGGAACCCGTGCTGGCGCGCCTCGGCCGTCGCCAGGTTATCCACGCCCGGAAACGATCCGAAATACGAATCGAACGAGCGGTTCTCCTGGTAGATCACGAAAACATGGTGAACGTGCGCCCGCAGCTGCGCGATGAATTGCTCCCTGGAAGCAGGCGATCCCGGCCCGTCAGGACCCGCCGGGGGCGCTGCATGACAAATGCCTGTCAGGAACGCCACACATCCCAGGAGCACCATCGTTCGCACTCGCATCGCACTGTTTCCTGCCACTCGATTCTCCTTAAACTTTGCAAAAACCAAAGATCAGTACCTTTTTAAGGCGGTCCGCCACACATCCCTGTCAATTTCTCTTAACATCAGGACCGTCGTTTCCCTTTTCATTCTCCCCCACGACAAGCATTTTGAGGAATCTTTGCTCGGGCGCGAGTAACTCGCCGAGGTAACTCCCTCGAGGAGTATTGATGCCTGAGTTATATCCTTGCGCTCCTCCCGTTGACAGGAGACATACACGGTGGCACCATCGTGGGACCCTGCATTTGCATTACTTGCTTTCCCCAGGGACTCACGATTCGCGCGGGTGACGATGCCATGCTCCAGTCCAGAGGACTTCTGTCCAGGCCCTTGCAGTGTGCCCTCATCCTTGCAGCCGCATTCTCAGTCCAGCCGACTGCCGACGGTCAGTCCAGGGAAATTCCACAAGGACGCCCCGACCCCGGTCTGGCGCGATCCCAAACGGTTCGATTCAGACCGCAATCCACCGGCGTTGCCGGAAGCGGCAACCTTTGGCCTGCGGTGAGCGGCGTCGCCACCGTCTATTACGAAATCGATGGCTCTTCGGGGGATGTGACCAACATCAACAATGCGATTACGCAATTTAACTCGGACTTTCCCGGCGTGATCCAGTGGGTGGACAATACCTCGCTCGGTTCCCCGAGTCCGAACTATGTACTCATCAACCTCAGCACCAGCGACACCAGTGGTGTGTGCGAAGCGAATGTTGGCTATGACGCGATGCCGGCTCAGCCCGTCTCCGGATCCGCGAACTGCGACGAGGCGACAATTCTGCATGAGATGGGCCACGTCATCGGACTGTGGCACGAAATGACCCGCACCGATCGCGATACCTACGTCACCGTGAACTACAACAACGTGACCAAGTCCGATTATCCGGGCAACTTCCTCATCAACACCGAGAATCAGCAGCTCCTCACAAAGTATTTCGATTACGGTTCCCTGATGCAGTATGGGGCCGCGGATTTTTCCCGCAACAACGGCCCGGTGATTGAGAGCATCCCGGCCGGGATCCCGATGAACATCGAAGGACTTCCCGCTCCCGGTCCCAACACCAGTCCTGAGCCTGCGGATTATTCAGCCGCCGACAAGGAAGGCATTCTTCGCCTCTATGGTGCGCCGCCCACCGCGGTTACGATTACATCGAACCCGGCCGGCCTGCAGGTGATCGTGGATAGCACGACCTACACCACGCCTCACACATTTCCTCTGACCGGCGCCTGGGCGATGGGCACAACGCATACGCTCGATGTCCCGACCGGCGTGCAACAGCTATCGGGCTACATTATCGACAGCACGGCTGCGGCGAGTTTTTACTACACCTATGGCCGCTGGAACGACTCCACAGCGCAGCAGCACACCATCACGATTACGGCGGGCGATGGCAGTCCGGGCTTTCCGCGAACCTCGCCCGAGGTGACCACCTACACGGCAAACTTTATTCAGCTGGTGCCGTATACGGCAACGGCCGACCCGACGGGGTCGGGCACGATCAGCTCCAGCCCGCAGCCACAGGCGTATTCCGACACCAACAACAATCCCCTTGGAAATTTCTTCGTGGCCCGGCAAAACGTTACATTAACCGCCACCGCAAACTCGGGATGGAACTTCTACTGGTTCAATAACGCGCCGTTTTGGCTCCCCGGCGGCCTCTCGACCAATCCAAAGGAGCTGTTTGTTCCCGACACAGGCACTCCCATCAATTCCACCATCTATTTCTCGCCGTCGAGTAACCCGCTCTACATCGTCAATGTAACGCCGTCGGAAACTCTCGCGAACCAGTTTGCCCTGAATTGGTATGCCGACGTGGACGGTTCCTACTGGCTTGCGCCCAAGACGTTTTCCCCCAATTACTGGTCCGATGGCACAACCTGGACGACCGGCAGCACCCACACCCTCAGCATCGCGTCGCCGATGTATGTCGGCTCCAACACGAGGTATGTCTTCAATAACTGGAGCGACGGCGGAGCGCTTTCGCATACCACAGGTCCGCTTCCGGCGACCAACGCGACTTACACAGCAACCTTCGATCCGCAGTTCGCTCCTTCGACGGGCGTGAATGCTTCCTGCGGCGGTTCAGTGACCATCAGCCAAACATCGCCAACCGGCGACGGCTTCTATCCCTGGGGACAGACGCTCACCTTCACCGCGACTCCCAATCCCGGCTGGAATTTCACGGGATGGAGCTACGATCTGGCGGGAGGATCGAATCCGGACACCATCACCGCTGACGATGAGACGCTGGCCTACGCCAACTTCAATACGACCACCGATCCATTCGCATTCACAGGCATCAGTCCTGCCTCGGTGCAGGCGGGCACGAACGGCACGACCCTGATCCTCACAGGAACAGGATTTGATGCGGCGAACTCCTATGTGTTCTTAGGCAATACACAGCTGGCCACGACGTTCAGGAGCTCCACAGAACTGGATGCGACCGTAACCCCAGCCGAGCTCGCAAATCCGGCAACCTATCCCATCTATATTGAAAACTTTCCCAGTGGCGCCACCTGCGCCGCCTTCGGGGGCCAGACCTTTAAGGTTACGGCCCCACCGGTTACGCCGACAATTTCCTGGACTCCGGCAGGTACCATCATCTTTGGCGATGCGGGAACGAAGGTTCTGACCGCAATCGCCAATGCTCCAGGCGCCTTTACCTACTCGGCGACACAGGGCGGTGCGCCGATCAATGTCACCAGCGGAACGCAGGGGTTGGCGGCCGGTTCCTGGAATATCACAGCAACCTTTACCCCGACCGACCCCACCACCTACGCCACCGCACAAACAACCCTGGCCATCACGGTGAGCGGCGAGAGCGTGTGGATCCTGAACAGCGGAGGCAGCGGTGCAGAACTGGCAGGGGACGGGTACGGGATCTCGACGAGCGCCTACCCCGGAGCCAATACGGCTATCGCCATCGACAGCGGCGGCAACGTGTGGACGGCGGGCACCGGACCCCTGCTCGAGGAGACCAGCCAGGTGGGCACGGTGCAGAACACGATCAGCTCCGGAGG
Source organism: Acidobacteriota bacterium (assembly GCA_046567085.1). Classification (GTDB taxonomy): domain Bacteria; phylum Acidobacteriota; class Terriglobia; order Terriglobales; family Acidobacteriaceae; genus Palsa-343. The sequence continues at coordinate 55,199 of JBKICP010000167.1, forward strand.
CGGGCTGAACGCGCCCGCTGGAATCGCCATCGACGGACTGAGCCAGGTGTGGGTGACCGACGGCAACAACAGCGTGAGCCAGTTCAGCAACGCCGGCGCGCCCGTCTCGCCCTCGACCGGTTACACCGATACCTCGCTCGCGACGCCCATCGGCATCGCCATCGATCAGGCGGGCAGCGTGTGGGTCGCCAACAAGGGCAACAACAGCCTGACGAGAATCCTGGGCGCGGCAGCCCCCGCTGCGCCTCTCTCCACGGCAGCAAAGAACAACACAACGGGAGCACGGCCATGAGACGAGCCTCGATGCAGGCAACGACGATGCTGGCAGCGGTAGGCGCACTGGCGCTGGCCGGGTGCGCCACGAATGCGACGATGAGCGTGAACCCCCAGCCGAAGCCGGCCCCCGCAGCTACCGCCGTTCAGGGAGAAGCCTTCGGTGGACAGCAGCCGGTGGTGGGCATGTCGCTCCAGCTCTACGCAGCCGGCACCAGCGGCTACGGCTCGGCGGCGACGGCGGTGTTCGGCACCCCGTTGACGACCAACTCTAACGGCGGCTTCACCTTCCCCACTGGGTGGGCGAGCGGCTGTCCCACAACCACGTCTCCGGTCTATCTGGTGGGAACCGGCGGCGACCCGGTGGCTGGGAACACTTCGAACGGAGGCAGCACGGCGGCCAATCCTCAGCTTGCCCTGGCGGTCGCCCTGGGCCCGTGCAACAGTCTCAACTCGAGCACGCACATCCACATGAACGAGCTGACCACGGTCGCCGCGGCATGGGCGCTGGCCCCGTTCATGAGCGGCAACACGACGAGCTACCTGAACGTGGGAACCTCCTCGACCAACACCGCCGGTCTGGCCATGGCCTTTGCCGCGGCAGCGCAACTGGTGAATACCTCCACCGGCACGGTCGGAGGCTCAACCCTGCCCGCCGGCGCGACCGTGCCGACGGCAGAGATCTACAGCATCGGTAACATCCTCGAGGCGTGCATCAATTCAAAGGGTGGAGTGGCCAACGATGGGACGGCGTGCGGCACGCTGTTCGGGGACACGCCTTCCAGCACTGGCTATCCCACCGACACGATCACCGCGGCCATGAACATCGCGCAGAATCCGGGGAGGAACGTGGCGGCGCTGTTCAACATCGCCACCGGAACGCCGGCGTTTATGACGCCCCTGACCTCGGCGCCCAATGCGTGGACCATCGCGATCCAGTACACCGGCGGCGGCCTGAACGCGCCAACCGCGATCGCCGCCGACCAGTCGGGCAACATCTGGGTCGCCAACAGCGCCAGCACCGGCACCGGCGCTGTCTCTCTCTTCGACAATCTGGGTAACAGCAAGCTCGGAACCACCGGCGCGACGATCGGCGGTACGCCGGGCGGCCTTGCCATCGATCTGAACGGGAACGGGTGGGTGACCTCGTCCAACAACGAAGTCTACGAGCTTACTTCGAGCGGGACCACCACCACCACGCTTACCGGCAACGGCCTCAACCTGCCTACCGCAATCGCCATCGACCCGAGCAGCAACATCTGGCTGGTGAACAGCGCCAGCGGAGCCAATACAGTGAGCGCCTTCACCAGTGCCGGCGGTACGGTCAGTGGATCGCCGTTCTCCGGAGCAGGCATTGCAGCTCCGGCCGGCATCGCCATCAACGGCAATGCCAACGCCAACTGCGCCGATTGCCACTAGCACGGGGTTTCATGCGATGTCGTGCGAAGGCGCAACCCAGGCATCGATTCGCACAATCTGCGCAGCTCCCCAGGAAGGATCTCGCAGCTCACAGTTCAGGATCAGGATGGATTTGCAGCTTCACACCTCGCGCGACGCAGCCGAAACCACGGCGCTCCACACAGGCCCTCACCTCGCCCTGAGGGCCTGGGGCGTGCCTTTCCGGCTCTCTGCGGAAACCGGCTCTCTGCTCGAGCGAATGCGGGCTCATGCCCCTTTCGGCTCGACGGAGTGCGACCGCCAGTCCTCGGCGATACACACCTTCACGCTGCGCAGCGTTGAGGCGGACGGTCATTACCGCGTGCAGTTCGGCGATCAGCTGCTGGTGGATGCGGCGAAACTGGATTCGGCCCTGATCCAGCTCGGCGGCCACATGATGATGCATGTCGCCGAGCATTCTCCGGATTACGTCTTCCTGCATTCCGGCGTCGTTGGCTGGCAGAATCGTGCGCTGCTGTTGCCCGGCGCGAGTTTTGCCGGCAAGTCGACCCTCGTTGCTGAGCTGGTGCGGGCCGGCGCCACCTTTTATTCCGACGAGTTTGCGCTCATCGATGCCGAAGGCCGCGTGCATCCGTTTCCTCGCGACCTGCAACTCCGCAGTCCGGGCCGCGTCGAGCAGACCGTTGTACCCCTCGCTCAACTCGAAGGCCGCGCCGGCAAAGAGCCCATCCCTGTCTCACTCGTCATCTTCACGCAGTTTGCTGAAGACGCGCGCTGGTCGCCCGAGCCGGTTTCCCCTGGCCGAGCCGTACTGGAACTGCTGCTGCACAGCACGCCCGTTCAGCGCGCCCCCGCGCGCGTTCTCGCGACCCTCACTGCGATGATGCGCAACGCCACGGCATGGCGTTCGCCCCGCGGAGAAGCCAGCGCCGCGGCCCGCTCGCTGCTTGCCGCTCTCGCCGCAGGAGGGCCACCCGCATGAGACCCGGCATGCACTGGCTGCTCCGGCTGCTGCGTGGACAGGCGCGGTGGAACGACGCCCCCGAGACGGAGTGGATGAAGGTACTTGATCTCGCCGAGCAGGAGAACGTTCTGCCGTGGGCTGCAACCCGTCTGCGCGCACAGCTCGACAACTCCGCGTCGCCCTTTGCAGCACGCCTCGAGCGGGTCGCGCGCAACGCTCGCGTCTTCGCCTTTCTCTGGAGCGCGACGCTGCGGTCGACGCTCGCGGAATTCCACCATCGGTCCATCCCGGTTCTTTCGCTCAAGGGGCCATGGATGGCCCATCGGTTGTACGGCGATGCGTCGCTGAAACTCTACAGCGACCTTGATCTCCTTGTGCATCGCCAGGACATCGCTCGCGCCGAGAGCCTCCTCGTCCAACTGGGCTTTCATGCCAAAGAGAGACGCGACGACTACCATCGTCCCTGGCATCGCGAAGGCCTCAGGATTGAGCTTCATCACGATGTAGAGAACCCGCTGGCGTTCGACTTTCGTGTCGAGGACGCATGGGGCCGCGCGGTGCCCGCCGCATTCGACGGTGTCCCGGCACGGCTGCTCTCGCCTCCCGACGAATTGCTCTTCCTTTGCCTGCACAGCGTGCGCCATCGCTTCGAACGTCTCAGCCACGTCCTCGACCTGCTGCTGGCCTTCCATCATTTCGGCGATGCTGTCTCTGCAGCGGCAAAGTGCGCGCCTGCCGCCCAGCGCGTCCTGACTCTGGGAGCGATCATGGCCTCGCGCCTCGACCCTCGCTTTGCCGTTCCGGCCGAATTCGCTCGCACGTCCGACTACACGGCGCTCGAAAGGCTGGCCGATTCGCTCTGGGAGGAGCGCATGCAGCAGCCGGCGCCTGCCCTCGACTGGAAGCTGCAGCATCGGTTCTATCTCGCCCTCGAAACACGCCCGTGGGATCGTCTGTTCGCTCGCTTCCGCCACCTCCGCATCCTCGCTACCCGGCTCATCGAGCCGGACTTCGCCTTCGCCGCGCGGTTCCACCTTGATCGGAGCTGGCAAGTCTGGCTCGTCAGACCCATTCGGCTCTTGCGCAGGTCTGCAATGCGGCCTCCCGCGGATCCACGATGGTCGCCTGAGAACATTCACGTCAACGGCTGAACGGCAACAGAATCGAATGCAGGAAAGGAAATTCAGGATGAACTCGACCCTAAGGCCACGCAGCATGCGCGACGAGCGAATTACGGTTCAGCAGGTAGGTGAGGAGACGCTCCTGTACGACGAGCGCACCCATCGGGCCTGGTGCCTCAACGCCAGCTCCGCCTGCGTCTGGCGCCTCTGCGATGGCCAGACCACGGTGGCTCAGATCGCTGCCGGCGCCGCGGCGGAGCTGCGTGCGCCCTTCAGTGAAGAACTCGTCCTGTTGACCCTTGCGGAATTGCGCGAGCAGGGCCTGCTGCAGTCCGACCCAGGGGACGCACTGCCGCAGGGGGTTACGCGACGAGCCATCATCGGCAGGATCGGCCTCACCGCGGCTGCGCTGCTCCCGGTGATCGCCGCCCTCACCGCGCCGCCCGCCTCAGCGCAGGGTGGATCGGTCGGTAGCGGTGGGAACGGGTAGCGCCTCCCGAAACCCCGGGCCGGCTCTCCATCGTTACAATCGCCTTATGCACGACGTGATCGTCTATTCGCGCAAAGGCTGCCATCTCTGCGATGTCGTGAAAGAGACGCTGACGCGAGTCCAGAGCGAGGCCGACTTCCGGTGGCGCGAGGTGGATATCGACACGGACCCGCAGTTGCAGCAGAAGTACAACGACGAGGTCCCCGTTGTCGTGATCGACGGACGCAAAGCGTTCAAGTATCGCGTCGACGCGCGTGAGTTTCTGCGTGCTCTGGCGGCACGAGAGTAGAACACTCGGGGCTTTGCCCCGTCAACGTTTCATCCCTGCCAGCTCCACCGCCTGCGCTTCTGTCCCCGGCTGCGATGCGAGCGCCGGAACCAGCCATCTCCGGTATGCCCGCAAATGTCCGCGCATCGCCTCGAAGTACAACCGCCTCACCTCGCGCGTGATTGCGCCAATGGCCCCGTCGTTGACAGGCCGGTTGTCCACACGAACCACCGGCGCAATGCCCACCGCTGTCCCGGTAAGAAACAGCTCCTCGCACACATACAATTCGCTGCGGTCGATCGCCCGCTCCTGTACTGCCAGCCCCATCTCCCGCTCCGCCAGTTCCATGACTGAATCCCGCGTGATCCCTTCCAGCACGTTTTCCGTCACCGCCGGGGTTACGAGTTTGCCTTTGCGCACCATAAAGAGATTGCAGGTCGCGCCCTCGGCCACCTGGCCGTTTTCGTTCAGCAGCAGCGCCTCATCGAAACCGGCGCGTCGCGCATCGTCGCTCGCCAGGGCGCTGTTCACATACGCTCCGCAAATCTTGGCCCGGGCCGGAATCGAATTGTCTTCGATCCGCCGCCAGGAGCTCACCCCCGCATGCACGCCCTTATCGCTGGGCAGATATTCGCCGAACGGCAGCGCAATCACCGCGAAGGCATCCTGATCGTCCGTGGCCACACCCACCCGCTCCGCACACTTGTAGGCGATGGGCCGGATGTAGATGTCGCTGCGAAACCCGTTCCGCCGCACCAGTTCTGTCGTGATCGCAGTGAGTTGCTCGGCCGACGGGGGAACCTCGATGCGCAGGATGCCGCAGTTCTGCTTCCAGCGCTGATAGTGCTCGCGCGGCCGCACCAGAAACAGCTGCTCCCCGGCATCGTCCCAGTATCCCCGGATCCCTTCGAAGACGCCGGTTCCGTAATGCAGCGCGTGTGTCAGGATCCCCACGCGCGCTTCGCGCAGCGGCACATACTCGCCGTTGAAATAGATAATCAGATTTGGATCCGCTTCAGCTTGCATGACACTCCTCGTGGAGCGACGCCCGCAGCAGCTCGCGCCCGCGCGCCAGCGCCCGCTCGTCCAGTTCCAGCCATTTCGCGCTCTTCACCAGGCGGCGCAGCGACTCGTCCACACTCTCCTGTGGAACCGCGTCCGTGCACTCCAGCAGCGCGCCCAGCATCACCATGTTCCCGGCGCGCGTGTCGCCCAGCTGGTTCGCAACCTCGGTAAACGGCCGCGCCAGCACCCGCACGTCGCTCCGCTCGCAGCCCGCCGGCAGCGCTTCGCCGTTGTAGAGCACCCATCCGCCCGCCCGCACGCTCTCGTAGAACTTGTGCAGCGACGGCTCGTTCATCGCCACCAGCACATCCGGCCGCACCACCAGAGGTGAATCGATCGGCTCCGTCGACAACCGCACGTGACAGTTCGACGTCCCCGAACGCATCTCCGGCCCGTACGACGGCAGCCATGAAACCTCCAGCCCCGCATCGAGTCCCGCCTCCGCCAGCACTTCTCCCAGCAGCAGCACGCCCTGCCCGCCGAACCCGGCCACGCGCACTTCCAGATTGATCTCGGGCGGCATTACACCCGCCGCCGCATGCCACTCCGCCATCTCGTCATCGGCTAAGCCGAGAATCTTCGGAACCTCACTCGTTGCCGGAGCCGGTTCGGGCGCCTGCCGTGGCTGCGCTTCTTTCGTGCGATCGCGCATCGCGCCCAGCGGATAAGTCTTCTCCATCACATCGCGCACCCAGTGCTGTGCCTCCACCGGCGACATCTTCCAGATCGTCGGGCAGGGCGACAAAATCTCCACCAGCGAGAAGCCCAGCCCCTTCACCTGGTTCTCCAGCGCCTTGCGCACCGCGCGATACGCCTGCGCCACCTGTTTGTTATCGCCCAGGCCGACCCGCTCGATGTAAACCGGGGCCTCGAGCGTCGCCAGCAACTCGCTCACGTGCAGCGGGTAGCCCTCGTTCGCAGGATTCCGCCCGCCCGGAGTCGTCGTGCTGCGCTGCCCTACCAGCGTCGTCGGCGCCACCTGTCCGCCGGTCATGCTGTAGATGGCGTTGTTCACGAAGATCACGCTGATGCTCTCGCCGCGATTGGCCGCATGCAGAATCTCGGCAGCGCCGATCGCCGACAGATCGCCGTCACCCTGGTAGCTGACCACGATGCTCCCCGGCCGGCTCCGCTTCACTGCGGTGGCCACGGCGGGCGCGCGTCCGTGCGCCGACTGCACGTTGCCCACATCGAAGTAGTAGTAGGCGAACACCGAGCAGCCGACCGGACTGATCAGGATCGTACGGTTCTGGATCCCCAGCTCGTCGATCGCCTGCGCCACCATCTTGTGGATCGTTCCGTGCCCGCACCCCGGACAGTAATGCGTGTGCTGCTGCAGCTCGTCCTTGCGCTCGAAGTTCCTGTAGAACGCCTTCGGCCGCGCCTGCGCCACTTCGTACAGCGTCTCGTCAGACATGGACTACCTCGCTTTCCGCGCAGCGCCGCGCCTGCTCCTGCACCACCGCCAGCACTTCCTCGTGCGACGGAACATTCCCGCCCACGCGCCCGTAGAACTCCACCGGCCGCGCTCCATTCAGCGCCAGCCGCACATCCTCCACCATCTGGCCCACGCTCATCTCCACCACCACGAAAACCTTCGCGCGCTCGGCCACTTTCTGGAACGTCGCCGTCGGGAAGGGAAACAGCGTAATCGGCCGCAGCACGCCCACGCTCAGCCCCGCCGCGCGTGCCTCCGCCGCCACTGCTTTCAGGATGCGCGCCACAATCCCGTAGCCCACCAGCACCACATCCGCATCGTCCGTGTCGATCTCTTCGGCGCGCGCTTCCAGCCGCTGCGCCATGCAGTACTTCGCCTCCAGCTGCCGTATGTGCGCTTCGAGCTCGTCGTTGTCGAGGTAGATCGAGCTGATCAGATTCCCCCGCGTCTCCTCCGTTCCCGCTACCGCCCACTTCGGCAGGCTCGGCTCCGTCGCGGTTTGTGGAAACTCCACCGGCTCCATCATTTGCCCGATGAACCCATCCGCCATCAGCACCACCGGATTGCGGTAGCGGTCCGCCAGCTCAAACGCCAGCGCCGTCAGGTCCGCCATCTCCTGCACCGAATGCGGCGCCAGCACCAGCGTCCGGTAGTTGCCGTGGCCCCCGCCCTTCACCACCTGGTGATAATCGCTCTGCTCCGACGTGATATTCCCCAGCCCCGGACCCGCCCGCGTGATATCGGCAACTACGCAGGGCAGCTCCGCGCCTGCCAGATAGCTGATCCCTTCCTGCATCAGGCTGATCCCCGGCCCGCTCGACGCCGTCATCACCCGCACCCCGGCCGCCGCCGCGCCGTACAACATATTGATAGCCGCGACTTCGCTCTCCGCCTGCAGAAACTTCCCGCCCACCCGCGGCAAATACTGGGCCGCCGCTTCGGTAATCTCGCTCGCCGGCGTGATCGGATACCCGTAGAACCCCCGGCACCCGGCCAGCACCGCAGCCTTTACGACGGCCTCGTTCCCCTTCATCAGTTGCCGGCTCATTGCGCCACGCCTCCGATCGCCGATCCCTTCGCCGCTCCCGCTGTATGCCCCAGGCGCAGCACCGTCACCGCTCCCGGTTCCGGACAAATCAGGAAGCACATCCCGCATCCCGTGCATCCTGCGCCCGCATACATCGCCGTGCGATAGCCATACGGATTCAGCTGCTCGCTCAGGTGAATCACCTTCGGCGGACACGCCTCGATGCACAGCCCGCACCCCTTGCACTCGTCCGTGTCGATCTCGAGCCGCCCTCGATCCTGCTTTCCGGTCTCCGCCACCGCATCCTCCTCTAGGTGCGCTCCACCAGCTCGGCCGCCGCCTTGCGTTCCAGATAATGGGCGCGCACAGCAAAATCCTCCAGCTCCGCCTGGAAGTGCGGATCGGCAATTGCAATCAGCGCCTCGGCCCGCTCCCGCAGCGTCTTGCCGTGCAGATACGCGATGCCGTGCTCGGTGACCACGTAGTGCACATCCGCGCGCGACGTCACCACCCCCGCCCCCGGCTCCAGCACCGGCACAATGCGCGAAAGCGATCCGCCCCGCGCCGTCGACAGCAGCGCGATAATCGGCACCCCGCCCTTCGAGCGCGCCGCGCCGCGAATGAAATCCACCTGCCCGCCGAACCCGCTGTACGGCCGCGTGCCCAGCGAATCGGAGCACACCTGGCCGGTCAGATCCACCTGCAGCGCCGAGTTGATCGCCACCATGCGATCGTTCTGCGCCACCACGAACGGATCGTTCGTGTAGCTGATCGAACGAAATTCGAAACTCGGGTTCTCGTCGATGAAATCGAACAGCCGCTTCGTCCCCAGCACGAACGCCGCCACCGCCTTGCCGCGATGCAGCGACTTCCGGTCCCCGTTGATGATCCCCGCCTCCATCAGCTCGATCACGCTGTCGGAAAACATCTCCGTGTGAATCCCCAGATCCCGCTTCTCGTCGAGGCACGTCAGCACCGCCTCCGGAATCCCGCCGATCCCCGTCTGCAGCGTCGCCCCGTCGGGAATCAGCGACGCTACATTGCGCGCCACCCGCAGATGCACATCCGTGAAGGGCTCGCTCTGCAGTTCCAGCAGCGGCCGCGACGTCTCCACGATGGCCGCGATGTGGCTCACGTGGATGAACGTGTCGCCATGCGTCCGCGGCATCTGCTCATTCACCTCGGCGATCACCACGCTGGCGCAGCGCGACGCCGTCAGCGTGCAGTCCACCGTCGTGCCCAGGCTCACGAACCCATGCTCATCGGGCGGCGACACCTGCATCAGCACGACATCGAGCGGCAGCTGCCCGCTCAAAAACAGCCCCTCAATCTCGCTGAGGAAGATCGGCGTGTAGTCCGCCCGCCCCGCCGCTACCGCCTCACGCGTATTCGCGCCCAGGAACAGTCCCCGATGCCGAAACCGCCCTTCATACTCCGGCTTCGTGTAGTCGGCGCTGCCCAGCGTCATCATGTGGACCACTTCCACATCGCGCACTTCGTTCGCGCGCGCCACCAGCGCATTCACCAGCGTCGAGGGCGTCCCCACGCCCGACTGAATCCAGACACGCGCTCCCGAACGGACCGCTCCCAGAGCCTGGGCCGCCGTCATCCGCCGGCTCCGATATTCCTCTTTCCAGGTCATGAATCCCTCGTCTCCATCGGTGCGCTGCCGGCTCCGCACCATCGCTCAAGCGGCTAACCCACGCAGAATCAATCCACCGAGCCCGGTAAGCGAGCTGCGGGCGCGCTGCGAGGCTTCCGCCTCCAAAACCCTCGTACGCTACGCTCCCACCCGGGCAGGTAGCAGTGACGACCATCACTCCGATTGCGGGATTCCGTGCAGAACAGGACCTTCGCCGACACCGAAGGCCCGGCATGGGAATGGACCGGGTTACTAACGAGTTTCCTCCTCGACGCGGCGCCACTGAAATAAACGGCTGCACTGGCCGATATCCGAGAGACAGGGCCCCGTCCGATGTTTGAAAGGGATTTGTCCTCATGTCCGATCTGTTTATCCCGCAGCCGCAAGAGCATGCGGGGCGCCTGACCTCGCGCACCGCCACTCCCGCTGTCGCTCCCACCCGGTTCCTTGGCCGCCAGCCCATCCTCAGCTCCGATCGCAGCCTCTTTGGTTATGAACTGCTCTACCGCGAAAGGGGCGGCGAGCATTTCTCCGGCGATCCCGACCGCGCGACCCGGGAAGTCGTCGACCACTGGCTCATGCTCATCCCCGACGCCCATCAGGGCGTCGCTTTTGTGAACTGTCCCGCCAGTGCCATCGTGAACGAGTTTGTGAGTGTTCTCGATCCGGAAGCCACCGTCCTCGAGATTCTCGAAGACGTCGAGCCGGAACCGGCGGTGCTCGACGCCTGTCTTTCTCTGAAAGCGAAAGGCTATCGTTTTGCACTCGACGGGTATCTCCCCCGTCCTTCACGCGCTCCGTTCCTGGCCCTCGCGGATTTCATCAAGATCGACTTCCAGACAGCGAATTTCTTCGACCGCCAGGCGATTTACGCGCTGGCTAAAGGCACTTCGGCGCGGCTGGTCGCCGAGAAAATTGAGTCCGAAACGCAGATGCGCATCGCTCTGTCCGAAGGGTGTTCTCTGTTCCAGGGATACTTCTTTTCCGAGCCCACCCTGACGGCCTCGTCCACCGTTCCGCAGAACCACTTTGTCTACCTGCAGCTGTTAGCCGAACTGCACCAGGAATCGCCGAACCTGCGCAAAATCGAAAAGCTCGTCGCCGGCGATGCTGCCCTCTGCTACCGTGTCCTGCGCATCGCCAACTCCGCGCTCCGTTATCGCCGCGGGGAGGTCAACACCGTCCACGAAGCTCTCATGATGATCGGCGAAAACGCCCTGCGCCACCTCATGACCGTCTCCATGACCGGCGCGGCCACCAGCGACCGCTGCTCAGCTCTCCTGCAGATGATCCTCACGCGGGCCCGCTTCCTGGAACTGATCGCTCCGAAACTCGGTCGGGACTCCGCCGAGATGTACTTCCTCGGAATGTTGTCGCTCCTGGATGTGCTCCTTCAGGTGCCCTTCGGGCGCATTCTTGAGTCCATTCCCATCGGCCAGGCGATGAAGCAGGCTCTGGCGGGGGATAACAGCAGCAGCGGCCTGGCCCTTGCCCTGGTCCGAAGCCTCGAATCCTGCGACTGGAAGAAGTGCGACACGGTGCGCCTCGATCTGAGCCTTTCCGAAAGCGATATCGCCGCCGCCTACACCACCTCCCTGCACTGGGCCGCCAGCATGTCCGGCGAGGGCATCCCCCCTTCTTCCGGATCCTGACCGCCATCGGAACAAGCCCCCCAGCGCAGTCGTCAGCTTCGGCAAAATTCGAACCCGGGAAGGAAACAGCCCCGGGTTGCCTCCTCACCGCCCCCCCTGCGCGCGGCGATCGCGCGTCACTGGCGGCCCCGGATCGCGGAATTCGTCACCGCCAAACCCTGCTGCTGGTACTCCGACCAGAAGATTGCCCGCTTTTCGCGAAGCGGTGCTGCGGAGCAGCACGGCGGTGAAAGCCCCGGCCTTCAGCCTGGAAAACTTGAAGCGGTCAGGCTGCAAGATCGGCAGGAGATGCGGCACAATGGCTCCGGGTGAAGTTGACGCACGGTTGAGTGCAGGAGTGACAGGTGAAGAGTACTAGACGAGTGTTTCTGAAACAGGCAGCGGCGCTCTCCGCATCCTCGGCATTGTCTCTCCGCGTCCCGGCGTCTGCAGAACGGGTGCAGGGAACTGCACAGGGTGTCGGCGCCGCTCAGCCTGGCTGGTTTCAAAAGCCGATGCGCTGGGCGCAACTGAGCTTCGTAGAGAGCGATCCCGGCAATTACGATCCGGCGTTCTGGCTCGACTTCTTTAAGAAGATTCACGCTGAAGCCACAATCCTGAACGCGGGAGGATGCGTCGCATTCTATCCAACGCAGATTCCATTTCATTACCGCAGCCAGTGGCTGGGAAACCGAGATGCCTTTGGCCATCTGGCCGGCGCCTGCCGCGATATGGGCATGATCGTGGTGGCGCGTACCGATGCCCACGCCTGTCATGGCGATCTGGCCCAGGCGCATCCTGACTGGCTGATGGTGGGCGAGGATGGCAAAACGCGACGCCATCCCTCGGATCCCGATTTCTGGCTAACCTGTGCCCTTGGTCCTTATAACTTCGAATTCATGACCTCCGTACACCAGGAGATCATGACCCGATACCAGGTGAGCGGTATCTTTACCAACCGATGGGCCGGGTCAGGCATGTGCTACTGCGAGCATTGCCAGGCAAACTTCCGTACATGGTCCGGACTCGATCTTCCCCGCACCAGCGATCCGCAGGATCCTTCGCGGCAGAAGTACATCCTGTGGCACCAGCAGCGGCTCTTCGAACTATGGAACCTGTGGGATGCGAAGATCTCCGCGATCAATCCGGACGCTCGCTTCATTCCCAACACCGGCGGCGGAGCGCTCAGCGATCTGGATATGAAAAAGATCGGAGAAATGGCTTCGACGCTTGTGGCCGACCGCCAGGGTCGCACCGGAATCATGGCGCCCTGGGCGAACGGAAAGAGTGCGAAGGAATTTCGTTCGACGATGGGGAACAAGGCGGTGACCGGCATCTTCAGCGTCGGCATTGAGGACAAGCACCGCTGGAAGGATTCAGTTCAGAGCGGCGATGAGATTCGCCTGTGGGTGGCCGACGGCATCGCACACGGGTTTCGGCCCACCTGTACGAAATTCAATGCCAGGCCCTTCGACGATCGATGGTTTCCGGTCGTGGAAGAGATGTTCCAGTGGCACTATGCCAACGAGAAATACCTGCGCAACCAGCAGTCCTTCGCTCGCGTCGGCATGGTCTATTCGCAACAGACTGCCGCGTTCTACGGCGGCCCGGATGCCGCAACCACCGTCGACGCCCCCGGACTGGGGTTCTATCAGGCCCTCATCGAAGCGCGGATTCCCTTTCAAATGGTCCACGACCACCTGCTGGATGCCGACCACTTGCAATCTCTGCGCACCCTGATTCTGCCGAACATCGCGGCACTCTCGCAGGAGCAGTGTGCCCAGCTTCAGGCGTTCGTCCAGCGAGGCGGCAGTGTTATCGCCACCTACGAGACCTCTCTCTACGACGAGTGGGGCGTACGGCGCCAGGACTTCGGCCTTCGCTCTCTCTTTGGAGTATCCTGGGCCGGACGCAAAGAAGGTCCGATGCTGAATTCGTATCTTCAGCTGCAGAAAGACCCCGCGACCGGGCAGTATCACCCCCTGCTCAGGGGATTTGAAGATACAACGCGCATCATCAACGGCGTCTACCGGCTCCACGTCAATCAGGATCCGGGCGCCACATCGACGCCGCTGCTGGTCATTCCCCCGTACCCTGACTTACCGATGGAGGAGTGTTTTCCGCGGCCCACGCAGTCGCACGAACCGGGGGTTGTCGTTCGCACGGCAGGCAAAGGACGCGTCATCTACTTCCCGTGGGATGTGGATCGAACGTTTTGGGAAGTCCTGAACGTCGACCACGCCCGGCTCCTGCGCAACGCCGTCGCCTGGGCCACCGACGAACCGGACACGCTGACCGTGGAAGGGAAGGGAATCCTCGATATCTCCCTGTGGGGCCAAAAGGACTCATTCACGGTTCACCTGGTCAACCTGACCAATCCCATGATGATGCGAGGGCCTTTGCGTGAGGTCATCCCATTGCCAAATCAAACGGTCAGGCTGCGTCCTCCAACGCGGCGCGCGATAACTGGAGTCCGGCTGCTGGTGGCTGGGCAAGCCGCCCAGTACAGGCGGGAGGGAGAGACGATCGTCGTCCACGTGCCTTCCATCGATGTGCACGAGGTCGTGGCTTTCGATCTTGCCCCTGAAGGGAATGCGGCCTGATGCGGGCTGGAAGCACAATGCAAATCAATATCGGCAGTTGAGCCGATGAGAGGACTTCGTTGAGCGGATTCATGACCGTGGAAGCGATCTCCGGGTCGCAAATCCCACGCATCAGAGCCGTACCGTTCAGGTGGCCTTGGCGCCCGATGTTGCCGACTTTTCCGCTGGTGAAGATATTTGGGGCGCTGAAAAGGTTACAGCCGACGATCGCCGCATTACAGTGGATGTGCCAGCCAGAGATGCCGCCGTCATCGCACTGCGTAGAGTTGTCCTGCCCCAAAACCGAACGCAGCAATCCAGGCAGTCGGCGAAAACGTGAGTGAGGGTGATGAGTCAAACAGGCGCAGTGTGGAGTCAGACCTATACTCTCTTCGGTCAGAGCGCGGGTATCTCTGCGCTGATTGCATCGCTTCCGATTCTCGTCCTGCTCGCCATGTTGGGGGTCTGGAGAAAACCGGCATGGCTTGCTGGGCTGGTGGCCCTGATCGCGGCGCTGGGACTGGCGATCGTGGGATACAGAATGCCGTTCTCAGCCGCAATCAGCGCGGCAGCTTATGGCGGAACCTTCGGCCTCTTCCCGATTTGCTGGATCATCTTCTGGGCCATCGCTCTCTTTCGCGTCACCGTGGAAACCGGAAAGTTCGACTTAATTCGTGATTCGATCGGCCGTCTAACTCCCGACCCACGCCTGCAGGCGCTGCTCGTGGCCTTTGCGTTTGGTGCATTTCTCGAAGGCGCTGCGGGATTCGGGACATCAGTTGCGGTGGCGGCCACCATGCTGGTTGGCTTCGGGTTCTCCGCTTTCAGTGCAGCCGCAATTTGCCTGCTGGCCAACACGGTCCCCGTCGCCTTTGGGGCCATCGGAATTCCGATCATCACCCTGGCAGGCACCACCGGATTGCCCCTCGACAAGTTGAGCCGCGCCGTCGCGCTGCTATGCTCTCCCGTTGCGCTCTTCATTCCGGTCTACCT
>JBKICP010000167.1:70100-73433 GCA_046567085.1 Acidobacteriota bacterium
GGGGTGTGGGTTCCTGCCCTGGCTGCCGGCATTTCCTTTGCTGCGACGCAGTTTCTCGTAGCAACCTTCATGGGTCCCCAGCTATCCGCGTTGTTGGCTGCAGTGACCTCCATCGGAGTTCTGGTGGCTCTCCTCCGCCTCCGCCGCGGAGATGCCTCGAGCCAGGTGAAGTGGAGCGCGCACCACGCGGAGACCACCCCTCCATCCGCCCGCGGGCTCACCGCGTTCCGCAACGGTACAACTGGATCTCCAGCAACGCAGACCGCGCTTGCTGCGGAACCAGCCCACAGCTTTGGCGAAATCGGTTACGCGTGGTCTCCCTACATTCTCCTGGTCCTGTGTGTCTGCCTCTGGGGCTTCGGCCCGATTCAGCGGGTCATGAACCTGGCGAAGGTGAACGTCGCCTGGCCGATGCTGGACGGTATTGTGCAGCGCATGCCGCCAGTAACTATAGCTCCTGCGCCTTATCACGCTGTCTTCACGTTCAACTTCGTCTCCGCCGCCGGAACCGCCTGCATGGTGGCGACCTTTCTGAGCGCGCTGGTCCTCCGGCTCAGTCTCGTGCGCTTCGTGAAGCTCATCGGGAGTGTGGCGAAGCAACTCGCCATTCCCATCCTCACCATCTTCCTGGTCCTCGGAATTGGCTTCGTCATGAATTACTGCGGGGCGACCGCCACCCTCGGGCTGGCCTTCGCATCCACCGGGAAGTTATTCCCGCTCTTTAGTCCCATGCTGGGACTCATCGGAGTGTTTCTGACGGGTTCCGATACCTCCGCGAACGCACTCTTCGGCAACCTGCAGGTTGTTACCGCTGGCCGCCTCGGCCTCGATCCAGTACTCATGGCTGCTGCCAATGCGGCTGGAGGCGTCATGGGAAAAATGATCAGCGTGCAAACCATCGCCGTAGCGGCTGCAGCCACAGGATTGCCGGTAATCGAGCAGGCGCGCTTATTTCGCTTCACTCTGAAACACAGTCTGCTGCTGGGCGGTATTATCGGCTGCCTGACTCTTCTGTATGTCTACGGGCTCCATTTGTAAGTGGAGTTATGTGCCGGATCTCTATATCGCGCAAGCATATCTTCCGCCCTTACAGAACTCGCTGACTCAGGTGATCCGCTTCGCCGGCTTGCGTGTACCATTCCCGCGCGATAGTGCTGCACGCACCTCAGCCATCGGCGGAACCACTGCCGGGTCCACGGTTTTTTGATACCGATCCAGCGACGATTGCAGATGTGCAAACATGGCGGTGCGCGCTCCTTCTGCGTCTCCCTCTTCGATCCTGCGGACAATCTCCGCGTGCTCCGCGAGAGAAAGCGGCCGCGCATTCGGCAGGATCAGCGTGCGTCCCAGTGTCTTCGCCAGTTGCCCGCGGATCATCGTGATCAGATCCAGCGCCAGCGAATTTCCCGAAGCGCGCGCGAGAGTAAGGTGAAACTCAACATCGAGATCCACGAAGTGCTTCTGATCTTTCACCGCTCTCGCCATCTTCTCCAGCAGCAGGTGCAGCGTTTTTCGGTCCTCTGCCGTGCTGCGCAGCGCGACTCTCTCCGCTGTAAGTCCCTCCAGCGCGATGCGAACCTCCATCAGGTTTTCGATATCGTGCCGCTCCGTGGTCATACGCCACTGCAGAACCTTGCCCAGGAACTTGCCACTGTCCACCGCGACAGAAGTTCCGTCACCCACGCGCGCATGCAGCACGCCCACAATCGAGAGGCAGCGCAGCGCTTCTCGAAGAGAGGATCGGCCCGCCCCGAAACGCACGCACAGTTCGCGTTCCGACGGGAGCCGCTGTCCGGGTTGCAAATCGCCGCGCTCGATCAGGCTCAGGATCTGTTCGACGATCGCATCGCTGATTGTTGTTCGGCTCACAGGGCGGATCTTGGGTTCGAATTTGTCTTTCGTCTTGCTCTTCATCCAATGACTCTCCTGCGCAGATGCAAATGAATCGCCGGCGCCTCGGAGCGTGGACACGAGCGTCGAGCATCCGTCACGCCGAGCGCTGCCTCTCCCGCATCAGTTCTTCCACGGATACCTGGCGGATCGAAGCGTCGAGAACCTCCACCAGATGAAATGTCGGAATCGACGCCGCACCGCGCTCGCGAATTCCTCGCTCCAGTTGAAGCAGGCATCCGGGGTTCGCGGACACCACCGCCTGAGCTCCCGTCGCCAGCAGATGCCCCGTTTTGCGGTTGCCCAGTTCCGCCGCTGCCTCCGGTTGCAGCAGGTTATAAACGCCCGCCGAACCGCAGCAGACGTGGCCTTCTTCGATTTCCAGAACCTCCAGTGCCGGCACCGCTTTCAATAACTCGCGCGGCTGCTCCCAGATGGACTGCGCGTGCCGCAGATGACAGGCGTCGTGATACGCCACACGCAGCGGAAGCGGATGGCGAGACGCCTGCGCCGGCATCTCCGCAAGCACTTCGGCAACATCCCGGCATTTCCGGCTGAAAGCGGCGGCTCGCTCGCTCCACACCGGATCGTCGCGCAGCAGGTGTCCGTACTCTTTCATCGTCGAGCCGCATCCCGCAGCATTAATCACGATGGTGTCGACATCGGCTTCCTCGAAGGCTTCGATCATCCGCTGCGCCATCTGTGTGGCATCGACGCCCGAATGCACCATCAGCGCGCCGCAGCATGGCTGCCCGCGCGGAATGACGATCTCGCACCCCTCGGCCGCCAGCACGCGCGCCGTGGCCTGGTTCACGCGCTGGAAGAAGACCTGCTGCACGCACCCCGACAGCATACCCACGCGCCGCCGCCTGTTCGTTGCTGCTACAACTTCCGGCAGTTGCTGGAAGAGCTTTGAGGGAACCCTCGGCAGCAGTCCTTCCATAGCTTCGAACCGCTTCGGCAGCAGCCGCAGCAGGCCCGAAGCGCGCATCAGGCGCTGCAGGCCCGAGCGCTGGTAGACCAGCATCGGTACGGCAAGCAACCGCAGCCGCCACGGATGCGGAAAGATCGCAAAGAGCATGCGCCGGAAAATCCGATCGCCCGCCGTGCGCGGAACGTTCCGCTCCACCTGTCCCCGCGCATCCTCAATCAGGCGCCCGTACTGCACGCCCGAGGGACACGCCGTCATACACGCCATGCACCCGAGACAGCGATCCATGTGCGTTCCGAACGCCGTGTCCAGCGGCGCCTCGGCCTGGCTCGCCTTCTGCATCATGTAAATCCGCCCGCGCGGCGAATCCATCTCTTCGCCCCACAGCCTCCATGTGGGGCACGCGGGGAGGCAGAATCCGCAGTGCACGCAGTCTTCCAGCAACTCGCGCTCCGGCGGATGATGCGTGTCGAAGCTGCTCGCCTGCGCTTGTAGGCTTGGTGTCGGATGCC
>JBKICP010000168.1:0-14303 GCA_046567085.1 Acidobacteriota bacterium
TTCGCTGAAAATTCGCGGACTCAGAGTGCCCAGCGTTCGCCATCCACACTCGACCGCCTCGGAAAAGGCCGGAAAGGCACGCACATTCGCAGGAATTACTTCTGCCTGACCTCGCGCATGGGTGCGTCCGCGCTACCGGTCTGATTCGTTTCTTGCGATGGATTCTTGCCGCTTACCTTGCGGGGGCTCCGGAATTCATTTGGCCACAGGAGCGGGCCTCGTGCGTCGTTCAGGCCCGGATGGCAGGTGCCCCGAATGCCTACCATACTGATCCAGTCCCTGGCATTACGTCAACTGCCACATCACATAAAGACGTTTGCTACAGAAACACGTTTGCCGACATTGACCATTCCTGGTCCAAAACGATACTGTCCGTTCTGATGACGGACTTCGACGAGCTTTATCGTGGAGTGGGACGGAAGATCCGTCAAACGAGAGAGAACGCGCACCTGAGCCAGAATCTTTTGGCGAAGCGTCTGGGCATCAGCCGCACGTCGATAGTGAATATCGAGGCCGGCCGGCAACGCGCTCCTCTGCATCTCCTGTGGCAAATCGCCGAACTGCTTGAAACCGAAGTAGCTCTTCTGATCCCCTCGCCGGAGGAACTGCTGGCTCCACAGATCCAGACCGTGCTCGACAAGCAGATAATGAAACAGATCGAGGACGTCGCGAACGGCGATCCGGCTACCATGAAAGTCCTGACAGCGTTTGTGACCAAAACGCTCCAGGAGAAAATCGCTGCGCCGAATACCCAGAGGAAATCGTATGGCCAGGCAAAATCTCGAAGAAACGGCTGAGAAGACGCTGCGCAGAACGGACAGCTACAGGGTGCCCGTTCCGATTCATCTCGTGGCCCAGCGTCTGAGCCTGACCCTTGAAGCCGCCCCTCTCGGCGACAAGGTTTCCGGGATGCTCGTCGTTCAGGGGGATCAGGGATCGATCGGGTACAACACCGCCCATGCCCGGGTCCGCCAGCGTTTCACTATCTCGCACGAAATCGCCCATTATCTGCTACATGCGCGAAGAAGCGGCAAAGCGCAACTGTTCATCGACAAGCAGGTGACCTATCGGCGGGATGAACATTCGTCCGCCGGCATGGACAGCGAAGAGATCGAAGCCAACAAGCTCGGCGCGGCTCTTCTAATGCCTCGCAGCCTGGTCCAGCAGGAGGTCCGCACCCAGGACCTGGATCTGGATGACAATGAGGCGATTGAGCTTCTGGCCAGGAAATTCCAGGTGAGTTCGTCGGCCATGTCCAATCGCCTGCAGAATCTAAGAATGGTTGCATAGCGGGCTTTTGCAACAAAAGCCTGGTACGCAGTTTTTCTTCTTTCGAAATACCTCGGCTGGGGCAAATTCCCCGATCTGCATTGGGTAAACAGCACGAATATTGACCGAGAGTGTGAGCGCCGGAGGAAAAATAGGCCACAGAGTGCCGCGTGAGCGGGGCTTTGCGGCGGAGTAAAAGCAGACCACCACCGGATTGAGGTTTCGTGAACAGTTGCCGGGGAAGCAGGTTCATGGAACACCGGAGGGATGTACGAGGTGGAGCTCTACGGGCGAGTGCGGCGAGCGGTTTGTGTGGAGGGCAGGAGCCAGCGGGCGGTAGCCCGAGAGTTTGGGCTGTCGCGGGATACGGTGCGGAAGATGCTGCGGTTTGCGGTGCCACCCGGGTATCAGCGCCAGCAGCCGATCCGGAGGCCGAAGCTGGGGCCGTGGGTGGGCGTGATCGATGCCATACTGGCAGACGACAGGCAGAGACCGGCGAAGCAGCGGCACACGGCGAAGCGGATTTTTGAGCGGCTGAAGGCGGAGCACGGGTTCACGGGCGGATACACGATCGTGAAGGACTACGTGCGGTCGGCGGAGTTGCGCAGCCGGGAGATGTTCGTGCCTCTGGTGCACCCGGCGGGCGAGGCAGGCGGATTTCGGCGTGGCGGTGGTGGTGATCGCCGGGGTGGAGCAGAAGATGCACTACCTGGCGATGGACCTGCCTCAGTCCGACGACTGCTTCGTGGCGGCGTTTCCGGCCGAGACCACGGAGGCGTTTCTGGAAGGCCATGTGCGAGCCTTCGCATACTTCGGCGGCGTGCCCACGCGCATCCTGTACGACAACACCAAGATCGCGGTGGCGAAGATCCTGGGTGGGGAGGAGCGGAAGCGGACGCGGGCCTTCTCCGAGTTACAGAGCTGCTACCTGTTCGCCGATAAGTTCGGGCGGCCGCTGGCCGGCTGGCAGCTGCCGGAGTGCTTCGTGCAGCTGCGGCGCCTGCTCGAAGCGAGACTCAGCAGGCACGGCAGCCGCGAGTATGTGCAGGTGCTGCGCCTGCTGGAGACCTTCGCTCTCCCCGAGCTGACTGCCGCTGTCGAAGACGCTCTGCGCTTAGGCACGATCGGCTTCGATGCGGTGCGCCATCTGCTGCTGTGCCGCATCGAGCGAAGACCGCCGCGGCTGGACATGGAGAACTGGCCCCATCTGCCGCTGGCCGAGGTGCGCACCACGCAGGCCGCCGACTACATGACACTGCTGGCCGGGGTCAGCGCATGAACGGGGCTGAGGTCTCAGCTGCCGACACTGCGGCTCATACCGCCAACACCCCGCAGCCGCTGCTGGAACATCACCTGAAGCAACTGCGGCTGCCCACCATCCTGCGCGAGTACGACAGGGTGGCGCGGCAGTGCCCGGTCGAGCAGGCGGACTATCAGCGTTATCTGCTGCGCATGACCGAGCTGGAGCTGCTGGACCGCGAGCGCCGGGCCATCGAACGCCGCATCCGCCAGGCCAGGTTCCCGGTCGTCAAGACCATGGACAGCTTCGACTTCCTCGCCATGCCGTCGCTGAACAAAACCCTGGTTCTGGAACTGGCGCGATGCGACTACCTCGCCCGCCGCGAAAACATGCTGCTGCTGGGCAACAGCGGCACCGGCAAGACGCACATCGCCCTGGCTCTCGGCCTGGCCGCCTGCCAGCGTGGACATCGCGTGCGCTTCACCACCACCGCCGCCCTGGTCAGCGAGCTGATCGAAGCCCGCGATGAGAGGAAGCTGCTCCGCTTCCAGAAGCAGATCGCCGGCTATGAACTGCTCATCGTCGATGAACTGGGCTTCGTGCCACTATCGAAAACCGGCGCCGAGTTGCTCTTCGAGATGCTCAGCCAGCGCTACGAGCGCGGCTCAACCCTGATCACCTCGAACCTGCCCTTCCAGGAATGGACCGAGGTGCTCGGCTCCGAACGGCTCACCGGCGCCCTGCTCGACCGGCTCACCCACCACGTTCACATCCTCGAGATGAACGGCGACAGCTTCCGCCTCAGGCAGCGTCGCCGCAAACGAGTCCCCGCCGCCGATCGCTGATCCCGAACACGCCTCGGGGGAGAAGGGCCTCTTCCGCTACGCTCCAGAGCCCCTTCTCCCCCGCAATCCTAACGACTTCACGCCCGGCAGTGGCCTGGTTTTGCTCCGCCGCACTGGCCTGGTTTTACTCCGCCCTTGACAGCTTCATCAGCTTCAGCTTCTTCGGGGCAAATACGCATGGCGCACTTCCTTTGAGACATGATCTGATTGCAGGGCCTGCATACTTCCGTCTCAAGTGCTCGCCCAACCCTTCCGATAGCGAACAAGTTGTTAACAGCCCGTGCTGCAAGTCCAGGTTCGCGGGCGGATATGTGCGGGGATCGTCGAGCACTGCTTCCCACCAGATCAGCGAGCATGGACCCAACGAATCATAATGTCCGGATATCCATCGACCATCCGTTCAGGCATCGACGGATGGTCTTCGTATCCGGTCCTCGATCTTTCTAACGTGTGGCCCGTTCCTGGGAACGTGACGATGGTGAAGTCCTTCAGGCCAGATCGATGGAATGCCTGACGAAATCGCGCGGCGCTTTCTGCGGAATCCACGTTCTTATCGAGCGTTCCGAATAAAGCGAGGGTCGGCGTACGAACGCGCAGCAGCGTCGCAGCGGGATCGTAGATCAGTGCGGCTCGCAATTCAGATAACAGCGGGGGCGGCGGCGGAGTGGTCATCCCCGGGGGGATGCGCATATACGCGAACCAGGGCTGCTTCCTTGCGACGGCCAACGCCTGGCCGGCAGCGCACCACTTCGAGTTCGTCTCCATCGCGAGAAACATGATTCGCTCGAACGCAAGAGCGGCGGAGACCTGTTCCGGGGTGAAGCGATCATGCTCGCGCAATGCCATTCCAATTTCGTACAAGACATTTTCCGCAACCGTCTCGCTCGGCGCACTCTTTAAAATCATGAATGCGAGCGGAAAGCGCGTTGCAACGATGGGCGCAACCCAACCGCCATTGCTGAATCCCCAAACACCGATCCGGTGTGGGTCTACGGCGGGATCGCTCTCAATCTTTTTAAGCATGGCGATGACATCATCGGCCTTGGACTCGGGCCCCGTGAATCGCCAGTTTCCCGCAGAGAGGCCGGTTCCCCGCTGATCGTACGTCACAACGTTGAGCCCGTGCGAAACAAAGTACGGGATGAGAAAACCCATCGCGCGCGTCTCATCGTCCGCGCCATGAATCAAGATGATTGTCGGGTCTGACCGAGCTCCCGCCGCGCACCACAGCGATGCCCCGAGACGACCGGACGCTGTCTCAATAACGAATGCCTCCTCCTCGATTGCAGAAATTGGTGAATTCAACGTAAAGGTAATCGTCGGGGAATCATCCGTTCGGTACTCCGGCCCTGAGACGTGTTCGAGCGTCCCAGTTCGTCCCGTCTTTTCGTCGTAAAACTGAACTGTCGGATGATCGGGCGGTTCAGCCTCGATTCCGACGTAGACGGTTCTTCCAGCGTGTCGATAGGCACCTTGTTTCAAGGTCGGCTGTCTCGGAGCGGCCGTGATCGGCTGAGACGAAATCGTCCGGCAATCAGGAGAACCGAGCGAAACTGGAGGTAAATTAGCGCCTGCGCATATGGAGACGCCTGCCAATACTGCAAAAGCGAGAACGAGTGAAAAGCTCGTACCGTTGAGATGCTTCTTCATAAGCCGCACGCGGCTTGCGTAGATAGGCGAAACGCTGCGCATCTTATCTCCCTCCCGACCGAGGAAGATCGTCAACCCTGCATGTATGCCCGAAATGAGGCTCACTATAAAGTCTTTCTCCGGTCGCAGAACTACGAGACCGCAGGCCTCACAATACCAGCTGCGAATGATCCCAACCTGTTCAATTCTGTACAGGCCGCCGCGTAGAAGCACCCAATTCCGCTCCCGCCGATCAGGCACTGCAATACCGGCGGAACCGCTCCGCCTCCAGCGGTGCCGGCAAATCGCGGTAAACCACAAGCTGTTAACTAAGTTCTCCTGAAATTGCAGGAGCCGATACTATTTCTGCCCACGAGTGTTTTCAGCGGTGAGAATCGTTGGGGGCGACCCCAGGCCGTTCACCTGCCCGGCGTCGGTGATTTCGTAGTTTGTGTACTCAATGGTCAGCTCGGCATGGCCACCAAGCCGAATCGCACTGACGCTGTGGTTGCTGGCGGGAAGCCAGAAGTCTCTGACCTTCGTGTATACCTCATGGATGTCTGCCTTCCGGGTCCAGAAAGACGGATTCTGCGTAGGCTCAGCCTTCAGCCGCACGACGGCGAAGTCTCCCGCGTCGACCCAGATTCGACCGCGATAGAGAAATTTGTCTTTCCTCCTGGGTTCTACTTCAAGGACATAGACTCCGCCGGATGGTCCTTTTTCTTGCCCTATCAGCGTAAAACCGTAATTGGCGTCCGTCAGCGCGGACTGCCGTTCAATCTTCGGCTGGGATTCTTCCTTTTCCGCCTCGAGGAGCTTCTTCAATACCTTGTCGATAATCAGTTTGGAACCAGTCTCCGACTGAATGACGAACTCTTTCCTGCCGGGAGACAGATAGGTCACGCCCACCACCATCTCCGCCCTCATCGTTCCAAAAAAACCGTGGTATTCCACCTGATATGTTCTGGTCGCATGGTAAGCATGAAGCGCCTGATCTCGATGAAGGTTCATCTGGGTAAGATTGTGGATCACCTGCTCTGCGGTGAGCGGAGCGTGACCAGGAGGGCCTAGGGCATCCGCTTGCTGAGCGCCGGCAGATTGCCAGGATGCCGTCGGGACCGCGAACGAGAGAACGCCGAACGCAGCAAAGAGGAACAGCACCCTCCTGGCCCGTATCGTTGTGCGAAGATCGGTCTCCTGCGGTCTCATGGGCGAACCCTTCCGTGCGGTGGCGCGCAGCGAAAGCTTAAACACGGGAGAGCAACCGCTCTGCGGATAGCGATTGGATCAAACTCTCTATACCTTCAGCTCTTCGGGATCATCACGAATGGGCTCATATCCCTATGGCTCTCGCTCGACTGGGCGGGACGCGGCGGATCAAGAGCCAATCCCCACTTCGGAAACTGCAACTCCGGCATCGGCTCCGCCCGGAACAGGCGCTTGCACTGCCGCGCGGTCCATCGCGCCCACTTCCTTGACTTTTTCCGCCGGGCGCTGTCCGTCGAAATCCCCGTCCCCGCGTACATTTGCCGGTAGAGCTTCGACAGAAAGATGAACGCAAGGCGCGAGCTCCAGTCGGGACAGCACGCGGACCGCTCCCAGATCGCGCTCCAGTTATAGAACCGGTCCCACACCTTCTGGGTTCGCTCCCGGATCTCATCCGAGTTCATCGACGGATGCGGCGTAAACATCTTCGGGCGCACTTCCGAAGGGATCAGCCAATAACGCGTGATCGGCACATCGCCCACCATGGTGCGAGCCAGCAACTGCTGCTTTTCCCATTTGCCAAAATCCACAGTGCCCGGAAACGGGGTCATCATCACAAACTGGGCAAAAGTAACGCCCGCCTTCATCGCCATTTCCACCGTAGCGTCGAACGTCGCGGGCGTGTCAGTGGGCAGGCCGAAGATGAACGAGCCGAGCACATGGACTCCGTGCTGCCTGAACGTCTGCAACTGCTTCGCCAGCGCCTCGCCTGAGTAGTTCCAGTCTTTGAAGACCGCCTTCAGGCCCTCTGGTGTTACCGCCTCCACGCCCACCAGAGCACCCTTGATATTCGCTTTCCGCATGGCGTCGAGATAGTCACCATCTTCCCCCGCCTCCATCGTAATCTGCGTGAAGAACACCATGTCCTGGGGTAGCTTGGCCAACTCCTCCATCAGCGCGAACCGCTCCGCGCGGATCGCCGTCAGCTCTTCCAGCCTGGCCAGATTGTTCTGCTCGCGCGCCAGCCGCAAATCCGTGAGCGTGACCGGATAGAAATTATCGTCGGCCAGTGCAATGAACTTGAAGCCGATGCGCCGCAGATGAATGATCTCGTCGATCACGTTCTGGTGCCGCCGCTGCCGCGGCTTTTGCCCGTCTGTGCGCCACACGCTGCAAAACGAGCAGTGCTTCGGACATCCGCGGATCGTCTGCACCGACGCCCACATGTATTTCTCCGGCCGCATCAGATCCCAGCGCGCCGCCAGAAAATCCGTTCCGTCGATACGGCCACCTTCATATACCTGCCTGGGATGCCCGGCGAGGCAGTCCCCCACAACCTTCGCCCACGCCAGGTCCCCGTCGCCCTTGACCACGGCGTGCGCCTGCCCCCTTTCCAGCGCCTCTTCCGGAAACAGCGTGGCATGGATTCCGCCGTAGACTACCCAAGCGCCGCGCGCCCGCGCCATCCGTCCCACCTGATAGCCCCGCAGAGCATTCCCGGTGTGGATGCTGATGCCCACGATGTCCCCCGCCTGGATGCGTTCCGGCGCAATTGGCTCCAGCGATTCGTCCACCAGAAGCGGATCGCCCGCGGACACCGGCGTAGCCGCCGCCAGCACAAACAACCACCGGGGCGTGATCACAGCCGTGCCAAAAGAATTGTCGCTGGGATTGACCAGATGAACTTTCATCGTGTCCTGTCCTTTCCTCGTTCGATTGCCAGGCGGCCTCAGAGCAGCCATCGAACCCACGCCCGTGCTGGAACATTGGCCGCCCGCTTTCCTTCCTGTTCTCGCCATCAAAAGTGCCGCTCAGGAGAAAAATGAGCTTCGGCTCTTCGCGATTCCTGGTGGACGATATGATTAGCAGACCCCTGGATTACGACTGAGGTGACCGGACACATCATCCCTCGGCTGTGTGTAACGAGGGTTCGCGGAACCGCCATTGCCTTGTCCTCGCCACGAACGAGCTTCTGTACCCTGACATCCCGAGCAAGGCCGAGCATCCTCAGCGCGGAAATTCCGTACCAATTGACGTCGAGCTCATACCAGGTCAGGCCATGGCGGGCGGCCTGGGGATGGGCGTGATGATTGTTGTGCCAGCCCTCACCAAAGGTGAGCAGCGCCACCCAGAAACTGTTTCTGGATGTATCCCGGGTAGGGAATCTCCGGGTTCCCCACATATGGGTGGCAGAGTTTACCAGCCACGTGGAGTGAAGGCCGATGACCGTACGGAAGAAGATGCCCCATAACAGGAATGGCCATCCGCCGACGACGAGAAGTAGCGCACCCAGCACGACAATCGGAACCCAGTGCCAGCGGCTGATCCACACGTGGAATTTGTCCTTGCGAAGATCAGGAACATGGGGCAGAAGAGCTGCCGCATCGCTGTGCATCGTCTGGCCCGTGAGGATCCAGCCCATGTGAGCCCATAGGCCGCCATCCCGTGGAGAATGTGGGTCGCCTTCCTTATCCGCGTTCTGGTGATGCATGCGATGCGTTGCGACCCAGAAAATTGGACCGCCTTCCAAAGCCAGTGTGCCGCATACAACCAGAACATATTCCAACCACGTCGGAGTCTTGAAGCCTCGATGCGTAAGAAGCCGATGGTATCCAATGCCGATGCCGAGGCTCCCTGCGACCCACCACAAAACCATCGCGAGCAGGAAGGCCTTCCAACTGAACAGGAACAAGGCAGCCACCGCTCCGATATGGAAGGCCACCATGACGAGGGTCGTCAGCCACACGACGGGCTGCGTGAAGGTCCTGTCACCGCTGAAGACCCGCGTCAGTCGCATATTCGCTCCCTTATCCTTCTGATGGCCGGGACATTCTGGCGAGTGTCGGCCCAGCGGTAATCTTTATGTAAATACGTGGGACACCTTTCACATTGCGGTCGCGATTCGTTACCGGCGGCTATCCGCTGGATCGATGGCGCTATGCTGCGAATCGCCAGCAGACTAGGCAGCCTGGCATTGTCCCTGCACCCGCTGGTGTGCTCGGACGGCATGCCGGGACTTTGCATTGCGGGGACTATTCGGCTGGAACGCCTTCGGCATGAAGTAAGCAAGTGTCAGAACTTCTCGCTAAACGAGCCAGAAGCTCCGCCGGGTGAATGGGCTTCTGAAGGACTTCGAAATGGTGCCCCTGCACGCGCGCATCATCCAGCAAATCAGCCGTCATCGTGTGACCGGAAAACAAGAGAACTCGGCATTCCGGGATCAGCTTACACACCCGGATCGCAGCTTCTATCCCGTTTATGCCGGGCATCATTACGTCGCTGAGCAGGAGGTTCGGCTTCCAATGTCGGGCCTTTTCGACCGCCGCATGACCGTCGTAGACCGTGTCAGTCTCAAACCCGCTTTGCCTCAGGATGATTGCGAGCGTATCGGCAATTGTGCGCTCGTCGTCGGCTATGAGTATTTTTAGACGTGTCCGGTTCTGTTTGGGGGGCTGCTCTATGTTTTCCAAGGGGAGCCAGCTTTCCAGATTCCTAACCGGGCTATTTTGCGCTCCCATCTGGCCCCAAAACTGATCAATATTGCACAGTCGAGGCATGGCAGAGATGAAGCGGCACCGTGCCCCCAGAAGTAGGGGCTGATTTCCCGGAGTGGCTCTGCTTCGCCTCTGCTGTGGCGCTCTCCTTAGGCCCCCGAAATGGAAACGCGCGGAAGAGGTTTCTGCGCACGATGCTCGACGCGGAACGCGCGTTCGGTTGCTCCCGGAGGACACCTGCTGTGTATCAGAGAGATCAGCTTCCTGTTTGTCTGTTGGAAGAGAATGGGAATTCAGGTCGGGTGCGGAGATCCTTCCGCTGGCACCAGAATCTCCGCACTCGCCGAGGTGATACATGTCCTCTTCCCCTCCGGAACACATCGTTGTTCGGACGGCTTGCGAGAACTGTGCACGGATCAAGAAGCTTGGCTACGTCGCAGGCAAACACATGAATCTGTATGGCGAACACATGGAGTTGGTTTCAGATCCATTTGAGGAGGGTGACTGCGTAGCCGTCCATGCTTTCAGCAGTAGTAATACAACCGTACGGACAATAAAGCTTCCCGTATCTATTCTCACCGGTTGGGAGGACCTCTTTCAATAACTTGCAGATCCCAGTGCCTCGGAGCTCACAGCAAAGGCTCTGCTTCATCGGTCTTCCGGGCCAATTGGATTCCCTTATGTGGCAAGTTGTGTCTTTCTGACCAGCCTCGGGAGCCTGTCTGCTCCATACTCGCTCCAGTTGAGTGCCCTGGCCGGGCGGGGAGGCCTCTTGAACCAGACTCTACCCCTGAGTTCCCGTTCAAAGCCGAGGAGGGGAAATGGATCCCGCGTTGAGGAATCCGACACTCATATTCGCCGCGGTATTGGTTGTTCTGATCATCTTCGCCGGCGTTGTGCTGTTCGCGCGAAAAGCGAGGAAATCCGCCGCGGACCTGCTCACCGACATCGGGCCGCAGCACGGCGGCGTTGTTCTCCCGTATAGATCCGGACGCAAGGCACAAGCGAAACTGGCGGATTACGACAGACGGGTCGAAGGGCTGAAGCTCCGCGAACTGGGCGCCGCGGAGCGGGAACACTTCCTTGCGGGCTGGCGCAAACTGCAATCCCGCTTTGTCGACCACCCGAAGGAAGCCATCGCGGAGGCAGAGGATTTGGTTACTTCACTGCTGCAGACCCGCGGCTATCCGGCGTCCGACTTCCGTCAGCGCGCCGCCGACGTCTCCGTCAGTCATCCGCAATTGGTCGAGTACTACCGCTCCGCGCACGGTGTCGCTGCACGGTTGGCCACTGACGCAGTCAGCACGCAGGACCTGCGCGCTGCGATGGTCCAATATCGCTGGCTCTTTGAGGAACTGGTCCGGGCGCCGACGCCCGGTCCCATCTAAGCTCTGACATCAACGTGCATCGCGCTATGTAGTGAAGGAGGTTTCCAATGTTGATTCTCGTTATCGTTCTTGTGCTGATCTTCGGCCTTGGCGGCGGATACTTTGGTTACAGCCGCTGGGGCTATCGCGGAGGCGGAGGCATAGGACTGGGCACCGTGCTACTGATCCTGCTGGTCTGCTATCTGTTGGGAGTCTTCCGGTAGAGCGAATCGCGGCGCATCGTGCCCGTTACAGTGTGGCGATCATGGCGATGGTTGTCGCGGCAGCGTTTTGCTCAATAGTAGACGCTGAGGATACCCCGCCAGAGCTGCGGGACTACCCGCCCAAAAAACGAAGGCGCGGCGGCCCTGTATGATCGTATTAGCGGTAATCGTGGGGGAAGTCGGGTTCCGACGTTGTCCTGCGGCCGCCTTTCAGGCTTCCTGAACTAAGTCAGCCCACCTGAAGTTCTCCTCTTCTTAGGCTCTCAGGAAATCGGGTATGCAATGCCTTCGTCTGCAATTCTGCACGAGGCTCAGAAACTCCACCTTATAAGCGATCGTCTCGACACTCTGGCGGAAGAACATCCCATCGTCTGCGACGCGCTTATCACCATTTCGGGGAACGTTCGTCACACCGCCACGCTGCTGGAGGTGCTGGTTGTCGCGAAAATGGGACACCTCCCCGAACCAGGTACAGCCAACGCATGATTGCCCGAGCGCTGTGCTCCCGTCAGACGGGTCTGCTCGGTTTTGGTTGACTGCGCGGAGAGTCCTCAATCGGGGGCTTCTCCGCGTTCTGACCGGGCAATTTGTCGTGGAGGATGACATTCAGCAGCGACTTGTGAACGTGAATGCCTCCGTTGTAATCGATAAATCCCAGCTTGCGAAAGCGATTCATAAAGAAACTGACGCGGGAGCGGGTGGTGCCAACCATCTCCGCCAGTGTCTCCTGCGAAATCTTCGGAATTAGCGATTCCGGATGACCCGGCTGGCCGAATTCGGCCATCAGCAGAAGAATTCTCGCCAGACGCTTCTCGCTGGAGTTGAAGAGCTGATCGACCAGATCGGCCTGAGTGCGCATGCTGCGGGCGAGCAGAAATTTGACGAACAGGTCGGAGAACGTATGCTCCTCGTGCATTAGGCGGATCATTTCCTGGCGTTCAATTGCCAGGGCCCTGCACTGGGTAATGGCTATAGCGGTAGCCAGCCGCAATCCTGCCACTGCCGCAAGCGACTCCTCTCCCACGAAGTCACCAACAGTGAGAAGCGAGACGGTCGCCTCCTTTCCCCGGGTTGAGACGACGGTCAATTTGGCCCGGCCCTTTTGGAGATAGAAAATGGAACTCGCGGGTTGACCCTGAGAGAAGAAGTGTTCGCCTGGGTTCAATTCAACGATTCTTCGCCCCAGTCCGGCTTTCGCCAGGAAAGCGGCGGCGTCAAAGGCGATCTTCTTCGGCTCAGCCATTCGAATCGCCCCGTCCCGGAAAGCAGCTTTTGGCCGTTAGCTGCACATCCGCTCCTGACTCGAAGAACAGGCCACCTGTGAGGATTATAAGCCTGAATACGGCCTCCCTCTGCAGTTCTCTGCCCGCGCTTTCACATTCGAGCGCCGGCGAGTTGACCGTCATCTGCCGTCCCGGCGGCACGGGCATCGGGTGAAGCAACCGAGAGCGAAAAGTCGATGATGTAGCGGACCGGTGTGCGGCAGAACAGGCAGGGCGTCTCCTGTATCTCCTGCAGATTCTCGTGCAGGACGCTCATAGGGAAAGATCGCAAACATTCGGTGCAGGTCAGCACGATAAACGGCACCCCGTGCGAATCCTTGCCGTTACGTGGTATCCACACTGGGGCCGACTGCCGGTGATGATTCATCGCCCGCTCCGCTTTGTTTCGGATCACGTCCGCGACGGTGCGAATGAGGTCCTGCGGATCATGCAGCCCCTTCGCGTAAAAGGCGTCGGCAATCACGCCGCCGGGGACATGATCCCCGGACTCGTAGGCGCCGCTCATGGCTATCACCAGAATTTCGGGAAAGCGACGCCGCAGAACAGAGAGAAGCTCGAATCCCGACATCTGGGGCATGTTGAGATCAGAGACGATGAGTTCCGGATTCACACTCCTGAGCTGGAGAAGAGCATCGAAGCCGTGCTCTGCGGTGCCGACGCTGTAACCCTGCGCGCTCAGCAGCAGCGCGAGCGCCTCGTGAATGGCCGGCTCGTCGTCCACTATCAAAATTCGATGGTCTTCTTTCATTGCGATCACCTCTGGATGATGCTGGTGCCTGGGTAGATTGGTTGATTATGCGGGTGGCGCAGTCCGGATGCTGGTCACTATTGATCACATCCCGAAAAGGTTGCATGTGATTTGCAAAAAGCAACTTGCGGCGGACCAATTATGGCCGGTGGCGGTCACCTCAGACCATTTCCCCAAGTGGGATTCTGTCCCGCGGCTTTGCGGCGCTGATCTCGTCGCTTGTGCCGCCCACGAAGAATCGTTCCTGCTGAATCATGGACGCGGATCGCTATTGAGCGTCCGGAGGTGACGGCATCGACCGGATGTAGGCAACGATCGCTTTCCTGGTTGCCGCACTCATGTTGGTGGGACGCATGTTGCCGTTCTTTATTTGGGTGCTGTGGTTGCGGCAGCAGATTAGTACCGGGATGTCGGGCGGCTTCAGGGATCTGACGGCGATTATCCACGCACTGAATTTTGGTGATCGTTGCGATGACCGTGAATGCCCGAAGATTCCCTCTGGCTCCCGACTGCTTTTTGTTGTTGTCTTTTGCGCACCAACCGCGACGAAGAAAGCCTTGGACACATAGATAAAACGCGCCCATGATCGCGTCATCGGAGGTCAGGATGACGCTTTCCATCATATCGCGCTCTACTCAAACTACTGCTCAAAGCCGTTTGCCGGTGATCGAATTCGAGCCGCTGCTCGATGCAATCGAAGCCGCCGCGCTTCTGCGCATGCACCCCAAGACGCTCAAGAAGAAAGCACGCCTCGGCGAGATCCCAGGGCGTCACATCGGCAAGTACTGGCGCTTTCGTGTCTCAGACCTGAACGATTGGGTGTGGCGTCAGGAACGGGGCGGCAACGGCCCGCGAGTCCTTTGAGGGGCAAACGTTGCGCGTGCGACCGCTGTGCGTTCGATCGTGGCTCGTCAGGGGTGGCCGCAGCGAAGGGCGTTGGCACTTTCCATGCCGGGAGTCGGATGGGTGACTTTGGTCCAGATGGCGTCTGCCGTTTA
>JBKICP010000169.1:0-8771 GCA_046567085.1 Acidobacteriota bacterium
GACAGATATATGCTGCCGGTCAAGCTGCTGGAGTACGTCTATCTGGGCATTCCGGTGGTGGCGCCTCGTCTGGAAGTTATCCAGTATTACTTCGATGAGACGATGCTCCGTTTTTATGAGCCGGAGGATGTCGAGGAGATGGCGAACGCGATTGTGGCGCTGTATCGGAGCCGTGAGGAGCGCGAACTCCAGGCGCGGTCCGCGCTCCGGTTCTATCAGCAATACAATCCGCAAGCGCAGGCAGAACTTTATCTTCGTCTGATGTCCCGTCCGGAAGAGAGCCTGGCGCAGAGCGCCGAACGTACGGCATAGCCCGTCTGGAGATGTTGTGTTGCCTTTTCGTTTTTTGAAGAACCGGAAGTTCCAATTCGCTGTTGCCACTGTTGTGAGTCTGATTGCGGCGCGGGCAGCCTGGTGCAGCGATGTTGTGTTTGTGGACAGCCAGGCTTCACCGAGCTACACGCGGCAGCAGGTCGAGGCGGCTGCGCGAGTCTATGGGATCGACGTTCATACTGTTACGGTAGGTGATGCGAGCGCCGGCGAAGCAGCGGCAAAGGCGATCGTGGATCCGCAGACAATCGCGGTGATTCTTACTGCGAACGCGGTGCAAAGTCCGGATGGGCTCCGCCTGCTAAGCGTCATTGACCATGCCAGAAAGCAGATGCCGGTGATGATCGCCGGGATCGACGAACAGACGCATGCGGATGTCCTGCAGAAGTGGTCCAATGGATTGGTTCAGGGGGCTGGAAAAGCGACCGTCGGGGCAAATGCTTCTTATCTGGTTGCGGGCAACAATTCGGTGACGCGCGAACTCGGCGGCGAGAAACTCCCGACTCAGGAGCGCAGTGTTCGGTATCTGAATGCGAAGAAAGACGGTGGGGAGCGTTGGCTCATCGCCGCTAGCGACGGCAACTCGCAGTATCCGGTTCTGATTGACGCAAATGTCGACGGGCGCGAAGTCTTCTTTGTGACAGCGCCGGCCGAGGAGGGCACACAGATATCCGACGATTTGTTGGGTAGCCCTTTCCTCTTCCCGGTCATTGCCCCGGAAATCCTGTTTCTTCACAGCGCAGCGGGAGACCGCGCGTGGCATTATCCCGAGCATTTTGCCAATCTGACGATCGATGATATCTGGCTGCGCCAGCCCTATGGTTATGTGGACTACTATGCGTTGCTGCATGAGATGCAGGAGCATAACTTCCACACCACGCTGGCGTTTATCCCGTGGAACTATGATCGCAGCCAGCCACAGCTGGTCAAGCTGTTCCGTGAGCATCCGGATCGCTATTCCATCAGCGTTCATGGGGACAACCACGACCATCAGGAGTTCGGGCCGGTGTCGACGAGACCGCTGTCCGGACAGATCGCAGATATGAAGCAGGGGCTGGCGCGGATGGCGGAGTTTCATCGGCTGACGGGCCTGCCGTGGGACCCGGTCATGGTGTTTCCACATAAGATGTCACCGGAGGCAACGCTTGGCGCGCTGAAACGGTATAACTACTGGGCGACTGTGAACACGATCAACATCCCGTCGGATGTCGCGGCGCCGCCTCCGGATCCGGAGATAGGCTTACGCCCAATGACGCTGGCATTCGCGGATTTCCCGAGCGTGCGCCGCTACTCCGCGGAAGAAACGTTTCCCCACTGGCTGCTTGCCATGGATGCCTTTCTTGGCAATCCGATGTTGTTCTATTGCCACGAAGCGTTCTTCGCGAACGGGATTGGCGACTTCGATCGTTTCGCCGATGAGGTGAATCGACTTCAACCGGATACAAAGTGGAGCAATCTCGGCGAGATTACGAAGCACCTGTACTTGGAGAAACGTCGCGATGACGGGAATTATGATGTGAACCTGTTTTCCGCAGTGGCTAGCCTGACCAATTCGACTGGACACGACGGGGTCTTCTATCTGGAGAAAGAAGAGAATGGCGCAGATCCTTTCAAAGTGACAGTGGATGGTCAGGTTCAGCCGTATACCCTTGAAAATGGCTGGCTGCGTTTGCAGGTACCGATCCAGGCAGGGGCCTCGCGAGAAGTCGCAGTGGTATATCAAAACGATCTGGTGCTCAGCCAGGTGGATATCTCGAAACACTCTCTCCGCGTTGCTGCGTTGCGGCATCTTTCCGATTTTCGTGACGACGTCGTGTCGCGATCGTCTGCGGGGAGATGGTTCATTCGATCCTATGTCGCGAATCGGAGCACCTGGAACCACGGCGCGGAAGCGGGGTTTGGGGTCATACTGATTGGTTTGATTCTGGTGTGGCGCAGGGCGAAGAAGAAGCGCAACGGAGTGGCCGCCTGAGTGGGAGAACGGGAAATTCATTGAGCAGCCTTCAGGCACAGACGATTCCCGCGGCGGGAAAGAAGTCCGCAGTGGCCCGGCGCGAGAAACCCTCCTTCTGGCTCTGGGTGCCATTTATCTGGCTTTTCTTCGACAGCACGCGGGAACTGTCGACGTGGATGGCCTGGGACCGAATGAAGGCGACGAACTCGGACCTGGGCGGGAGTCCGGTCGATCGCCTGCTGATGATCACGCTGATGCTGCTGGGGTTCTGGGTTCTGGGCCGGCGCTGGAATCAGACGAAGCGAATTCTGCTGAACAACAAATGGATTCTGGTTCTGTTCGCCTATATGGCGCTGAGCGTCATTTGGTCCAACTATCCAGGAATGACGGTGCGGCGCTGCATTCGCTCCATGGGCAACCTGGAGATGGTTCTGGTTGTGCTGACGGAGCGCAATCCGCTGGAGGCGATCCGCTCCCTGTTGCGACGGTTGTTTCTGTTGATTCTTCCGCTGTCGCTCTACACCATCCGATGGATGCGAAACATCGGCGTGGCGTACGACTGGAGCGGCGTGTATGAAGAATGGATCGGCTTATCTACGGACAAGAACAGCCTCGGGCAGGTTTGTTTGTGCGGCGGGCTCTTTCTCTTCTGGGAGATTCTTCATGAGTGGCCGAACCGCAGGAAGACGAAGAAACTCTTCCGCCGGGTGATGGTGGAAGGTTTTGTGCTGCTGGTGACACTCTACCTTCTGCATGGCTCGAAGAATGTGCACAGCAGTTCCTCGATTGTTGGATTCCTGATCTGCTCGATGGTATTGGTTTCGCTGCAGTTGATCAGGAAAAAGGCACAGCGCGCGAAGCGGATGATTCTGGTCGCCGCGGTTTCCGCGATTGTACTCACACCAATCGTGTACATGGTGTTCGACGCCCTCGATACCACCCCCGTCAAACTGGTCCTGCAGGCAACTGGCCGTGATATGACCCTCACGGATCGCACTCTGATCTGGGAGGATGTTCTGAACAATGCGGCGAAGCAGCCGATCTTTGGGGTTGGCATGGGGGCTTACTGGGTTGGGCCCATCGGATACGGTCGCTATCCGATGCCGAACTGGTCGGCGAAGACGCCGCAATGGCGGCCGGAAGAAGGGCACAACGGCTACATCGATATCTATGCCGAACTGGGGTTGGTCGGGGAAGCGATCATGATTTGTATGCTGGTCACGGCGTTTGCGGGAGCGCTGGACCATCTGGAGACGGATTTCCAGTATGGAAGCCTGCGGCTGATTCTGCTGCTGAGTATCGTGATCAATAACTTCACGGAGACCAGCTATCTCAAGGGTACGCACTTCATGTGGTTCCTTCTGCTGATGGCGGCGATCAATATGCCGGCTGCTGTCAAGCGTAAGGCTCGTGCGAAAGTATCGCCATGGGCCGCGGTCGATTCAACGGAAGCCGTCAGTGAAGCTCCCATTTCGAGCCCAAATGGCTTTTATCGGAGTCTGTGCTGCCACTCTGTGGAAGCCTTTGGAAGGTTGAGGCTGCGTTTCTCCGTGCCGGGCCTGCAGCGGACCTAGACATGCCTTATACAGTTACTCAGGCAGAGGCGGCAGTGGCCGATCAGACCGAAGCCAATCAAGCGATGGGATTGACGTCGATCAGCGTCGGCATCTGTACCTATAAGCGACAGGATTTGCTGGAGAAGCTTTTGCGGGCCGTGGCCGCACAGAAGACCGAGGGGCTGTTTGCGTTTTCCTGTGTGGTGGTGGATAACGATGAAGCGGGGAGCGCTCGGAGCCTGATCGACAGATTGCGAAACGATCTATCCCTGAGGATCGATTATGCGGTTGAATCAACCCGGAATTTCGCGCTGGTAAGAAATCGTGTTGTCAGCCTGGCCGCGGGCGATCTGCTGGCATTTATCGACGACGATGAGGTGCCGCGGGACGATTGGTTACTGCGCATGCTGGAAACGCTGCAGGCGAGCGATGCGGATGCGGTCCTGGGTCCGGTTCGACCTTACTTTGAAGGAAAGCCTCCGTCATGGGTGGTCAAGAGTCGCATCTGCGAGCGGCCCGCGTACCCCACCGGGACAATGTTGCACTGGCGGCAGACGCGCACCGGAAATGTCCTGCTGCGAGGCAGCATTCTTCGCGAAGAAGGGCTAAAGTTCGATCCTGCTTATGGGAGCGGTGGTGAAGATGTGGATTTCTTTCGGCGCGCAGCCGAGGCAGGCAAGAAATTTGTGTGGTGTGAGGAAGCGCCGGCTTACGAACTGGTACCGGCGTCGCGGCTGACGCGGAGCTATCACCTGAAGAGGGCATTGCATCAGGGGCGTGTTTCGCTGCGATACTCCATGGAGCGACCCTCCCTGGCAGCCAGAGCGGGGGTAGCCGCCCAGGCATTGACCGCCGCTGTGCTGTATACGATTGCACTACCCTTTCTGTTTGTTGCCGGCGAGCATCTGGGGATGAAGTATCTGATTAAAGATTGCCATCATCTCTCGCGACTGGGTGCGATGCTGGGCATTGGGCGATCAGCCCAGCGTAACTTCTGAAGTGATTGCATTATCCTTGCGCGATTGGGATTTACCGGGATTGAAGGAGAAGAGAAAGTGACAAGGATCTCAGTTTTCGGCCTTGGTTATGTGGGTTCGGTTTCCGGAGCGTGTCTGGCGCAGATGGGCCACCACGTGATCGGCGTGGATGCGAATCCAGCCAAGGTCGCGCTGATTAACCAGGGACTTCCGCCGGTAATTGAAACCGGTCTTTCGGAACTGCTGGCGGGAGTGACGAGGTCAGGCGCCTTCAGTGCGACCGAGTCGTGGCAGGATGCGATCGCGGCCACCGATGTGGCGCTGGTCTGCGTGGGCACGCCGAGCAGCGCGAACGGCAGTCTGTCCACCGAACTGGTCAAGCGGGTGAGCGAGCAGATCGGGTCCGCGCTTGCTGCCAAGAAGGACTACTTCGTGGTGGCAATTCGCAGCACGGTTCTGCCGGGGACGGTGGAGACGGCGGTGATTCCGGTTCTTGAGGCACGTTCGGGCAAGAAGGCCGGCAGCGATTTCGGGGTCTGTATGGTCCCTGAATTTCTGCGCGAGGGCACTTCGGTGAAGGACTTCTTCCATCCGCCCAAGACGGTGATCGGAGAACTGGACTGCCGCGCGGGGGAGAGTGTCGCTAACCTCTTCACCGGTATCGAGGCGCCGCTGATCCGCACAAAGATTCGTGTGGCGGAGAGCCTGAAATACGCGGATAACGCTTTCCATGCTGTGAAGGTGACATTCGCTAATGAAATCGGAAATATCTGCAAGGCCGCTGGGGCGGACAGCCATGAGGTAATGAAGATCTTTTGCATGGATACCAAGCTGAACCTGTCGCCTTATTATCTGAAGCCGGGATTTGCTTTTGGTGGCTCTTGCCTGCCGAAGGATCTGCGGGCGATCACCTATCATGCGCGAAGCATGGATATCGCGACGCCGCTGCTCGACTCGTTGCTGACGAGCAATCGGAAGCAGGTGGAGCGCGTAACGACGCTGCTGCAGGGGTACAAGGGAAAATCTCTCGGCTTCCTCGGACTTAGTTTTAAACACGGTACGGATGATCTGCGCGAGAGCCCAATTCTGGATGTCATTGAGACGATGATTGGGAAGGGCTTCAAGGTGGGGATCTACGACGAGTTCGTCTCGATTGCACGCCTGGTGGGAGCGAACAAGGAATATATCGAGAAAGAAATCCCGCACGTGTCGTCGCTGATGCGTTCATCGGCCGAGGAACTGATGGCCGAATCGGACGTGGTGATTGTGAGCAATCCGAGCGATAAGTTTCGCGAAGTTCTTACGCAGATGTCGCGCCCGGATCAGACGGTCGTCGACCTGGTAAGGATTGTCGAAAGCAACGCGGTGAAGAGTCACTACTATGGCATTTGCTGGTAGCGCGGTCGAATCACCGGCTGTAACCGACGGCAGGGGCGCAGCCATGCCTGAGCCCACCCGGCGGGTACTGCTGATTTCCAACCGCGTCATGCATTACCGAGTCTCGGTCTATAACTACTTCTGGCGGCATTTTCGCGAGCACGGGTGGGAGTTTGCCGTGCTTTCGAACGAGATGCAGCGGACCAATCAGAATCAATGTCAGTTCCGGTTCACGGAGCGGCCTTTCAGCTTCTCCGGCTATCGGGAAGAGATCAAAAAGTTCAGGCCGGATGCGGTCATCCTGTTTCTGCATATGAAGGATAAGGTTCTGTGGCCGCTGATCCACTGGCTGAAGGTCACGGGAATTCCGGTGGCTTTATGGACCAAGGCGCGGAACCTGGACGATGTCGATAATCGGGTACGCAATGCGTTCTTCGACTATCTGCACCTGATCAGCGACGGGCTGATTCTCTATACGTCGTCGCTGAAACGCTTTATTCCGGAGCGGCAGCATCACAAAGTCTTCATTGCCAACAACACGATCAACTTCGAGGACTTCCCTCCGATTGCGGAGTCGAAGGAGGAGATCAAGCGGGATCTGGGCATTCCGTTCGAGAAAGTGGTCCTGTTCGCGGGCCGCATTGGGGAAGAGAAGAATCGCAAGAAGGTCGATCATCTGATCGAGATGTTTCGGGATCTCGACCGCAAGGACACGGGTCTGGTGATCGTTGGTTCCGGACTGAGCGACGAACTGCGCGCGCGCATCCATCCGACGAACACGTTCTATCTTGGCGAAGTGCACGATCCTGAAAATCGCCAGATCAGCCGGATTTTCAAAATGGCCGATATCTGCTCGATCCCCGGACACGTGGGACTGGGGCTGAATCAGGCCTTCTACTGGGGGCTGCCCATGGTGACCGAACTTGGCAATCAGCCGCCGGAGATCGAATATCTGCAGGATGGCGTAAACGGTTTTATGGTGGGCGAGGATGACCGCGCAGCTCTGCGCGATCGCCTGCTCCTGCTGCTGGACAACGATGAACAACGCCGCCGGATGTCGTCCAATGCGCGGCGGGATATTCTGGCGAATGCCTCGATCGAAGGCATGTTTGATGGATTTCTGTCTTGTGTGACCTACCTGACGCGCGCCTGACGCGTTAATCGACCAGAACCTGATCTTTTGAAGGGATACCCATGGGAACGGCAACGATCTCTCCTACAACTGCGCCTGGGAACTCAGACGCGGCTCTGCAGCGGTACATCGCCAGCGTCTCGGCTGTGCAATCCTGGGTTGAATCGCATCACTACAAGGGCTACGAGCCATTCGATGGTTTGTCGAGTCCGCTGCGTGCGCTGACATTCGGGAATTTGCTGGCCGAGCGCATCCTGCAGCAGGCGGTGCGGCAGTCGCCCATTAATTATCGGCCGCTGATCGGCATCAGGCCGCTGGACTCGACCAAGGGTCGCGGGCTGATGGCGTGGGGCTATTTGCTGCTGCGCCGCGCGACGGATAACGACGAGTACTGGGAAAAGGCTGTCGAGATGCTGCGCTGGCTGGATGCGCACAAATCGCAGAAGTTCGACAAACACAGCTGGGCGAATTTCTTCGCGTTTTCCAGCCGCGGCGGGTCGTACTCGAAGGACGACAGCATCATTGTGTGGACCAGCCTGATCGCGCAGGCCTACCTGGAGGCCTTCGAGCAGTCGCAGGATGAGTGGTTCCTGGATATTGCCGGAAGCGCCTGCGATTGGATCATGGCGCTGCCGCGAGAACGCACGCCGCAGGGGAACTGCCTGAGTTACTTCATGCACGAGCAGGAGTCCATCCACAATGCCAACATGCTGGGGGCAGCGGCGCTGGCGCGTGCGGCGCATCATCTGGGGCGGCAGGACTATGAGGATGTAGCGCGCTCCGCGATGGAGTACAGCTGCCTGCGGATGCGTCCGGATGGGTCCTGGTGGTATGCGGAGGGCGCGCAGTGGGAGTGGGTGGACAACTTCCACACGGGATATAACCTGGACAGTCTGAAGTGCTATATCGAGTACACCGGCGACACAGAGTTCTCCGAGCAGATGAAGCGCGGGCTGCGCTACTACATCGAGACCTTCTTTGAGCCGTCGGGGCGGCCGAAGTATTACAACAACCGGCCGTATCCGATCGATATTCAGTGTGCGGCGCAGGCGATCGATAGTCTGGCGTACTTTGCGCCGGAAGATCCGGAATCGCTGCCGCTGTCGATGAAGGTGGCGGACTGGACGATCCGAAATATGCAGGACGGTCGCGGGTATTTCCACTACCGGCAATATCCGCTGGGCATCAAGGCAAAGACGCCGATGCTGCACTGGGGGCAGGCGACGATGTTCAAGGGGCTGGCCAATCTGATTCTGCGGCTTTCCGGAGAAAAGAGGAAGCCGGTAGCGCCCAGGCAGCAACTGGGTGCGCTGGGGCCGACGGCGCGATGAGCCTGGGCCTGCTGTCGAAGGGCGCCAACTGGGTGCCGATGGAGTGGGTGCGCCCGCTTTCCGGCGTGAATCTGGTGCTGCCCTTCTACCACATTGTGGGAGATGCTTACATTC